>JAJTFE010000082.1 GCA_021298375.1 Blastopirellula sp. | reverse complement strand
AGCTCAGGTTCCGACGAAAAAATCGCGGATTGGAGAGTTTGCGAAACGCCGGCCGCTGCCCGGTTCCGTCCGCAACTCCCGTTTTGATCGGCGGTCCAAACCTGCCAGTCCGGCGATGTTGACCAGGAAGCCAAGGAAGATCAGGTAGCCGGGCCGCGAAGGTCACCGCCTAAAAAGCCCGGTTTAAAGGAGCGTCCGCTGGCGGCGTGTTCAAACCAGCCAACTTCCCGACTGAACCGGTGAATCCCCCCTGCCACCTTTTTTCCTCCGCGTTCTGACTTCACAATATTCCCCGATCCGGGCCCTCTGCGGATTTCGTCTGATCCCCCCTGCTTCCCGGCTGTTTCAAGCGGAGACTCGCTCGATGTTGCAAGCCAAGTTGGTCGTCGTCGGTGGTGAGGTCCAATCTCAGGAAGTCAAACTCAAGTTGCCGGCGGTGATCGGCCGCGGCAAGGAAGCGACGCTCAAAGTTCCGTTGGCACTTATCAGTCGGCGCCACTGCGAAATTCGCGAACGGGAGGGACGGCTTTACATTCGCGACCTCGGCTCGCTCAACGGAACCTACGTTAACAACTATAAAATCACCGCTGAGCAACCCCTCCTACCCGGGGAACTGGTCACCGTCGGGACGATCACTTTCCGGGCAGAGTATCAATTGAATCCGCAGGCTCAATCTCAGCCGGCGAAAAAAGTCGTCGCTCAAACCGGTCGTGGGAATCAAGCTGCGGCCGATGCCGACCAGTTGAAAACGGAAGCGATCGATTTCACTCCCTTGAGTTCGCCGCGGCGCACCGCTCCCGCTGCCCCGCAATTCGACTCGACAGTGGCCGGGACCATGTCGGTGTCCGTCTCCCCCGGACAGCCGGTCAAAGTCCGCGATTCCAGTCCGCCAAGCAGCTCCGCACCGCGACCGCAGGCCGCATCCAGCCAGCCGGCAATCAAACAATCCAGCCAGCCTCCCAGCGCCGCTGAATCGGGCTTGGTTCTGGACGACTTTCCGCTCGAGGTGACTCCCCAGAAGTCGATTTCGCTCAGCGCCCTGGATGAATTGGCTGTGACCAGTCCCAGGCAAGTCAGCTTTATTGGGGACCTGAATTTTGGGGAGTCGCCCTGCAACCCGGTGGACGGCGGAGTTTCGATTGAAGTCGGCAGCGACCTCAAAATCCACCAACCAGCCCAGCAGGATGGCGACTCCCGGTTGGATTCTTTCCTCCGCGGCATCGAGCGGCCCGCCGATTAACGCCGAAAAAATGCCGCAAGGCTGATGCAACCATGAGTAACCCGCTCGATTCGGAAGCCGAACTGATTGCCCAAATCCGGGCTGGCGACAGCAATGCCTGGACACAGCTGGTCGATCGTTTTGAGGGCCGGCTTCTCGCTTACGTCGACAGCCGGCTCTCCAACCGCAGCGCCAGCGAGGACATCGTTCAGGAAACCTTCATCGGTTTCCTCAACAGCCTGCCCAATTACGACAGCAGCCGCTCGCTGGAGAACTACCTGTTTTCGATTTGCGCTTTCAAGCTGACTGATCACCTCCGCCGCGAGGGCCGTCGTCCCGCGATTCCGATGGGGACCAGCGAGGACTCCAGCGGTGGTTGGCACTTGGCCGGCTCAGCGCGACCGGCCAGCAGCATTGCCCGCAGCACCGAACGCCGCAAACTGGAGGAAGAAGCGTTGATTGCGGCGCTCCGCGATCAGGTCGCGCGGTGGCAGGAAAAAGGCGACTGGCTCAAGCTCAAGTGCAGCGAACTCTTGGTTGTGGAGGGTTTGGCGAACAAGGAGGTCGCTGAACTTCTCGGCATCAGCGAGCAGCAGGTGGCCAACTTCAAATTCGATTTTCTGGCGCGGACCCGCACGCTGCTCAAGCGGCTGGACCTCTCGGAGGAGATCTTCCCCGAACTGTACCAGTGACCCGGCCTCGTTGCTGAGCCGAGGTCACGTTCGCAACTTGGATCCCCCGCGGAGCAGTGCATGAACCGTAAACCGATTTCCAGCGCGGAACCGACAACCAAAGGAGGAGGTTGGATCGTCGGACTGCTCGGGCTGTTTTTTTCGGCTGTGGGCGGCCTCGTTTTCTGGCTCGCGGCGTTAGCTCCACTGTGGCAACACTGGCAATCCCAAAGCTGGGTGACGACCGAGTGCACGGTTGTCGAATCGCAGATCGAGGAGGTCCAGGGCGACGAGAGTACCTCCTACGTCCCTGCGATCCGCTACGAGTATCAGGTCAACGGCCGGACTCAGTCGGCAAATCGATACAGCTTTTTCAGTGGGGGCGGCAGTCGCAAGGGCGCGAAGAAAATCGTCGCGCGATATCCGATTGGCTCGAAGCATCCTTGCTATTACGACCCGGCCCAGCCAGATAAAGCNNTAAAGCGGTCCTGCTGCGCAGTTTCTTCGTCTTCAGCCTCTGGTTCAGCCTGCTGTTTCCGTTGCTGTTTATCCTCGCGGGCTTTCTGTTGATGTACATCGGCTTTGGGAGCAAGTCGCCCGCCGCGAAATTGCCGGCTGCCGGCGAGTTGAACCCGTCCGCCCGCTTTTCCTCGTCGCTCGCGAGTGCCCCCGAAACTCAATCTGACCGCGCCGAGTTTTCTGCCGGGTCCACCGCGACTCGGAGCAAGGACCGATCGGCCAGCGATTTGGCTGGCGTCTCGCCGACTTATTCCGAGCGAGTCGATTGGCAACGATTCGTCGGACCCCAGCAGTTGGCCCCGGCAATATCCCGGAGAGCCATGGTGCTGGGGGCTGGTTTTGCAGCCTTGTTTTGGAACGGGATTCTCAGCTTTTTCGTTTGGGAAATGTTCGAGGGCCGCTCGTGGTTCATGCTGCTGTTTCTGCTTCCGTTTCTTGTGGTTGGCTTGGGATTGATTTATTTCTTCTTCTACTCGCTACTTGGGTTGTTTAACCCCGTTGTGAAAATTGCTCTCAGCGAGGGGGCGATCCAGCTGGGAGAAACTGCGGACCTCGCCTGGGAAGTCCAAGGGCGCGTTTCCCGAATCGCCGAGTTCAGGATTCTGGCAGTCGGGGAAGAGCAGGCGACTTATACCCGCGGTACCGACCGGATAACTGACACGGATGTTTTTCAGTCGCTGGAGCTTTGCCGACTCACCTCGGCCGAAGAGATTCGCTTCGGCACCGCGCAACTGTCAATTCCTGCCGACACGATGCACAGTCATGAAGGAACGCGAAACAAGCTTGTCTGGAAACTGCAGGTTCAGGGGCGCATCCCCTGGTTCCCTGACATCAAAGAGGAATATGAATTTCGCGTCCTGCCCCAGGGTGTTCGATGATCGCCATCCAACTCGACCAGAAGCCTCCGCATTACGCTCCCGGCGAGGAGATCACCGGGGAACTGTCGTGGAGTGAGTTGCCAGTCGATTGCACTTCCCTGGAGCTTCGCTTGTTCTGGTACACCAATGGCAAAGGAGATCGCGATCTCGAAGTTGTAGCCAGTTGCCGCCTGGAACGTCCCGGACCGATCGGACGCCAGCGATTTGCATTCAGCTCTCCCGGCGCGCCTTACAGCTTTTCGGGAAAACTGATCTCGCTCAGTTGGGGCCTGGAAGCGGTTCCCCTGCCCGGCGGCGATAGTCTTCTGGTCGAGCTGGTGCTTGGCCCCAGCGGCGAGGAAGTCCAAATCAGCCGCCAACAAGGGGCTGACTGATGAACGATGACCGGCAGAGCCAAGTCCGGAATGGACGTTGTCCCGCCCGACTGAATCCGCTGGCGGTCGCGCGAACCGACAACCTCACGTTCCGTTTTCTGCTGCACAATTGGGAGACCCATTGTCAAGCCTTGCAGGGCCTCCGCTTTCGCGGGTTGATCTGCGGCCCACACGGCAGTGGAAAAACAACCCTGCTCGATCAACTCCACACGCGGTTGCGGGCGGCCGGGCGCATCTGCTGGCGAACTCGTCCGCAGCTCGATCGCCAGAGTCATGCAGGGTTCCTCGATGCGTGTCTCGACCAACCTGCGGAAACGATCTTGCTGGTGGATAGCGCCGAGCAGCTGAGTCGCTGGCACTGGTGGCGGCTGGTCCGGGAAACGGGCCGGCGAAAACAGGGCCTGGTCGCCACGGTCCATCGCTTCAGCCCGCTGCTGCCGGTTTGGGTCCGCACTGGGACAACACCCGAGCTGTTTTGGGAGCTGTTTTGCGAACTCGTCCCGGATGAAGCGGAACGGTGGCAACCGGTCGCCTTGGAATCCTATCAGCGCCACCGGGGCAATATCCGCGCTGCCTTCCGCGAACTCTACGACCGCTACTGGCTGGAGTGCGAACCGGACAAGCTTGACCCGGCGCTCAATCGAGGCAGGGATCGAGTCCTAACTCCGAAAAGACTTCCTGTCGCTGGCGCTGGTGCAAGAGCAGCAGCCTCCGCGATTGGGCGTGTCGCTGCTCAATCCGGCGCTGGGCGAGGCGAAAGCGGGGCTCGAGTTTGCTGAGCCGCACCGGGGATTCGGCCGCATACCGCTGCAGCCTCGCGACCTCCCGCTGGCTCAAGCCCTGGCTCAGAATCTCATCTTCGAGCGAGAGCACGAAGCGGTAACTGCCCGGATCCCCCTGACGCCCCGACCGGCCGATCAATTGCCGGTCAATTCGGGCTGAGTCGTGCAGTTCACTGAGAATGACATGCAGGCCGCCGGCCTGATAGGCCGCCTCATCGAGCCGGATGTCGGTTCCCCGCCCGGCGAGGTTCGTTGCGACAGTGACCTGTCCGTGGCGCCCCGCCGCGGCGACGATTTCGGCCTCGCGCGTCAGATCCCGGGCATTCAGGATGGCGTGCTCAATGTGCTGCGTCTGCAGCAGCCCGGAGAGCAGCTCAGACTTGTCGATGGAGCGCGTTCCGATGAGAACCGGTCGGCCTGTGGCGTGAACTTCAGCAACCTCGCGGGCGATCGCCAGCCACTTGGCGGCGGCGGTGCCGCAGACGAGCGTCGGCCAGGACTCTCTTCGGGGTGGACGGTTGGTCGGGATCTCAGCCGCCTGGAGCCGATACAGTTCCCGCAGTTCCGCCGCCGAATTGGCGAGCGTGCCGGTCATTCCGGCCAGATGCCGGTAGCGGCCAAACAAAGCCTGAATGGTGATTCGCGCCGCCTCGCCCGACTCGGGGCTGATCGCCAGCCCCTCGCGTGCCTCGATCGCCTGATGCAGTCCGGACCGCCATTGCCGTCCCTCGGCCAAGCGACCGCTGAATTCATCGACGATCACTACTTGGCCATCGCGCACAACGTAATGCCGGTCGCGGACATAGAACTGCTCGACCAGCAGTGCCAATTCGAGCTGCTTTTGCAAATCGATACTCGTCAAGCCTTGCAATCTTCCCCCGCCCGCCAGTCGCCGGGCCAGGTCCCGCCCGCTCCGGTTGAGCCTGACCTGCGGAGGTTGGTGTTCGACTTGAAAGTGCTCATCCAGATGAAACTGGCTGACTGCTGACGCGGCCCAGCGGACCATATCGGCCCGCCGGTTCAACTCGGCGGATGCGACCAGATTGAGAACCAGGGGCGTGCGTGCCTCGTCGATCAGGATGCTGTCAGCTTCGTCGACGAGCGCAAAATTGAGCTTGGGTTGCAGCGGCTCGAGCGATTCAACGCCTGGCGCACCGCCCAAGTTACTGGCCCGCTGCCGCAGGCGATCGCGCAAAAAGTCAAAACCCAATTCTCGAGCGGTGGTGTAGGTGATGTCCCGGCGATAGACAGCTGCCCGTTCGGCAGGATCACTCCCGGTGGTAATTGCTCCCACAGTCATGCCCAGCAGGGAGTACAGCGGGCGCATCCACTGGCTGTCGCGCGTTGCCAGATAATCATTTGCTGTTGCCAGGTGGGACCCGCTTCCCGAGAGGGCCGCCAGATAGAGTGGCAAGGTCGCCGTCAGTGTCTTGCCCTCCCCAGTCTGCATGACGGTGACGCAGCGGTCCCAGAGG
The DNA here is from genome assembly GCA_021298375.1 of Blastopirellula sp. Lineage (GTDB taxonomy): Bacteria > Planctomycetota > Planctomycetia > Pirellulales > Pirellulaceae > BJ22. The sequence continues at coordinate 5,860 of JAJTFE010000082.1, read as the reverse complement.
GCGATGCCAGCCAGTAATTGGACCGGGAAGTGCTCCATCCCCAAAGCCCTTCTGCCCGCCTCACGGACCAGCGCAAACGCCTGCGGCATGAGCGACTCGGCCGGTTCTCCGGAGCGCATCCGATACCTGAGCGCAAGACTCGCCTTGTGGATCTGGTCGTCAGCGAGCGAACGGAGCGCAGGGGACTCGGCAAGGATTCGATCAAGCTGCTGCTGGCGGCGACTTTCAACGCCGCGCTGCCGAAACCAGCGGGGGAGAGCGAGGACCGAGTTCATGGCTCAAGGCACCTGCTGCCGAAGATTCGAGAGGCCAATGCGCTCAACGGTTGTAATTGGAGGCGTCTTGCCAACCTGCCTGACGGTTCGGATCGGCGGCCGAGTTCGGCGCGGCTTGGGCGTAACCGGTTCCAACCGGCGCCGAGCCATTGAACTGTCCCTGCACGACATTTTGCCCCTGCATGCTTGGCTTGGGGGGAGCCGTGCCATAACCAGGCGCATATACTCCGGGAACAGTGGACTGCGCGTAACGTGGATCGTTGGGATAGCCGGCGGTCGAGGTCGGAGGCCTCATCTGCGAAGCATCGGACAGTCCGACCCGCGTGGGATCGATTTGATCATTATAGGGAGTCGTGTTGTAGTCGTTGTTCACCACCCGATTGGTGCCGGTTCCAGTTCCATAAACGGAAGACGATGCAACCTGATAGTTCGAAGTCGGCGCGGCCGCGTATCCGGGATAGCTCGGCGCAACGGCCAACGGCGGATAGAGCGGATTCTGTGTCGAGGCATTCGGCACAGGGACAGGTGAACCGGCCACGCTGGTGTTCGGCACCGTCTGGTTTGCGGCCATCGGATTCGTCGAAGGATAGGGACTGACTGCCGGATTTACCGGGCCGCTGCCGGACGGGACGGTGTTTGGCGCTCCATAGGCCAGGTTCCCCCCATAAGCCGGGTTCCCCGCAGCGGCAGGATTGCCGCTGACCCCCATGCTGGGAGTGCTCGGAACCGGAGGATTGGCCGCGAGTTGAGGAGTCGCTCCACCCGGCACCTGCAGCGTGTAAGTCGGCGGCGGGGGAATGGTTGACTTGGCCCAGGGATTCAAGGTGTCCGTCGTCGGATTGCTTTGGCAACCCGCAAAGACGGCAATCGCCAACAGGCTCCAGCCAATTCCAAGCGCGCGGATCATCAGTGCTTCCTTCTACCGAGAGGAGACCCAACTGGGGACGATCCCCACCGAACCAACCCAAGCCCCTTTCGAGGAGGGTCCTGAAAACGAGGCTGCGTAGGATAGCAGCCTGGCCACTTGCCGCAAGAGAAGTTACCTCCAGTGCTAGCAGCGTTGCTTGAAGGCTCCGGTTGACCCCCGTTCGGCAGATCTGTTATCCCTATTCGGCTGCGGAGAGAGACCACCGCGATCCCGGCGTGGGGGCTGGAGTCGGCGGACCGCGGTTCTCCCGCCTTTAAGAGGCATGAATGCAACATTTTCTTCAGGCTCTCAACGACTCGCTTCGTTACTGGAAGTCGATCCTTCTGGCGACACTCTGCTCCTTTGGGATTGCGGCGCTGTGGAGCGGCAACATTGCTGCCTTCTACCCGATTCTGCAAGTGGTTCTGGACAATCAGAGTATCCCGCAGTGGATGGATCGGCAGATCGCCGCCGAGCAGGAAGCAGCGGAACAGACCGAAACCAGGATCCGGGAGTTGCAGGCCGCCGACAGAGACAATTCTGAAGCCGATCGGGCGCTGGCCGTGGAGCTGCGAGAGCGGTCTCGCCACGCCAACGAGCTCTCCTGGTACCTCAAGTTTCGCCCCTTGGCCGTTCAGTATCTGCCGAACGACCCTTTCGAAACCGTGGTCTGGATAGTCGGCTTACTGCTGGTGACTACGCTCATCAAGAACCTGCTGATGGTCGCAAATGAACTGTTGATTTCACGAATTGCGATCGACATCACGCGCGAAGTTCGAGAACGGCTCTTCGCGAAAGCGCTGCACATTGATCGTTCGACCTTTGCGGGAATCGGCACCAGCGGTTTCAATGCCTACATTGTGCAGACCGCCGAGGGCCTCTCGCAGGGTCTGGTTGGAACGCTGGGGGGAGCGATCCGCGAGCCGCTCAAGATTTTTGCCTGTGTGCTGGGGGCCGCCCTGATCAACTGGCGGTTGCTGCTGGCGAGCCTCGTGTTCGCGCCCTTGGCAGGAGGCCTGCTGTACTGGATCTCGGGCCGGATGAAGAAACTTGCCAACCGGACCTTGGAGAAGTCCTTGTCGTTCCACGAGGTCCTGATCGAGTCCCTCAACAACAGCCAGACGGTCCAGGCCTTCGCCATGCAAGCGGTCGAGGAACGACGTTTCGCCGCCGCCACCGACGTCACCCGTCGATACGCCTTGAAATTCAGCCTCTACAACGCGCTCTCCAAACCGGTGATTGAGGCGTTAGGCGTGGGGATGCTCTGCACAGCCATCCTTTGCGGGGCTTATCTGGTTCTCAAACAACAAACGTCGATTTTCGGCATCACGCTTGCCAGTCAGCCGCTCAGTGTCGAGGGGCTGCTGACTTTCTTTGGCATGCTCCTCGGCATGACTGACCCGCTGCGGAAATTCGCAGCGGTCTTCTCGAGCATTCATCTCGGGATGATTTCCGCAGACGCGATCTACAAACTGCTGAACCATCCCACCCATATCGCCGACCCACTCCAACCGGTTTCGCTGGCCCATCCCCATCGCGAAATCGTGTTCCATGACGTGACCTTTGGGTACCAGCCCGATCGAACGGTGATCTCCAACGTGGATTTGACGATCCCCTTCGGAACCACGATCGCCTTTGTCGGACCCAATGGAGCAGGAAAGTCCACGCTGACCAATCTGTTGTGCCGATTTTTCGATCCTCTCGGAGGCTCGATTCTGATCGATGGAGTCAATATCCGCGATTTGAAACTGCAGGATCTGCGCAGCCGTGTGGCGATCGTGACCCAGCAGACCGAATTATTTAATGAGTCCGTGCGCTACAACATCCGCTACGGAAAACCGGAAGCCAGCGAAGAGGAAGTCGAGCGGGCTGCCCGGGCGGCGCACGCCTGGGAATTTATTCACGAAGTCCTGCCGGATGGCCTCGATACCCAAATTGGCCAGAATGGGAATCGCTTATCCGGCGGACAGCGGCAACGGATCGCCCTGGCCCGCGCCTTGATCCGCGAACCTGAAATCCTGATTCTCGACGAGTGCACCAGCCAAATTGACTTGCGCAGCGAAGAGCTGATCCGCGACTCACTGAAGTCCCACCTCGGCCTCAGAACGATCCTGATCATCACTCACCGCGAATCGCTGCTGGCCCTCGCCGACAGGGTCTACGAGGTTGATGGAGGTTCGATCACTCCGCAAAGGGAGTGGCTGGGCAAGGCCGCCTGAGTACTTCACACCCATTGCGGACTGCTGACCGAGAGCCTGGTCCCCAATTAGCAATCGCAGGGTGAGTTTCCGCAGCCCACTTTTTCCCAGGCCCGCTTCCTTGAGCCCGCTTCCTTGGACCAGCTTCCTTGAGCCAGCTGTCGCTGTGGCACTGTCGCCATCCAGCCGCTGCGACTCGCCGGCCCTGCTGCACTGCTAGCAGATGAGGATGAAGCGTGGGCACTGGCGAGCGGCACCGCCAACTCCTGAAAACTGGACTTGTCGTGATCTGTCGCTTTGCTGATAACGGCAGGCCAGAGATCAGGGTATCCCGTTCGATCGGATAACCTCTCTTGCGATTTACTCAAACGATCACGCTGGTTGGACCCCGGAACTGATGCAGCGGTCGCTCGACGACAGGGGAATGTCATCCCCGCCGCGGAGTCCGTTTTCCAACTCGTGAAGTCGGATTGCGGAAACTGTGATTCAGGAAATTCCGGCGGTTTAAAGTTCAACTCGAGTTCAATGTTACGCGTCCAACCCAACCGCACTGTTGAATCCAGCCCCACGGGGCTGGAGCGATTCCCTTCGCCGGCTCGGCCAGAAGGCATTTCGAGGGAATTACTGGTTGGTGGGCAATTGGAAATTGTCCGAGTCCCCTCGGCGGCCGAGGCGGGGCACCTTTGGGCGACGTCCCAAGCCGTCTGTGTTGCCTGGTTGCAGCCTGATGACAAACTGCAGCTCGATCAAGCCGAACGGATCGTCGAAGCATTTCACGCCCAGCCAGACTGCTCTGTAGTTTACGGCAACGCCCGCCTGGTTGATGGAAGGGGAGCGAGCCTCAATTATTTCCATCCAAGGAAGCCGACCCGTTCGGCCTTGGCGCGACGATTTTGCTTGCTGCCGGCAGCGACCTTCATCCGGCGAACGAGCCTGGAACAGGCCGGCAACTTGGATGGCAACTGGCACTACTGGGCTCCCTTTGAGCATTGGTTGAGATTGGCTCAAGCGGGTTGCCAATTCAGCCACCTCGATTTCTCGCTGGTGGATCGGGTCGTGACGCCGGGAAACCCGTTACTCAGCCAAATTGAACTCGCGGAACTGCCGCTGGCCTGTGCCGAGTTGATCAACGTGTTGCAGTCCCGGCTGGGACGAGTAAGCGTCAGTTGGGCCATCTGGTTGGGACGGGCGGCAGCCGCCTCCCAAGGGCTCGGCCGCCACACCTCGCGCGATTACGACCGGGTGGTTCTCGCGGAAGCGTTGGCGAGTCTCGGAAAGCAATCGAACTCCCGGCTGGCGGAGAAGCTCAATCTGCTGGTTCGGCATTTCGGCACAGAGGGTTTATCGATCCTCCGCAATCCGGCGATGGCCAAGCGGCTCTGGCGAAACTCCAACGAATCGCCTTGGGGCAAGTGGTGGCGGGAGTTCCGCTCGCCGAGCCTTTTCCGCCTGCAGCGGCATCCACCAGCCAGAGCTTTGCGGATCGCCAGCGAGTCGCGAGCTCCGGCGGCGAGAGGCTCAACCCGCGAGCAACTTCCTTCGATTGCCCTCGTAACGCCGAACTTCAATTGCGGGCAGTTTCTGGAGCGGACTATCCAGAGCGTCTTGCAGCAGAACTACCCGCAGATCACCTACCACGTTCAAGACGGCGGGTCCTCCGACCAGAGCGTTCCGATTCTCGAGCGCTACCGAAGTCAGATCGACTCCTGGGAATCGATTGCGGACCGTGGACAGGCGGATGCGATCAATCGCGGGTTCAAGCAAATTCAGGGCGAGGTAATGGGTTGGCTGAACTCCGATGACCTCCTGCTCCCGGGGGCCCTGCAGCGGATTGGACGTTTTTTTGCCCGCCATCCCCAAGTAGATGTGGTCTACGGCCATCGCTTGTTGATCGATTCGGCGGACCGCGTCATTAACCGCTGGATCCTCCCCCGTCATGACGGGGAATCAATTCGCTGGGCGGATTACATTCCCCAGGAAACGATGTTCTGGCGTCGGGATCTGTGGGAACGTTGTGGGTCCCGGATCGATGATGACTTTCAATTTGCGATGGATTGGGAATTGATTCTGCGGTTTCGCCGGGCCGGCGCCCGCTTCCATCGGCTCCCCTACTTCCTCGGCGCATTCCGGATCACCGACACACAGAAAACCAGCCAGCTTCTGGCGAGCACCGGCTTGCAAGAGTCCAATCGCCTGCGTCGTCAGGAGTTGGGCTACGTCCCTTCCAATGAAGAGGTGCAGCGACGCATGAAAAGTTATGTTCGTCGGCACTGGTGGGCAGACAAGTGGCTGCACCTGCGGGAGCAAATCAGTCTGCGGAAAGATTCTTGAGTTTCAAATTTCGTGTTCGCGGTGACGGTGAGCGAGTCTGCCTTGCTGTCCCCCGAGTCGAGTGTTCTCCCTCGTCGTCCTTTCAGACTGGCGAGAGAGCCGAGTGTTTCAACCGAGCAAAGCGAGCTGCTGCCCATGGCACTGGAAAC
>JAJTFE010000081.1 GCA_021298375.1 Blastopirellula sp. | reverse complement strand
CCAGTCGGTTGAATCGGGTCCTCCCGGCTCGCCTCGACTCGCCCAGGAACCAGCCCCGGGAAGCTATCGCTGACTGGCCGGTTGCTTGCCCGAGCCAGCCTGTCCCTGATTCGCCCCGCTCGCTCAGCCTCCCCGCTCGATTGGCTGGGGGCGGTCACTCCGAGTCACACGGCCGGTTCACAATTTGGGCGGCGGCCGCTTCGGTTTCGGCATTGCCAGCGGTTGGGGCTGAGGGACATTCGGCACGCCCGGCGGAGGATTATCCGGCTGGTTCATGGCCATCTGCGGTGGTTCAGGGGGCGGCGTGAAATGCTCCTTCCAGGTCCACCCCAGTGGAGTCGCCAGTTCCCGCTCGGCCATCATCGCCCAAGGGGTCCCCGGATGTTCGGTCACCACCCGCCGCAAATAGCTCTGAGCCTTCTCGGCCAGCGTTTTTGCCTGACTCCCCGTCTCAATGCTGTCGGCAGGCTGCAAGACCCAGGTGTTGTTCTTCTCGTCAGCAAACTTGAGCTTGGTCTTGGCCATGGCGAGCATTCCGTTGTATGCCTCAGTCCGCACCTTGCCGGCCAACACGCGACCATAAGCCAAGTCATATCCGGCCCGCCAACGGGGTGAGATTTCCTGATCGCGATCCTGCTCGCCCAGCTTCAGGATTTCGTACAGCTGATTCATCTTCGGCTCGAGCAGTGCCGCAGCCCGCTGGGCCTGACTGACCGCGTTGGTAAACGCCGCTTCATCCAGCTTGGGAAACACCAGCAAGGGAGGTTGAAGCGCTCCAATCCGGGACACTTGAGCTGCTTGCACTACGGACTGACGGCACTTGTTTGCCATCAACCGCTCCATGTAGGTTTGTCGAGAAACGTAATCCGGCTTGTATCGCCGCATCACCTCGGGGTCGAAAAAATACCGGAGGTAAGCGGAATAATTCGACGTCTCACTCTGCCGAATCGCGCGCCCAATCTCCCGATTGGGATGGACTGCGAAGTAGATTCCACCCGTCTCATAGGCAAGCCGGGTCAGTCCGAACGGCCCGAATCCTGAATCGATCTCTTCCAACTCTTCAAAGCCTCCTCCGACATAGTCGAGGTCCACTCGCTCCGGCATGACCGTTTCGGGACCTTGGGAAACGAGCGCCCACTGCGGGGTCTGGTCGTATTCCGGGTCGGGGTCCACCCATCGGACCCGCGTTTCCTCGCGCCCGAACGGGGCCGGTACGCCAATCACGTAAACCGGAATCTCCCACTTGCTGCAGAAGGTGGCACATTCATCCAGCCGATTGACGTCGTCTCCCGCCTCATCGCTGACGACGATGATCATCACGTTCCGTTCGCGTGCGCCCGTCAGACGATTTACCTTCCGCAATTTCTGAAAATCAGTGGCCGACTGAAGGACCGCGGAGAAGACGTACTCGATCCCGGTATCATCCCGTTCAATCCGACCGATCGCCTCTTGCATCAGGGCGACATCGCTGGTCGGCTCCTTGAGCATTCGGTTAAACGTGCTGCCGAACGCGTAGACCTGGGTCATCAGCGGCTCATCGCCGTGTTTTTTAAACTGTTCCGCGCCCCCTTCGGCAAGAATCTTCAATTCGCTGTAGACGCGCTCAAATCGCTGGGCAATTTCTTCGCGCTGCTGCATCAAACTCGCCGACTGGTCGAACAACCAGACGACCAGCGTCGGGCGCTCGTCCAGCGAGAGCAAAATCTCCTGCGTGATCCGGTCGACGGCACCGGCCGCTCCCGCAACTGCTTGCCCCACTGTCCCCTTGGTCGCAAGTGATTGCAGATTGTCAGCCGAAGCCTGATCGAAGGCATCATTCAACAGCAGTTCACCGACCACGGACTCGAGCTTGGCAACTTCGACAGGATTGCGTTGCTCCAACTCCATTTCAATTTCGCGGGTCTGCTCCGCGGCAAGGTCCGCCGCATCAAAACTGTCAGCCCCCAGTTCCGACTGCTCCAAAGGGTTGAACGAGACTTCTGGCAGAGTCTGTTCCAGCTCCGCGGGCTCATCGGGAACAGCCAGCAGTTGAACCTTGCGCTGTTCGGCCGAGGGGAGAAGAATCTTGGCCATCAATAGCAACAACACCAAGTGGAACGTGAGACTCACGATCCAAAACGGCACCTCGTTGTCAAACGGCGTGTCGTAGGAGCGGGTTCGAACCTGCCACCAACGCTTTAATCCCTGCCACATAGTCCCTGCCACAAAATCCCTGCCACGTTTGTTGAGACCCGCTCGCTTTCCCCGACCAGAGAACGCTGATCAGGGAATCATCCTTCTGCCCCGCACCTGCCTTCGAGCACACCAGCAAATCGGCACTCCCGCCAGCCTTAGCCGAGAGGGTCCGCCCTTTCTGAATTCTCCCCCATCTCCTTGATTTTCCAACTGAATTGATTTGAAAGCAATTCACATTGGGCAAAACAGCGGCCAGTTTTCCGAATTCCGACAAACTCAGCGGCGACTTTCCCCTTTTCCCACGGTCGCGCCAGCCGGCACCTGCTGCTCCGTAATTCCAGCGGAATTCACCAGCCAAGTGTCCACTTACGCTCCCGGGAAGCCCGGCCCAGTAAGACTGAGCCCCGCGGGCTCTCGGCCCAGCCCAGGTGCGACTCGGCGCTGCCTGCTATTTTGGACAGGCTGCAACCCGCCCCTGCTTTAGAGTCATCAAGCGGTACAATTCGTGCAGGCTCCCTGCGGTTGCCGCAGCTCCCACCCCTCCGCCCTTGAGGTCTTGGCATGCCCTCGATTCCGCTGTTTGCCTCGTCGTCGATAGCTCCCCATCGCTGGTCAACATTGCCCGCAGCGGTTGTCAGGCTGGCAATCATCACAGCCACCGGGTGCGCGATCAGCACCATGCCGCCCGCTCAAACCGCTTCTCTTTTCGGGCAACAAGCGGCCACGGCGGACGATCCAGCCAAACCCGCAACCGCGAGCCTCAAACCGAAAGCGGAGGAACTTCCGCCGGCGCGCGACTTGACGCTGCAAACCAAGGTCACGGGTAATCTTGTCAATTCGGCGCCGGTCAATCTGGTCTGCACGTGGTTGGCCGGCACGCACCAAAAAGACACCGTTCCAATTATCCTCGTCCATGACTGGGGAGCCGATCGCTCGACGCTGCTTCCACTGGCACAGCATCTGCAGCGAGAACTGGGATGTGCCGTTCTCGTTCCCGACCTGCGTGGCCACGGAGAGAGCAGGACGCTGGTTGGCAGCAGCAAACGGCTGGACGCCGCTCAATTCAACAAGAACGAAATTCCGCTCGCGGCGGAGGATCTTGAGGCCTGCAAACGGTTCCTCAAGGAACGACATAATGCCGGCGAGCTGAATCTGGAGATGCTCACGCTCGTCGCCTGCGGGAAATCCGCGGCCCTCGCCGCCAGCTGGTCAGCTGCCGACTGGCAATGGCCCCCGTACAAGGGACTCAAGCAGGGACAGGACGTCAAGCTGCTGATTCTGCTCTCGCCCGTCCGCAAATTCGAAACCTTCAATCTCAGCGCGCTGGTCAAGACGCCGCTATTCAGCGAGCCTAAATTTAACGGCCTGACCACAGCCCTCTTCTGGGACTCGCGCGACGAGGAATCCGAGCGGGACGCCGCCGCACTCGAAACAGTCCTGGTCAAAGGCCTCGGTCCGGCTCCGGCAGCGGACGCGTCCGACCGCTGGGCTCAAGTCCGCTACAGCCTCAAAGTCGTACCCGGCGGCGGCGTGGGATCTGAACTGCTCTCAGGCTCCAAGGGAGACCTGGTCCGCAACGAGATCGCCGGCATGATCGAACAGAAACTGGCGCGGCGGGCCAGCCAATACCTTTGGCTCGATCGCTCGGAAAAGTAGCCGAGTCTCTCGCCGCGGGCATCTCATTTCAACTGCACAAGTTGGCGGAAGTCTTTGGGGACGAACAAACTTCCCTGCGTGGTTCCAGGGCCGGTTCGGCGATACTGCCCCTCCAGTTCGCTCGCCGAAATTTGCCCAGCCAGAAAACTGCCCGTGGCCCGGACGGCGAGTTCCAATTCGGCACCTGTCTGATGCACGAATTCCAGCCGCAAGTCCCTCAGCCCACTGCGCAGAAACAGTTCCATGTGCGCGGCGGCTGTCTGCATTTCCGAATTGAACATCGTGTTCCGACAACCGACATCAGCCAGCAGCGGATGCTCGCGCCCCTCGGCGTCACGGACTGCAACCCGGTGCTTTTCACAGGGATGACCGCAGTTGGAGCTGTCGGTACCACTGGAGAGAAATCGGCAGAACAAGCAGTGCTCAGTGTGAAAGATCGGCAGGTGCTGATAAATCACCGCTTCAATCCGCTCCGGCCCCAAATCTCGCGCCAGCTCGACTAACTGCTGAGCATTCAAATCGTAGCCGGGCGTCAACCGCCGCAGTCCCAGTTCCAGAAGCGCGGCTGCGGCCAAGGTGTTGGTCGCATTCAAGCTGAAATCACCGTACAGCTCGGGACGCACTGCTGGCTCAAGCCGCGAAAGCTCGTACAGCAGTCCCCCGGATCGCACCAGAATCGGGCACTCCAATGAAAGCAAAAAGCGAACGACCTTCTGCTCAGCCGGTTTGAGCATTCTCGGACTCGCCACGCGGGGCTCGATCCCGGCCGCTCGCACCCGCTCGACGGCAGGTCGCAAACCATACAACTCGAGATAGTCGAGCGTAATCGAGGCGGGCTTCAGCCCAATCGCGGCTCCTAATTGTTCATCATTCCGCACGAGCAAATGCAGCCGCGTCTCTGCCCGATGCGTCGCTTCGGGGCCGGACTTCGCCAGAACGTCATGCCGGAGACGCGTTACCCGCGACTCCGTTCCGGCAGCGGGGTTGACTCGGGCATGGGCTGGCAGGGCCCCCCGCGCCTCGAGCAACTTCTCTATCGCCTCGCGCCGCAAGCGATTCAATAAACTCGCCGGCACAAAGGCTGTACCGTCCGTCTCCCAGGTAAACTCACCCAAGTGAAAGGGAGTCCCCCCCAAGCGGCCCAACTGCTGCCGGGCCTGCTCAAGTCCCGTTCCCTGCGACTTCGCCGGTTCGAGCATTTGGATATCGCTGACGACAATTTGATGACCAGATTCGTCGCTGAGCTCCAGTCGCAACGCCGCGCCAACCTTCGCCCAACCCCGGACGTTTACCGGCCGGGTATAAGTCGGGTCGGGGCTTTCATTAAATGTCTTCAAGCGCTTTACCAGCTGCGGGTCGTGCGTTCGCCAGACCAAATCTCCATTCGCGATTTCCCGCAAGTTCACCCGCTCGCGATCAAACGCTAACCAAACCCGTGCAGGGTCGTTGCCCGCAGGGCGGACGTCAAACAAAAATCCACCTTGCTCGGGCAACTCCGGACTCCGCCGATCGGCCGCATCGAATACCAACCCGTCGCCGCGCCGCAGCGCGACTCGAGACTCGATAAGTACTCCATCCGGGCCGACCTCGATCACCTTCCCGACAAGCACGCCGCGGTGCCGGGGAGCCCGCCCCTGAACGACCGCCTGATGGTTAATCCCGCTGAGAAACCAGGGGCCCAAACCTCGAGAATAAATCTGCTCCAAGTCCTGGCGCAAGTCGCTCGGGGGCTGGAACCGCTCTCCCCGACACGCCGCATCGATCGCCTGGCGATAGGCTGAAGTCGTCAGGGCGACATACTCCGACTCCTTGTATCGTCCTTCGATTTTAAGGCAGGCAATACCCAACTCCACCAACTCCGGTATCTGCTCAAGACCGTAGAGATCCCCCGGCGAAAGCAGATAGCGGGCAGCTCCCAAATCGCGCCGATCCCCGTCGACGACCAAGTCATAGCTCAGGCGACAGGCTTGGGCACATTGCCCCCGGTTCGCACTTCTTCCTCCCCAAGCCTCGCTGCTGAAACACTGCCCCGAGTATGAGACGCACAATGCTCCGTGAACGAAAACCTCCAGCTCCAAGTCTGTCTGTTCTCGAATCTTCCGAATGTCCTTTAAACTTAACTCGCGGCCCAACACAACGCGGCTGCAACCGAATTGACGCGCCAACTCTGCGCCCTCAGCCGAAGTGATCGACATCTGGGTGCTGCCGTGAATCGGCAGCTTGGGAGCGACCTCGCGGACCAGTCGGGCGACTCCCAAATCCTGCACGATCAAGGCATCAACGCCCGCCTCGGCGAGTCCAACGATCGCCTCTTCCGCCAACTCCAGCTCATGTTCGAACACCAGCGTATTGAACGTGACAAAACCCTTGACGCCGCGTCGATGCAGTGTCAGCAGAATTTCTGGCAACTCACTCAGCTCAAATCCAACCTTGGCGCGGGCTGAAAAGTGATTCAATCCAAAGTAAACCGCATCCGCGCCAGCCTCGATGGCCGCCTGCAGTTGAGGCCAATGTCCGGCCGGGCTCATCAATTCAGGGCGTTGGATCATGATTGAAGACGTAAAAGGTCCGCGGGGCAGGGGAGCGCGATTGTGCGAGAGGCTTCAGTCTAGTCCAACCTGCCGCAGCCATAGTAGTGGCTGGAGGCTTCCCGATGGTTCGGTTCGAGCAGAACGAGAAGGATTTCACCCCATCAGGTACAGCGTTCGGTGACGACAACCAGTCGCCTGACACCCAGGCCGCATTGGGTGGGACGGGGGGCGGGAAGCAAAGGGGGAGCAGGCAGCAGGGTTCAACGGCAGCCAGTGCCAGGCCGCTGAGGGAATGTCGGATCCTCGCCAGTGTGCCGACCGAACTCTTTGACTTCGGCACTCTCCGAGCCAGCAAGGTCGTGACTACCAGGCAACTCTTCCTGCGCGAAAAAGTTTCGCCAGTCCTTCCAGCGGGCACGACCTTCGCCCACTTTTCCCAAAACCGTTGCTTTGATTCGAGTTTCCCCGAAAACCGCCAGGGCAAGACCGCATAATTACCGCGAGCGCATCCGCGCTTGCCAGTCTTGATCCTATTTCCGTCCGCAGAAACGCTCCGGACCCGCACGCATGAACCGACAAGTGGCTCAAATCCTGATTGGCGCGACCGCCCTGACCGGAGCGTTCTTCTTTGGCTCAGTCATGCAGCGGCGACATGGCGACCTCGAAAAGACCTCGAGTAACCAGCCGATGCTGGAGCACGAAGACCTCGTTTGGCATTCTGGCCCGGAAAAAGGCTCAGCGCAAGGCAGCTCTTCTGCCGCAAACTCTCCACCATCGAATTCACAGCTGGCGATCGCTGAATCAACCGCTGGTCGTCCCACGAGCCCGCTTACGGGAACCGATGAGTCGAATGCTCGCTTCCCCGCGTCTGGCAACGAACGCTCTGCTGAAGGTCAACTCGATCCGCAGACAAGCCAGACCGTGCTGGAGAGAAAGGTCGTGCAGCCTGATTTCTCGCGTTGGTCGAATTCCTCCAATACAGCCGGCACGGATGGCGAGCGGCCCAGCCCGATGTTACCGCTGACCGCACCCCCGCCCTTGCTCGGGAACCCGGCTCAGCCAGCCGGCGAACTCACCAATCGCACAGCTGGACCAAGCGACCCGCTCGACCCGATTGTGGCAGGCACAAAATTTCCGGCCGCTGAGCAACCGGCCTCTGACCCGTGGACCGCTCCGCTCTCGTCGGTCCTGCTCAAGCCCCCCACGACGAGTCCGATCCCTGCCGAGGGCGTGAAGCCGGAAAGCGAAATTGCCGGGAAAGTTCCCCAGCCAGCGACCGCTCCCGCTCCCTCTGCGCCCACCCGACTCGCGACCTCAGAGCTCGTTCCGGTCAATCCGTCCAACCTTCGCAAAGCGGATGTTGATACGGACTCGTTCCGCATCCACGTTACGCGGCCTGGGGACACGCTGCAGGCCCTTGCGCTGAAGTATTATGGCAAAGCGGACTATTACCTCGACATCTATTTGGCCAATCAAGACCAGCTGGAAAGCCCGATTCAACTTCCAGTGGGAAAGCCTCTGAAGATTCCTGATTACGGCAAATAGCGGATCCCGCCGCACACAAGGCGTTTGCTCTCTCTGCCAACGCTTTCAATTCGATGACCGGCAATCACTGCTTGCCATCGACCCTCTCCGTTGCGATTCGAATCGCATCCAAATAGATGAGTGGATTGGTGCGGAATTTTCCGCGCGTCTCCTCGCTTTCAAAGAGCACCACTTGCTGCTTGCCATGGAGCGTCATGAAAACGCCGTGGGCTTTTTTACCCTCGCTCAGCTTTCCCTGCTCGTGGAAAGTCACTGGATCGAAACCGGCGAGCAGAGGGCTGTACCGATCAGGATCGCGAAGGAATTCGGCTTGGGCTTCGGCCGAGGCGAACAGGTAGATGCGGCCCCGATGGACGGCACCGAGCCGATCGTCACCCTTGACCCATTTGGTTTCCTTCAGCAGTGTCACCGGGCAATCTCCCTCGAGCGCCAAGGACGGGTCTGAGCTGGTGGCACCGGTCAGCACGACTTGCCCTTTGCCCTCTACTGCTTGCCCTGTGCCCTCTGCTGGCGGCGATGGCACAGGCGGAGCCTGGGCGGCGAACGAGTTCCGCGTTCCGAATTCGTTAGGACTGGCACTGGCTGACTGACTGGGACTGGCCGACTGGCTGGCACTGGCCGATGGGGTTGCGAACGGGTTCGTCACCTTTTGCGGAACTTCCGCCGAGGGACTGCTTGGAGATGCGGGTTTGAATGCGGTTGAAGGACGGGCCTCGGCAGTGAGCGGAGGAGTCACGGTCGCAAGTGGAGTGCCGTTCGGTGAGGGTGAATTGCCCTCCGCGAGCCCATTAAAAGTCGGCGCACTCGCGCGTGGCGGAGCTGTCGTTCCCGGCCCGGGTGCCAGCGGCCGTTGCTGGTCAAACGGAGTCAAACCATTGGATCCATCCGGCCGAGGCCGGCTCTTTTCCCAGCTCTCTGCCAGTTGGTTCTTTTCGTTCAGCACCGCTTGCCCGCCGTTTGCAAGCGCCGCTTGGGCTCGTTCAATCTCGGCCAGCATCGCGACGTACGCGCTCGCCTCGGTCGGACTGTTCCGCTTCTGAATCACTTTTTCGCTGGTCGTGACCACAACGTCTGTGGGTAGACTCTTGACCCCGAATTCAGCCGCGAGCTGCGGGTTTTGGTCGTAATCGATTCTGACCGGGTACTTCCTGACAAGGCCGACACCAGCTGGCCCCGAAGTGAAGCAGAATCGGCTTGTTCCGCCGAGCCGCTTCGGTTTTTGCTGCCGCCAAGTCGGCCGCCCATTGAATTTCTTGCCCAAAGGCTGGGGCGCCCAACCCAGCCCAAACGGCCAGGCAAGCGACAGCAAACCACTGCTGGCATTGGAATTTCATCAGAAACGGTCCTGAGAATGAGTGAGAAACCGGGTGTCCTTCATTGGTATCGGCCGGAGCCCCGTCAAAATTTGACGATTGGGTAAAATCTTCCGCTAAAGTCGGGAGGCGAGGGGCCCCCAGCAAGGTCCCACGGGGGCGGACCAAGGGCCCGAGCGACGGCCAAAGCAACGAGAATCGTGCCCCAAGCAGGTCAGCTCGGCCGCCGCGTTAATACCCGTTCGAGGATTCAGCGCATCCGTTTTCCCCGACCGAAGGCGCCAGCTCCCGGGTCTTGGCTTCAGTCTCGCGTCGCTAGGTTCAAATCCTTGACAACGTTTTCCGCCTGCGTTATATTTCCACGCGTTGTTTCTTTCGCCAGCGAGCTCAAATCTCGAGTTCTCTGGCGCTCAGCTCTCACAGCTGGTTCGGAAAAGCTACCGCCAGCTGCCCATTGAATCTCTCGAAGTGAACTTCGCAGTGTATCTATCGAAGTGCATCTCTCCCGATGCGTTCGACGCTCTTGGTGGTCGATGATTCGGGCTCTCCGAAGCAATCAAACTCGCAAAATGCGGATTTTTGCTGATAGAGCTCTGGAATTGCTCGGTTTAAACCAACGGACAGCCGGATTTCGTCAATGAGCGGCGATTGTTTCTGCAATCGGCCGGGAATTGAAAACCGCCCTTCCGACTTGCGAGACCTAATCACCCTTGAGTTTCCCCCTCCTGTCGAACCGTTAAAACGTTCGGATTGGTGAAGGGCTTGGAAATTCCGGTGTTTTGAGATTTGGGCAGCCACTGAAGTGTTATTGGTGAGCTTTATCGCGACCTTGTTAAGTTGCGCGACCTTGTTCAGTTGATTGGGAAAGTTGATCGGAACGCTCGGGCTTGCTTGAAAAAGAGAGCGAGCTCCTTCGGTTTTCGGCAACTTTCCGTTCGCGAAGGATTCCTGCCTCGGTTCCATGTCTTATGGCGTGTTCGCCTTTCGGCGCGACCGTCTCGAGGCGTGTTCGATTCAGTTTGTTTCGCGTGATTCCAGCTCGGTAAGTGCCCGGCGAATTGAGTCCTACTCGAACCGTTGGCGCTCGCTCAAGACTGGAAAAAGCTGGCTATTTCGGCTCGCTTGCCGAACAGCTTCGCTTGCAGTCTGAATCAGTCGCCCGAGCGTTGGGTTTCTGTCAGTTTCTGGTTCGCGAAAATTGGTTTCTCAGATTTGAACCGCAGCGACTGCGATTTCTCTTTGGACCGGCCGGGGCAAACATCACGTTTCCCGGCTCTTTGGTTAAAGAGGAGCCAGCCGGATCGGCTGAGCCAATGGTGGCGAACCTGTGAAGGTTAGTGTCCGACCGGGTCCTCCGGGGAAATTTCCGGGCCCTCCGGGAAATGCAACCGGCATGTCGCTTTCACTGCTTTTGCAACGCGTTCTGGTTATTCCGTTTGATATTCGTCAACAGGCGATTCAGTTCATCGGTGGCCGGGCGATTCCTATCGCTCTCGATGCCATCGACTGTTTCCACCCGGTGACCGCAGGATTGCGGGAGGGCAGGAACAGGAGTTCGACCAGTTCCCTTCCTCGGGACCTGGCGATCTGGTGCTGAACACCTGAGTTGGAAAAGGATTTCTACCCCGTGGCCGGCGTGTCATTCCGAAACATTCCGTTGCAGTTTCCATCGGCGAGCAATTCGCCGGTCCAGCGATTCGCAGGTCCGGAAGGCGGAGACAACTCGAGCCTTTTCGCTCGGGTTTACTCGCGGCGATTGCAATCCAAATCCGGCTGCAATCCAAGTCCGGCTGCAATCCAAAAAAGCGGTAGGGATCGCGTCGGTATTTTGAACTGATTGTCTCGCGGGCATTTGAACGGCTTCTCGCGCGGGGCGTTTTGAAAACTACCACAGGAAAGGTTTAAACCGTCTCCTCGGGAGACTTGTTCGCTTCAGTCAGAATCACCAGCGTGACATCTTGTCCTGCTGGCTACTGGAGCTTCATCCGGCCGGCTGTTGAATTTGTTGGCAGCTGAAACTGGATGTCTCGATTTTTCTCACTTCGATTTTGATCATCAGTGAGTTCGCAAACACAGTTACTTCTTTGATTGGGTGTGGAATGGCAAAAAAGCGTTTTCGTCCGCGTGGCTCCTCAGGTTCCAGTGGTGGTTCTGGCGGTGGCTCCAGCGGCGGATCGAGTGGTGGCTCCGGCGGCGGATCGCGACGTTCCAGCGGAGGTCCCGGTGGCTCACGTGGTGGCGGTGGTGGCGGCGGCGGTGGTGGCCGCTCAGGCTCTCGCCGACGTGGCTCCGATGGCGGTGGCTATCGCAGCGATCGGGGTGAACGGCACGACCGCAGTGACCGGGGCGACCGCAGTGACAGGGGCGACCGCAGCGACCGAGGCGACCGCAGTGATCGCAGTGATCGGGGCGATCGGGGTCAGCGGAGCGACCGACACGGCTACCGTCCCGCCGGACGCAGTCGCAGTTACGCCAGCCGCGACCGTGGCCATTCCTCCGACCGAGCCTACCAGGAGCGGACACTGAGCGAACGTCCAGTCGACGATCTCGACACCGGCCTTGATCGCTCGATCGACGGCGAAGTTGATTTCGTGGAGCCACTTCCCGATCCCGATTTGTTTGAAAGTGTTGGGCTGCTGGAGATGCATCCCAATGGCTACGGCTTTTTGCGCAGCCCGGAAAACAATTATTCCCGTGAACGATCCGACCCGTTTGTTCCCGGCACGATGATCGAAAAGTTCGGTCTTCGCCCCGGCGTAATGATTCGAGGCATGATCCAGCCCGGACGCCGCAACCAGGGCCCGCGGGTCCGGGAGATTATCGACGTCGACGGGATGCACCCCGAGGATTACCTGAACGTCAAGAGTTTTGATCAGCTGACTCCAGTCAATCCATCCGAGTGGTTCCAACTGGAAACTGGCCAGGTTCCGCTGACGACCCGGGTCATGGACCTGCTCACTCCGCTGGGCAAAGGCCAACGCGCCCTGATTGTCGCTCCTCCCCGCAGCGGTAAAACCGTGATGCTGCAGCACATCAGCCACGGCATTGCGACCAATCACCCCGACTGCAAATTGATCGTGCTGCTCGTCGACGAACGCCCCGAGGAGGTCACCGACATGCGTCGGAACGTCAATGGGGAAGTCGTCGCCAGCAGCCTCGATGAAGACATCGAAAGCCACGTCCGGATTTCCCAGCTGATTATCGAACGTTGCAAGCGGCTGGCGGAAATGGGCCGCGATGTGTTCCTGTTGATGGACTCGATTACACGTTTAGCTCGAGCTTTCAACAAATGGGTCGGCAACACTGGTCGAACGATGTCGGGTGGCGTCGATATCAAGGCGATGGATATCCCCAAGAAACTCTTCGCCACCGCGCGAGCCTTCGAGGAGGGGGGGTCACTGACGATCGTCGGAACAGCCCTGATTGACACGGGCAGCCGCATGGACGAACTGATTTTTCAGGAGTTCAAAGGTACCGGCAACATGGAACTGGTTCTCGATCGCAAACTCGCCGATCGGCGAGTATGGCCAGCCATCGACATTTCCCAATCGGGCACCCGCCGCGAGGAAGTGCTGCTTTCGCCCGATACGCTGCACGCAGTCACGATGCTTCGTCGGACCCTGACTTCCATGCATCATGTCGAAGCGATGGAACAGCTGACCAAGCAACTGGGGCGCTTTAAGACCAACGCCGAGTTCATCGCGCTGATCAGCGGAAAGATGGCCCACGATTAAACTGGGAATCCGGTAAAACTGGAATCCTGAGGCGGAAGGCGGAATGAGAACGGTAGACTCTCGCCGGCTTCGCCCGAAGAGGGCCCTCGGTGACTGCTGCCCGGTGGAGGACGGTTACTCTTCCGGGAACCAGTACCGCCAAACGAGGTAGGTCGCGGTCAGTAAGGCCGCGCCCATCCCCCAGATCATCCCGCCCGCCGTGCCAACGACGGCAGAGTCGACCTCCAGTCCCTCAATTCCCATTGCCCAGCCGAACAGCAGGCCCAGAACGCCGAACAAGAGGCTGACCAGGGCAAACGCCAGCAGTGCGACAAGCGCGGTGGCGAGGACGGCCAGAAGTGACCAGGCAAACGATTGCAACTTCTCCAGCACACTCCATGGTCGCCCCGAGCGAAGTCGGCGATCGGCGAGGATCGTCGTGCGGACCAATGCCGGTGCTACGAGCAGCGTGCCGATGAAGGCGACGAGGCTGTTCCATTCATTGACGACCAGAAAAAAAGCAACACTGGTCAACAAGACCATCAACGAGAACAAAGAAAAGCTGCTCGTGCCACCGACTGGCGCGGCGCGCTTGGCCCGCGGCTGGTCCGAAGCAAAGGCAGGTAAGTCTCGCGGTTCGGGGGAGGTCATGGAGCCATTTCAGGCTGAGTTCGAAGGTTCAGAAAATCGATTGAATCAGCCATTCAAGCGGGCGGAACGGACTGAACCGGGCTGAAAAACGGGGCCAGACTGAAAAATTGACCGGTAACCGTTTGCCGGATCCCCCCGCTGCCCGACCTCTGATCGTAGCGGTCGGTCGGCAGACGACAACCGCCTCCCTCGGGAGGAACGCCTCGGTTCCGGCAAATCAAGCAGTTTGCCTCGGTCGGGGGCGAACTTCCGGCCCAGCCTGAACCATCATGCGATCGGTCGAAAGGGCTTATCAAGTTTGCGGGTGGGGACTAAACTGTGTGGACGAGTTTCGCCACTGCGGTCGATATGCATCTGGACTCTCACCCCGAGTTTGGCTCGGAGGGAGTTCGCTCTTGGAGGGTAGGCGAATGGCTAGCGGCTTCATTGGAAATGAAGTGCCGGGTAACCGGTTGCGGGTTCGAGTCCCGTGCCCTCCGCTTGGTAACCCTGCGTTTGCAGGGTTTTTTTGTGCGCTCAGGAACCCTCGGCCCCTTTTCTTCGCCAAGCTTGCCGCTTGGCTCGATTACGGCGTTTTGGAAAGGGGATCCTTTCGGGCAAGCCTTGCAGCCAAAGCCGCCGAGGCGTGGGGCGATTGGAGGACTACCTTCAATTTTTGCCCGTTTTGCGATTCAAATTCGCCCCCAAAGCATTTTCTTCGAGTAAGATCTGGGGTTAAATAAATCCGGCAAGCGGGAAACCAGAGGTCAAACCCGGTTTTGGATTCCCGGCCCGTCTGCTGCCCTATCTCAATCTGAGTCTTCAGAGGTAACGATGAGTTCCGCAAGTCAAACGTTTCGTCGCCGCATGGTCGGTTGCCTGTTGGGGCTGGCGCTCGTGCAATCCGCCTTGGTCGCACAGGCCCAAGTTGATCCGCTGTTCCGTTGGGTTCCCGACGATGCCAACAGCTTGGCGATCATTCGCGTGGAAAAGATCTTCAAAAGCGCCATTTCGTCAGACCAGAACTGGCTGCAGAAATATCGCGAAGCACAAAAGGCCGGCATGGCTTTTCTTCCCACTTCGACCAAGCAGTTCCTGATCGGCTCGCAAATCGACTTCGAATACATGGAGCCGCTCTGGACGACCAGCGTGTTTGAAAAAACAGGCGGCGCAATCAACCTCAGCAAAGTTGCGGAAGTGACCAAGGGGAGCCTTTCGGTCCTGAATGGTTATGACACGGTCGAATTGTCGAACGACTCCTATATCGTCAAGCTGACCGACAACATGCTGGCGTCGATCGCTCCCGCCAACCGCCAAAATACGATTCGCTGGCTGCAAACGCAGGCGAAATCCGGTGGTACACACAGTTCGTACCTGACCCAAGCTGCGAAGTTTGCAGACGAAAACGCCGATGTGATTGTCGCTTTCGACCTGCAGCACGTACTCGACCCTGCCGACATCAAGGAGCGGGTCAAGGATTTTGAAAGCCTCAAGGGAATCGACCCCGACACGGCAGTCGATGTGCTCAGCAACCTTGAGGGGGTTACTCTGGGCGTCACTGTCAAGAGTGGTATCACTGGCTCGATCAAGATCGACTTCTCGAAGAATCCCAGCGCCCTGAACAAGGTTGCCAAGGCTGTCCTGCTCGAGGCCCTCGGCAAGCGAGGCATGGCGATCGACGACTTTGATAACTGGGAACTGGTGCACGATAACAATCAGTACCGCCTGTCGGGCGCGCTTTCGCCGGCTGGTTTGCGTCAGATCTCCCTGCTGATCAACCATCCGCTGCGGGAAATCGTCAACGCCACCAGCACCGAAGGGGGTGTGGCTGAAGTTGACATGGGTACCAAGACAAAGCAGTACTTTGATCAGGTCAACGAAATTCTTGAGGATTTCCGCAGCCGTCCCCAAGTCAAGAATCTGAACACCTATGCGACTTGGTTCGACCGCTACGCCCGCAAGATCGACGAACTTCCCGTGCTGAATGTCGATGAAGCGATGATTCAGTTCGGCCAGTATGCATCCGACCAGTTCCGCGACATTTCGACTGGACTGCGCGGAGCCGAATTGGCCAAAACACAGGACGCGACCAGCTATCAAAACTGGTCCTACTCCTACCGCAATGGCCGTTGGGGTACCTACTCGGAATACTACGACAACAGCAAGGCCCGAAACACTGCTACCTCGATTGACCGTCAACGCGGTTCGAATCAAGCCCGCGAGGTTCTGGAAGAAGTCGCCAAGCAGTCCTCCAAACTCCGCAAGGACATGTCCCAGAAGTACAACATTAACTTCTAGGGCGTTTTTCCGGCCACCAACGCGTTCGTCCGGGGTTGCTTGAACGCCGCCAGAAAAAGGCGAGGTTCTGCACGACAGGAGCAACGCGAGCGGCAGGAAGGCGAGGACCGCAGGGGACGATGTTCGAGATTACCAGAGGCTTTGCCCGAGAGCGGCAAAGCCTCTTTTATTGGGCTATTGATTCCCTGAGAATCAGGTGGTTGATCGCGGCCCGGCCGGCGGTTCTTTTTCCCTTGTTTCGGGGCTTCTCGTCGGCAATTGAGTTGCGAATCAGCCTTGGTCGGCAACAGAATAAAGGGCTCACTAAAAGATCGAGGGACCCGCGAATCCCAATGGCCCCAACCCCGCCCTCGATTTATCCGCTTGCCAAAAGCCTGGGGATAGAATGACCTGCCTCCCCTGTATTAAACGTTTTTTTACAATTGGAAGTTTCCCCACCCGCTTTGTGCAATCTTGCGAACTCGAAAGGTCCGTTTGATGAATCGCTTGCTCAGCTTGCTCGTTATTTCCTGGTTTGCGTTTGTACCCAGCCTTGTCTCGGCTCAAGTTGCCGACTGGGCTCGACTGCTGCCTGAGGAGACCAACTCGCTGTTGGTCGTGAATGCTGCCAGGATCCGGGCGAGCCAACTTGGTCAAACCCAAGCGGCTCAAGAAGCGTTGGCCCAGTTCCGCGCCGACATGCCCCTGGTAATCCCACCGGGTGCCGACTTAATCGTGTTGGCGTCCAGAATGGACGTCGCTCATTTAACCAGTCAGGAGCAAATGGCTGTTCTGGTGGGCGGAAGTCCCTGGGACTTGAACGCAGTGGCCCAGACGAGCGGCGGAACCGTGGACAATATCGGCGGTTTGGACTGTGTCCTCGTTGGGAGCGAAGCGATGGTCGCGGTCGACCCCAAGGTGCTGGCTGTACTGAGCCCCGCGGATCGCCAATCGACGGCTCGCTGGGTCAGGGAATATCAGGCAAACAAGTCTGCGGCCGGTGTCAGCGATTTTATCCGGGCCGCCGCGGACCGTTCGCGGCTGCCCGATTCAGGAGCAATCACCTGGTCGCTGGAATTGAAAGACGCCTTCGCGCCGATCGCCTTTCGCCGAGCAGCATCCCGCTCTGTTGTCTTGAGCAAACGGAAGGCTGACACCAAATCGATTGCTGACCTCTGCAGCGGAATCGAAGGAGTGACCTTCTCGATCGACGTTACCGACCGACTCAACGGACGGCTTCGATTCAGTCTCGGCCAGGACGCTGCTCCTCTGCAGGGGATGGAGAAGGAACTAGCCATTGAAGCCCTGACGGGCGCTGGCTGCATGCTGGAAGAATTCGAAAGCTGGACGGGTGGTGCGCAGGGAACCGACGTTGTTCTGGCGGGTGGTCTGCAGGAGCCAGCGGTCCGCAAGCTGTTCCATCTCCTGGGCGTAAATGACGGTCAAGGCGGAATGCAAGCCGCACTGGAGCGCCCCGCTGCCCCACCGGCCGCAGCCGCTGGAGACCAGAAATTGGACTTTAGCAAGCTCGATGCGGACGCCGCGCTGGCGCGCAACAAGCGATATGTTGCCCAGTTCAATCAATTGGTCAAGGACGTCGGCCAGATTCGCAACGCCGATCTCAATCGTCAAGTCATGTGGGTACAGAGCTACGCCAATCGCTTGAACTCGATGTCGACTCGCAATATTGACCCGCAGATCGGTGAATTGGGCTCGAAAATTTCCAATCAGATGCTCGACATTGTCGCCGCCTACAGCAACGGCAACCGCAGAGCCTATGAACGCCAAGCTTACGTCGTGCCGGACGTCAAAGTTGGCTCGGTGAATATCCCGAATCAGTGGGATCGGGTGCGAACTCCCTTCGGCGATTATTACCATTACGCTCCGGCGACCTGGATGAATTACGACCTCAAATCGACCGTGGACGAGTACCGCTCGATCGCCGACGAGGAACTGGCAAAGGCCAACCAGACCGCGGCCCAGTTGACCGAAGCGATCAAGCAGGAAATTGATCAGATGAATCAGCGGTTTAAAGAGGTCGCGGGACAGTCAAACTAAAGTGGCGAATGCCCTTTCATCGCCCGCCGTCTCTAGAGCAGCCCCCCGAGTCGTGACTGCCATTTGCGGTCACCAGCCCCAAGTGCGCATGATGATATCGGACGGAACCCCAGCCCATCGTTTCTCCCAACGGATGCGGAGCCCCGCGTTCGCTTCAGTGGTCCTGATCGCGGCCCAGATTCTGCTGGCAAGTGGCTGCGGGCCGACCCGCCCGTCGCTGCCGCAACCCGGGCCGGCCAAGGTCACCTGGCTCTCGGCCGCCGAACGCGAGCTGACCGACTTCGATGAGTTCGTCGGCCGAACGGAGGCGTCGGAAACGGTGGAAGTCCGGTCGCGCGTCTCCGGGTTTATCAAGTCGGTGGACTTTCGCGATGGCGACATCGTGACCAAGGGGCAACCACTGTTCAAAATCGAGCCGGATACCTACCAGGCGATTCAGGAGCAATCCGAATCGCGGATCGAACTTTGGAAGTCCAAAAAAGAGCTCGCTCAAAGCCGCTTGACCCGCAACGAGCGTTTGCTGGCAACCAACACCATCTCCCAGGACGAGTACAACGAGACTCTGGCAGCGGTTCGCGAGGCCGACGCCAATATCGTCGCAGCCCAAGACTATACCGACGTCAAGGCAGAGATCGAAGGGAAAATTGATCGGGCGTTTGTGACCCCGGGAAATGTCGTGACCGGTGGCCTGGGAACGGGCACGCTTTTGACCCGGATCGTGAAGAATTCTCCAATTTACGCCTATGTCGACGTCGATGAGCGAACGTTCCTGCGTTACGCCCGGCGATTCAATGACCCCAACCAACCGGAGGCTGCTCCGGCCCAGCTGATTCCAGTTCGGGATCGCAACGTCGGGGTGGAGATGCAACTGGCGGATGATGTCGGTTTCCCGCATCGCGGCTTCCTCGATTTCATTGAAAACCGGGTGGATGCCGCGACCGGAACGATTCGGATTCGGGCTGTCTTTGAAAACAAAAACCTGTTTCTCACTGGCGGCCTGTTTGTTCGCTTGCGGATCCCGACGTCCCCACCCTACAAGGCCACCTTGATCCCGGAGCAGAGCATCTCGACAGACCAAAGTTTCAAATACTGCTGGGTGTTGGGTGCCGACGACCTGCCCGAGCGCCGCGACTTGACCCTCGGACCACGGCAGGGGGAATGGCGAGTGATCCGGGCGGGAATCCAAGCTGGCGAGCGAGTCGTTGTCGAAGGAGTTCAACGGGTCAGGGCCGGCCAAAAAGTCGAAGCCAAACAAGCTCCAGCGATGCAAAACTGATCGTCCCAACTGCTCGCCTGGTCTTTTGTCTGGACGTTCCGGTTTACCGCACTTCGCCACCTCTTCCGGTTCAAGGAATTCCCTGTGCTTTCGCACTTCTTTATCGACCGGCCGATTTTCGCCAGTGTGATTTCCTTCGTGATCACGATGGTGGGGGCGATTTTTGTCTGGACCCTGCCGATCGCCCAATACCCGGAGATCGCTCCGCCGACGGTACAAGTCGCCTGTTTTTATCCGGGCGCCAGCAGCAATGTCGTGGCGGAAACGGTCGCCGCCCCGATTGAGCAGCAGGTCACGGGGGTCGAAGACATGTTGTACATGTCCTCCCAATCCACCAATGATGGCGGCTACAACCTGACCGTCACGTTCGAAGTTGGGACTGACCTCGACATGGCTCAAGTCCTGGTCCAGAACCGGGTGAACCTCGCTCTCCCTTCGCTCCCGGCGGAAGTCAAGCAGACAGGGGTGAGCGTCAAGAAGAAGTCACCGGCGATTCTGCTCGTAGTCAATCTGGTCTCCCCGCAGGGGAGCCGGGACCAACTTTATCTCAGCAACTATGCCACCATCAGCCTGCGCGACGAGATGGCCCGAATCGACGGGGTCGGCGACGTCTCACTGCTGGGTCAAAAAGACTACAGCATGCGGGTTTGGCTCGACCCTGACCGCATCGCAGCGTTGGGCATGACAGCCAGTGACGTGCTGCAGGCGTTGCGCGAGCAGAACGTGCAGGTCGCGGCTGGATCGATTGGCCGCCCTCCGGTTCCCTCGGGCGAAGCGTTTCAGTACACGCTGACTACCCAAGGCCGCCTGAGCGACGCCGACCAGTTCGGGGAGATCATTGTCAAAACCGGGAGCGATGGCCGAACGGTGCGGCTCAAAAACATCGTCACCGACCAGCGCCGAGAAGTGAGCGGTGAGTTGCTGGGGGGTATCCAACGCGGAGCCAAGAGCGAAGACACTTCCTGTACGCTCGATGGTCAACCCTCAGTCGGCTTGGCGGTCTACCAACTCCCTGGTTCCAACGCGCTCGACACGGCCAAGCGAATTCGCGTGAGGATGGAGGAACTGCAGGCGAGTTTTCCGAGCGATATCCAATATCAGATCGTTTATGATACGACCCCCTTCATCACGGAATCGATTGCCGAAGTATTCAAGGCACTCCGCGATGCGCTGGTCCTGGTGGCCATTGTCGTGCTCGTGTTTTTACAGTCCTGGCGAGCGGCCCTGATTCCCTTGATTGCCGTCCCCGTGGCGATCATCGGCACGTTCGCAGTGATGGCCGGCTTGGGGTTCAGCCTGAACAATCTCTCCCTGTTTGGCCTGGTGCTGGCGATTGGGATTGTGGTCGATGATGCGATTGTGGTGGTGGAAGCGATCGAGCACCATCTCGAGCACGGACTCACTCCCCGGGAGGCGGCGCGGCAGGCGATGAGCGAGGTCTCCGGGCCGATCATTGCGATTTCGCTGGTCTTGATGTGCGTGTTCATCCCGTGCATTTTCATCTCCGGAATCACCGGCCAGTTTTTTCTCCAGTTCGCGGTCACCATTGCCGTCTCCACGTTCTTCTCCGCAATCAACTCCCTGACACTCAGCCCCGCTCTGGCGGCCCTCTTGCTGAGGAAGAAATCGGAACAGCGTGATCCCCTGACACTGCTCCTGAATCTCCTGCTGGGATGGTTTTTCAAGCTCTTCAACTGGGGCTTCCAGGTTTCGTCCAACCTGTATGCCGGCTTGGTCGGCTGGCTGTTGCGGTTGAGCCTGATTGTGCTGTTGATTTACGGCGGCTTGTTGTACGCCACCTACTATGGCATGACCAATGTGCCGGCTGGCTTTGTCCCCAACCAGGACAAGGGTTACCTCCTCGTCGATGTTCGCTTGCCCGACTCGGCCTCGCTGGAGCGAACCAACAAGGTGATGCGGCAGATCGAGGGCCTCCTGTCCGATAAAGCGCCCGGTGGATCGGCCGAAGCTCACACCGCGGAGGCAGGAAATGCCCCGGCCGGCCACAGCAGTGGCGGCGTGCAGCACTCGATTGGTATCAGCGGTCAGTCCGTGGTACAAAATGCCGTCGGTTCAAACTTTGGCACTTTCTTTCTGATTCTCGATGAGTTTCA
>JAJTFE010000080.1 GCA_021298375.1 Blastopirellula sp. | reverse complement strand
CGCCACGTGCCGGCCAGCGACGTTCTCACCCGTGCCCACCCAGACAGTCGTGCAGGCTGATGGGTCCAGGCTCACGCACCCGATCGAATAGACGCTTTGCCCATCAAAAATCGGAGTCCAAGTCGTCCCGGAGTTAGTCGTCTTCCAGACGCCACCTGAACCAACCCCGATGTACCAGGTGTTGGGGTGCTCCGGGTCAATCACAATGTCGGCGATACGACCAGCCATCAAGGCCGGGCCAATGTTTCGAAAAGAGAATGGCCCCAGCCAACCTGACTCAAAGGAAGAAGCAGTCGCTTTGGTTGGCTCGGCTGGGGGCGCATCTTGCGCGAATCCGACAGGGCCGCTGCACAGCCAAACACCGACACACAAACAAACACAAACAAGATTCCGGATCTTCATCGGCCTGGCGCCTCTGACGGGAGAAGTATGAAATGCAAACCCTCCAGTCTGGTTAAGGCAGGTGCATTCGTCAAACTGCGGAAAATCAGGGCCAAAGCCGCTTGCCCGCCACACCGCAAAAAAGGAGCCGAGGGCTAGTCAGGCTTCTCCTCGGCGGGCGTTTTCTCCTCCGCTCCGGCCTGTTCCTGCCGCCGTTTTTCTCTCAACTCCAAATAGGTCCGTACCATCTCCTGCTGAGACTCGGGGTTAGGCTGGGAAATCTCCCGCAAGCTGACACTGAACAGGTCAAGAAATGCAATCCCCACGATTCCCACCAGGATGAGCAGCAACACGCCCATCATCGTCGCCCACAACCGCGGCTCAACCAGCCAGTACAACGAAGCCATCACACAACCGGCGGAAGAGATCATGCTGGCCAGCAACGACCGGCGACGAAATTTTCGCTCTTCGTAGCGACGCGTCCGGGAATCAGCCCGATCCCCCAAACTCTCGATCCACTCCCGGCGATGCTGGATCATCAACAGGATACCGCCGGCAAAGCAGGCCACTCCCATCAGCAGCAAAGCCATGTTCGCCCGCAGGGTCAAAGCAGCTGACCCACCGCCACCGAGGAACCATTCGACTGCTGATTGCCACGCGAGGTTACTCATAGTTTCTGCAACTGCCTCAACCACTCAAGTAACACCGCCCCCACCTTTCCCAAGGACTCAGCCGAACAGTTCTCCGGCCGATCTTGCAGGGTATGCCAGTACTCATTGGGGCGTTCAGGATTGGGGTAGTCGAAATCGATGATGTCGCAGGTCGGAATCCGCGCGATCTCATTGAGCGGCAAATGATCGTCCCGAATCTGGTGCTTCTCCTCCGGAATGAATTCTTTAACACCCAGCTCCTTGGCGACACCCCAAATGCTTCGGCAGACTCGAGCCGCCGACTTCATGCTGTTTTTTTCATAATAGATCTGCAAATCCTTGTCGGCGATCATGTCGATCAGCACGCCATACTGATACTTCACATCCCAATTTTTTCCGGCGTATTGCTGGGCAAAATACTGCGAGCCCAAAAACATCGGATCCCGCCCGGCAACGTAGACCAACTCCTCACCGTCGAAAAAGACGAAGTCCACGCCCCATTTCCCATCCATCCCAGCCAAGTGGCGTCCCAACTCAGCCAGCAGACCCACCCCGCTCGCTCCATCATTCGCCCCGAGAAAGACGCCCCGCGGATTCACCGGATCGCGATCGGGAAAGGGCCGCGTATCATAGTGGCAACAAATCAGGACCCTTTTTTTACGGTCGGGATGCCACCGCACGCAGAGGTTGTTCATCGTCACCGCCGAACCATCCAGCGGATGCCGGACCTGAAACAGCTGGTTCGAAACCTCGGCATCCAACCCGCGAAAATACTCGGTGATCAACTTCTGCTGGGTTCGCATCCCCTCGCTGCCACTGACGCGGGTCCCGAGATCGCAGACTGCTCCCAACGCATCAAACGCCAACTTCTGATCAAACGCGGCCCCGCTCGCGGCTGGGATTGGCTTGGCCCAGTCAAACCGCTTCGCCGTTGCCGGCTCCTGACCGAAAGCTGCCGAGGTACCCCCAGCCAGCCCCAACGCAACAAGGGCCATTCCAGAAAAGACTCTGCCGAGCATTGTCTGCCGGGTGACGAATGCGAATGGCTCGAGCCTGAACTTCCCACCCATCTCGAGACTCTCCTGTCGAAGCTTACATCCAGGCCGACAACGCAAGGCAGTCCGCCAACTCAAAACTTGCCGCTCGGCATGAAGCGGCCCGCTCGCCGGGAAGCCCCGCTCACCGGGAAACAAGACGGTCTCAGCAGCAATGATTCCCAAGACCTCGTCGGCCCGGCTATCCAATCGGCGAATTATCGCCTTTCCGGCACTGCTTCGCCATCCCTCGACCGACTCAGTCGCGAAGCGGCAGCCACTTCAAACCCTCCCTATCGATACGAAATCGACGAGCGCGGATATTCGAGCCACTTCCCTCTTCGTAGTAGACAATTAGGACACTTCCATCCCGCAGGTTCACCAGCGAGGGATACGCTCCTGTGACCTCGTCCACGACGTGATTCTCGCTCCACGTTACACACTCGTCGCGACTGTATCTGAGGCTGGTGTGCGGCAAGCGATAGGCCAGAACGATCACGTCGCCCGCCGTTCGCAGGAAATAAGGACAATGCCCCTCGAAGCCCATCCGCTCGGAAACTGTCCACGAGACTCCTCCATCTGTCGAGCGCGAGCTGGCCAGCACCGGACGCTGGGCGGCGAACAAGCTTCCATCCCGCAGCTCAATCAGGTCCGTCTCCGCATCCAATTTCATTCCGCCATTGTCTATCAAGACTTCCGGCTGCCACGACTTCCCGCCATCGTCGCTGAACGAAATCGAACCTTGGGAAACGCCCTCCGTCTGGATATACAAGCCTACAATCAACCGCCCATTGCTCAACTGGCGAATCGGCGCACTGCAATAATGCGATGCCGACAACTGCCGCGGTTCCGACCAAGTCTTGCCCCCATCAGCCGACTCAATCAACCAAGAGCCGAGACCGCTGTATCCTGGCGATGCCTCTGACTTCCGCAGAGAAAAGAAACTCAACAAAAGTCGACCATCGGCCAGCTGCACAACCGAGGGATCGCGGTGCCCACCTTGAGGCAACGATGAATTGGGCAGGGCCACATGTCCGTAACCGGCATAGAAAACGCAAAGCAAACGCCCGTCTCGCAAGCGGCAGACATCGGGAAAAGCCTCATAGCCGCCGGCTCCTGCATCCCGGCAAACGACGACCGGCTCCAATCGGGACTGCAGCTGACTGCGAATCGAGCGTACCAACTCGGCGATCTTCTGGTCTAACTCCTTGGCCGTCCGTTCCGCCGCAATCGTGTCGACTCCCTGAGCCATGCCCGGCCGCAAATGCCCAATCGCAGTCAGGTACGAATCCGTTAACAAACGCTGTCGCTGGCGAATCAACTTCAGCAGTTCGACCACCTCAAGGCCACCCGGAAACGCGTCCTGAAAGGTATCGCTGTTGAGATCAAGCTCCGGCAGTCCCGCAGCGCGGAGGATTGCGCGAGCCACCAGCCAATGCCCCTGCTCGTTCAAATGGACTCCGTCCGGAGCAACCGTGAACGTTGGCTCAACTGCGCGGCGGGCCCGGAGCAACTCATGCAGGCCGGGGCGGGGGTTGACGCCCTCCCATTTCCCCTCAGCGGCTGCCGCAGTCAACCAACTCGAATAAAGTTCCAGCACCTCGTCATATCCGCGATAAGGCCGGTCAAACTGAGCGGCATCTCGGGGCAAGGTCCGTTCCTGAATCGGCCCAAGGTCAAAGAGCGGCGGGGTCACCATCACCAATCGCGCCCCAGCGGCCTTCACTCGCTCGGCCAAGCTCCGGACGCCACGCTGGAAAGCGAGAAATCGCTCGTCGGAATAAGGGTGATAAATTCCGCAGTTCATCCCATAACAGGCATACACGACGCGGGGCTTGACCCGTGCCAGAATCCGCTCCAATCGCTCATGCAAATCGGGGCGAGGAAAACTCCCGCCCGCGTGCCCTGGCTCGGATAAACCGGACAGCGTCTCGCTCGGCAAACCGAGGTTCAACCAACCGGCATCGCCCAACCCGTCGCCAACGGGAACGTGCTCCAGGCGTTGACCGGCGACCAGCGACGCCGCTTCGAACATCGCCACGTAATCACCCGCATAGGTATTGCTGTCACCCAGAAAAAGAGCCTCCACGACGCGAGGTGCCTGTGGAGCGGCGGCGTTTGGCGGGGGTTCCTGCGCCCCGGCCAATCGCCCCAGCACCCACCACAGCCCGAGCATCCAGCCGACTAGCCTCATGCCTCGGCTCCAACTGCTTGATCGACTCCCCATTGCCCACCCTCTCTCCTGAAACTCAAAGGAACCAACCCCGTTTGACGATGATTCCTCGCCGCCGGGTAATTATCGCGCTGGCAGAAGACCGCAACCACTACCCATCAAAGTCTCTGTCTCACACTCCCGCCCGCGCGCACCGGTCGTTACCGCGGATCGAGCACACTCCCCAAATGGTTCAACAACACGGTAACTGCCGAGCGATTATGGTCGGGACCATCCCACGGCACGATCAGATTCGCCCGGGACCGACTCGGCGCGACGAATTGGTCGTACATTGGCCGAACCGTCGCTCGGTACTGTTGAATGACCGACTCGATTGTCCTGCCGCGCTCTTGCGTGTCGCGCAAAATTCGCCGCAGGATTCGCTCGTCTGCCGGAGTGTCGACGAAGACCTTCAAATCAATCAACTCGGCGACTTCGGGGATCGCCAAAACCAAAATTCCATCCAGCAGGACAATCTGCCGGGGCGGAACGAGGACGACCTCCGGCGAGCGCCGGTGCCTCGTAAAATCGTAAACAGGCCGCTGAATCTCCAAGCCGGCTACCAGATTTCTCAAGTGCTCGACAAACAAACGGTTGTCGAGTGCATCCGGATGATCCCAGTTCTCCTGCCGCGCGACCATCGGCGGCATCTGCTCCCGATTGAGATAGTACGCATCGTGATTGAGCAGGCTCATCTCGCTGCCGAAACGGCTTTCCAGCAACGCGTCGATCACGGTCGATTTTCCCGATCCCGATCCACCGGCAATCCCAATCACATACGGACGCGTCATCAGCTCCCCCAAATAATTGCTCAGCACCAAGTTCCGAATTTCAGGCCCCCCAAGGCGACGGCTGGTACTGCGACCGACACCGGTACCAGCTCCAAACCTGATTTCCTGAGCCCGGGCCAGGCGTTAAGTTTTTGCGAAATCCCCGCGACCGCAAGGGGCCCAACTTGCCCGGCGCATCTCATCGGTTAAAAAGATTCGGTAAACAACCTCAATTCCGCCAAAAAGCCAATCGGCCGCTCGGTTTCACCTGAGGCGTTAATTCTCGGCTAATCACTCTCCGCGTCCCTTGGTCTGTCATCACTACCAGAGCAAACCATGCCTCTCTTCCTGTCAAAGAGCCAATCGCTTGGCTGGCCTTGGACTCCCCCCTGCCCGATTTGCCTGTTCGCGCTGATTGTCTCGATCTCCCTCTCGTCGTTGAACGCTCAACAAACGGCGGCACCACCCCAAGAGAATTCGCTCGCGAAAGTCGAACGTTTTCCCGAAGCAACCCGCTACCAGCCCACCGTCATTCCCGACCGGATTGTGCTGACTCTCAATGCTGACCCCAGAACGTCAGCAGCCATCACCTGGCGCACGTCGACCGCGGTTCGCCGTGGTTTACTCGAATACGCGATTGCCGACGATGGCCCCTATTTTTCCGAGCGCTCCCGGCAACTTACTGCCACCACCAAACCTATGACGCCAGCGGTCAACGAAGCCCATGCTCACACCGTCAGCTTGACTGAATTACAACCGGGGACAGTCTATTCCTATCGCGTGGGGGATGGCGAGAACTGGAGTGAGTGGATCCAATTCCGGACGGCGGCCGAACACCCCGAGCCTTTCTCCTTCATTTATTTTGGGGACGCCCAAAACAGCTTGCGTTCACTTTGGTCGCGAGTCATTCGCGAGGCCTATCGCGATGCCCCCAGAGCGGCCTTTCTCCTGCATGCCGGCGATCTTGTCGATAACGCGGAGGCCGACCCTGAATGGGGCGAGTGGTTTGAAGCGGGAGGCTTTATCAATCGGATGATCCCCAATCTCGCCGTGCCTGGAAATCACGAAATCGCGAAAGCGGCGGATGGGGCCCGACGAACCAGCCTGCACTGGCGACCGCAATTCGAATTCCCCTTAAACGGGCCGCCCGGGCTGGAAGAAACCTGCTACACGCTGACCTACCATAATCTGCGTTTAATTGCGCTCAATAGCAACGAACAATTGGACGTGCAGGCCAAGTGGCTGGAAATCGTCCTCGCGCTGAATGAGTGTGAGTGGGTCATCTGCACCTTTCATCACCCCGTATTTTCTACGGGCCAAGGGCGCGACAACGAAACCCTTCGCCGCCTCTGGAAGCCGATTTTCGACAAGTACCAGGTAGACCTGGTGCTGCAAGGACATGACCACACCTACGGTCGCACTGGCCTTCAAGTCCCCACAGTCGAGGACTGGAAGACGGCAATTGAAGAGCAACGCAAACTCGACCCCAAGGGCGAGCGCAATCTTCCGTTTGGCGTCCAAAAGCTGGATCAGGAATCCGGGACGGTGTACGTGGTCTCAGTCAGCGGCCCCAAAATGTACAACAACAGCCGGCCGCCTTTCATGCCCCGAATTGCTGAAGACACCCAACTCTATCAAGTGATCCAAATTGATGGCCCGCGGCTGCGATTCGAAGCCCGCACCGCGACCGGCAAGCTGTACGACGCCTTCGAGTTGCGGAAAGCTGGGTCCGGGCCAAATCAATTGATGGAATTGCCAGTCGAAATGCCGGCCCGGCTCAGACCTGCAAAACCGTCTGCTGACAAATAGCAGATGCGACCCAAAGCGAGTCACAACCCCGCGGGAATTCGATGTTTCTTCCCGCTGCTCGCCGTTGGCACCTAGGGCAAGCCACCTCAGCCTCCAGCTTGCTGCCTCCGACCAAGCGATAAAGAAGCCCTGTAGGGCCGATTTCCTGCTTGTTGTCTCCCACCGCCCGAAGGAAACTCGAAATTCCCAGCCGAACGTTATGCAGCAGAAGAGCGCAACGCCCGCCAAATGCCATCCCCCTAACACACGCTGAATCTTAATCGGAAGCAAGTCGTTCGGAATCCAGCAGATCGCGTCGCCGCTCTCGGGTCCTCTCGAGGCTCTGTTCCTGTCGCCAGCGGGCAATCTCGCTGTGGTTTCCCCCCAATAAGACTTCCGGCACGCTCAACCCCCGAAACTCCCGCGGCCGGGAGTACTGAGGATACTCAAGCATTCGGTTGCCGCGAGAGAACGAGTCCTCGATACTGCTTTGCTCATCGCCCAGCACGCCGGGAACCATCCGCACCAGCGAATCGATGAGCACCATCGCAGCAACCTCCCCACCATTGAGGACGTAGTCGCCAATCGATACTTCGCGTGGCCGGAGCAGGTCCATCACCCGTTGGTCAAACCCTTCATAGCGGCCGCAGAGCAGCAGCATCCGCGGCAGAACCGCCAACTCCTCCACCATTCGCTGGTTCAGACGCTCGCCGGAAGGGGTCAGCAAAATGACTTCGGCCGGCGGTAAGACTGCGCGCCCCTCCGTCTCTGCACCGATCGGAACCGACAGGGCCTGCACTGCTTCGACCGCCTTGATCACCGGTTCGACCATCAACACCATCCCCGGCCCACCGCCATAGGGTCGGTCATCGACCTGCTGATGCCGTCCCTCGGCCCAGTCCCGGAGATTGTGCAGGCGAACCGAGACCAGTCCCTTTTGGATTGCCTTGTGCAGCAGGCTCTGCGTCAGGTAGCCAGAGAAGATTTCAGGAAACAGGGTCAAGACTTCAAATTGCATGTCGACTGCCTCCCACTGGCTGACGCTTCCCCGTCCGTGGATTTGCAACAAAAAAGTCTGCCGGCGAAGCACACGCGCTCACGCCGGCAGACCGAATTTTTATCTTTCAATTCCTGAGCCAGTCAGTCGGCGAATCCCGGATGGGCTCCGGCCGGGCAATCCAACGACGCACAACTCATAACTTCGCGGGAGCTTACGCATTGGCGGCCAGGTTTGGCGACCAAGCCGGGAGTTACCCTGTTCTGCAAGGGCTCATGCCATGCTTGAGCCGAACGGCCGGGCACTGAGCCCAAACCGGGAGCGAGCGAACAGCCAATCCCGGGGGCGAGCCGGCAGAGTTGCCGGCCGCTTCCTCGGGCTGGTGAAATTCTCTAGCTGGCCGCTTCTTCGCCACCGGATGCTTCTTCAGCAGCAGGAGCGGCTTCCTCGGCAGGCGCTGCGCTCGGCTCGGGGGCCTTCGGTGCGTTGGCCGCAGCGGCAAGAGCCGCCTGAATCGACTTGGCGCGGCGCTGCCCCAGGCGTTCAATCGCCTGCTGCTGAGCGCCCACATGGGTTCCACCCTTGCCATACTTCTTGATCAGCGTCTGGACCTTTGGCGTCGGCTCGGCGCCCCGTTCCATCCAGAAAGCGATCCGTTCGCCATTCAAAATAGCGCGGGCGTCGGTTTCCCGAATCAGAGGATCATAGGACCCCAATTCTTCCAGAACCCGGCCGCCTTGGGGGCGACGGATATCGATTGCACACAAACGGTAATAGGGACGGTTCTTGCGTCCCATTCTCTTCATCCGGATTTTGACTGCCACAAATGGCTCCTCAAACTGACCTGAACTGAACTGACTGACTATTATTTTCCTTTCTTGCGATTCCGCAAGAATTTCTCCCGTTGTTTTCGCAGCTTTTCCCGCTCTTTCTCGGTCAGCCGCTTCCCGGTTGATTTCTTCTGTTTTTGCATCTGCAACGATGGATCGAGCATCTTTTGCTTCATTTGCTCAACCATCTGCATGTTTTCCCGCGAGTTGCCCCCGGCCATGCCGGTCAACATCGGCTTCATCATCTCGTATTGTTTAATCAGTTCGTTCACCTGGCGCGGCTGGACTCCGGCGCCACTGGCAATTCGCTGCCTTCGACTGACGTCGATGACTCGCGGGTTCCGCCGCTCAACCGGCGTCATCGAGTCAACAATTCCACACAGCCGGCGAATTTCCTTGCCGGTCTCAGCACTGGACATCATTGACTGCAGTTCGCGCAACTGGCCGCCAATGCCCGGCAACAGGCCAAGCATCTTCTGCATCAAGCCGGGCTTGGCCATTCGCTGCATGTGATCGCGGAAGTCCTCCAGCGAAAACTCGCCCTTCTCCAACTGCTCCTGAAGGCGTTGCTGCTCTTTTTCATCGACCAGCTTCTGGGCTTCAGAGGCGAGCGCGACGATATCGCCCATCCCCAGAATCCGGCTGGCCATCCCTTCCGGCCGGAAAGGCTCCAGAGCGTCCAGTTGCTCGCCGGTTCCAATAAACTTGATCGGGACGCCCGTCACATGCTTGACCGAAAGCAGGGCGCCGCCGCGGGCGTCGCCATCCAGCTTGGTCATGATCACGCCGTTGAGCTCCAAGGCATCGTGAAAAGCCTTGGCACTTTTGACCGCATCCTGGCCGGTCATGCCATCGACGACCAGAAACACCTGATGCGGCTGCAACTCGCGGTCGATCCGCTTGAGTTGCTCCATCAGCTCCTGGTCAATTGCCAGTCGGCCTGCGGTGTCGAGGATCACGACTTGATGCTGGTCGCGGCGGGCCAGAGCCACGCCATTGCGACAGACCTTGACCGGGTCCTGTTCCCCCGGCTCCGAGTAAACCGGAATCCCCAGTTGCCGCCCGATTACATGCAACTGCTCGATCGCGGCCGGGCGCTGCAAGTCGGCCGCAACCAGCAAGGGCTTGACCTTGCTTCGCAAAAGCAGCGAACCCAACTTGCCGCAGGTGGTCGTCTTTCCCGACCCCTGCAAACCACACATCATGATGATGGTCAGATTCCCACCGGTCAGGATCTGGTGATCCACCGGGCCGAGCAACCGAATCAACTCATTGTGGACAATCCCAACCAGCTGCTCCGAGGGCTTGAGCGAGAGCAGGACTTTCTCTCCCAAAGCCTCTTCGGTCACCGCCGCCATAAAGTCGCGGATCACGTCAATGCTGACGTCCGCTTCGAGCAGGCTCTGCTCAACCAGCTTGAGCCCCTCGCGCATGTTTGACTCGGTCAGCTTCCCGCGGCCGGTCAGCGACTTAAAGGCGGACTGCAGTCCTTCCTGTAACGAATCAAACATACGCACCTGAAGAGTAGTTAACCCCAGCCCCGTCCGGACTGGAAAAATCCCCTGCGGAAACCACGCACCAACGAACGTCGAGACGACTGATTCAAGCCCATCCGAGCGATCGCGCAGGCGACCCTCTGGTCTCGCCGATCGTCCCGGCCCCCCAAGAAATCAACCAGGGGCAACCAAAGAGGTGCCAACCACCCCGCCAGCAAACCGTGGGGCACCCGCGGAGAAATGCCGAATTTTCCCGAGTTGGGAACGCAAAATTGTAACGAAAAACCGACCCAGTTGCAAACCCGCCCGAGCAGGTCCACCTGCCCGGCAACCGCCGCGCTGAGCCGGTTTCTCGGCCCAGCACTCAGGCCGCAATGGCATTCCTCCCGATTCGACGCCCAACCACAGCGGCCTTAATCGGTTTCCCCGTTAGTCAACCGGGGTTTTTACTTGGCGGCGGCGACCGCAACTGCCACCGGCAGCGGCTTGGCGGTCACTGCTCGAGTTGCCGCTTCCTGCGCGGTCCCCAAGGAAACCCATCCGGCATCAGCCTGCAGTTGACACCACCGACAATCCAGGTGCTGGGCCGCGTAAATACTGGTCAGCAGGGCGGCAAATGGCGGAGGAGCGACCAACATCACTGACTTTCCCGCATACTTGCGTCCCAAGCGCTCCAGCAACTCCCTCGCCCGCTCCATGGCGTCGTGGATCGACTCACCTTTCGGGGGATAAAGGTATTCCGGATGCTCCGACCAGCATCGGTAGGCCGTCGGCATGGTCTGCTTCAAATCGTCCAAGCGGCGACCATGCCACAGCCCAAAATCGATGTTCGCAAGCGCCGGCTCGGGTTTGACCCGCACCCGGGTCAAACGAGCGATTTTATCCGCCGTTTGCGCCGCAGCCTGACACGGGGCCCGCAGAATCATATCGACCTGCTCCCATTGCAGCTGCCGCGCGGCCTCTTCGGCCTGCAGCTCGCCCTGCTCGCTCAGCGGCAAATCCAGCCGGCCCGTGACTCGGCCCTGCAGGTCCAGTTCAGTCGCCGCTGTGCGGACGACAATCAACTTCATCTCAGCCATTCGTTATCGCGCCTCCTGCGCGTTCTTCCCAGCCAAAGCGGCAGTTTCCCCCGCCGCGATCAATTGATTCAAACCGGAGATGGCCGCGGCGTAGTCAGACTGGCCGAAAATCGCCGATCCAACCACCAAGGCCTCCGCTCCCGCCGCTACACATTCGGCAATCGTGCGGGCATTCACCCCGCCATCAATCTCCAGCAACAGTGAGTCACCCGCCAGCCGACGCAGTTCAGCCAACTTGCTCAGAACTTCCGGCCGAAAGGATTGCCCCCCAAAACCGGCTTCGACACTCATCACCACCGCGATGTCGCATTCGCTGAGACAGCCTGCCACCGCGGACACGGGTGTTCCCGGGTTCAAGGCGATTCCGGCCGCGGCCCCGGCCGCATGGATCTCAGCCAGAATCGGCAGCGGATCACTCGCCGCCTCGGCATGAAAGGTAACGATGTCCGCCCCTGCCTCGACAAAAGCCCGGGCGTACTTGGCCGGGTCGGCGATCATCAAGTGGGCATCGATCGGCAAGCGGGTCAATTGGCGAATCGCCGCCACAATCGGCAAGCCGTACGTGAAGTTCGGTACAAACACGCCGTCCATCACGTCGAGGTGCAAGGCAGCAACGCCCGCCGCTTCAAGCTTTCCGATTTCCCGTTCCAGGTTGCGAAAGTCGCAAAGCAACAGCGAAGGCAATACGGCCGCACCGCCGTTGCGAATCCTGGCAATGGCAGGGTGAGTGGCCGCTGAATGAGTGGCCACAGAATGAGTGGAAGTCGCAGATGGTGTAGACATCGAGCAGCACGTCAGGCAGACGTGCCAGAATTTCCTGAGGGACAACCAGTTCCAGACGCACGCGCTCGATCTTCGAACCAGAGTCAACGTCCAGGGGCCAGTTCGCAGGGAACCAACCATTCACGCTGACCACTCGGTCCGGCCAAGCAGTCTGGGGGCTGTCTCGGCAAACGCTCGCCTCAGTTTGGCCGCGCGGTCAGGTTTGGCCGCTCGGCAAGCTTGAGGCGATGCTCGCCACTGGGAGTCAATCTTATCGCGGCTTGGTCGGGATTCCAGCGGCAACTGGCAATTTCCCCTGCAGCCCCCAAGATCGCCCCGGTTTGCGCGTTTTTACAGGCACAGCTTACCGGCCTGAAAAACTGACACACCGGGATTGACAGGAATAAACGGCGACTTTCAACCACGGACCCGATCGCCTGCTGCTCCGGCCGCTGTCGGAATCAGCCCTCAGGAATTCGAATTCGTTCGACGCGGCGCAAGGAGCGCCACTGACAGAGCTTGAGCCGAATCGAGCTTGAGCCGAATCGAGCT
>JAJTFE010000079.1 GCA_021298375.1 Blastopirellula sp. | reverse complement strand
AAATAGGCAACCGCTCCGCTGGGCCCCGACTTCAGCAATTGCTCCCCCAACCCCGTGCGGTTGAATTCACCCGTTTGATAAACGGCCGGAGCTGGTGGCGGCGCGGTGAATAACTCGCCGGAATTCGTGCCGCGATGAGCCCGACCCTCCGCGTCGAGATAACTCTCGTAAGGCGGCAACGTGGCGAAGTAGGCGGTGCTGCAGCCCGCCGAGATGATCACGGGCAATCGCCCCGGGTTGCTCAAACGAACCAGGTCTTGGCTTCCCAAGCTCTGATCCCAGCCTTCCGGGTAGCCATGCCCGGCGTGCAGGAGCAAGTCGCACCCTGTATTGAGCAAGTCGATAATCTGTTCGGCCCGATGGCGGGCTTCGTCGGGCTTTTCCGGGGAGTCAAACAGCCACTGCCGAGACCAACTCCCCGGCAACTGATCGCCCCAAGATCGCATTTGAGGTCGGCAATCGACCCAGCCGCCAACATAGACCATCCCAGCCTTGGCAGTGACGTCCTCGTCTCGCTGGGAGAGGCCAAGTTCATAGGCCAGCGATTTTGCACTGACGTTCCGCAATTCATCAACAGTACTAACCGGCCACCGACCAACTCCCACCTCTGGTAGATAGTCGACCTGATCGTAGTTGATGGGATCCGATTTATTCTTTTCGCCCCGGACTTCTCCGAAATAGTTCCGATGGAAATCAGTTTGCACCGCATTCCAGTTTTCGAAACCGCCGTCCGCTTTGGCGAGATCCGCGTAGTACAGATCGCTGGGGTAGAAGGCATAGTCAAAGGCCGGTTCAGTGACTCGGTCCAGGACCATGTACCGGACCGGAAAGCGATCGGCATCGCCCACCAGCAGGACATGGGCAAACTTCTTTTCAGCCCACCGCTCGTAAAGCCAGCGTTTGACCTTCTCTGCATCATCCGCCCCCTGTGCGTGCTGGAGAATCGCCTCCAGTTCGAACACCTGCATCGCGATTGACCCTGGACGCTGCCCAGCGTATTCCTCGACCGGCTTGAGAAATTCAGCCGGCGCGATCGCAATCACCCGGAGGGGTTCGGCTTGGTCGGTCTGCCCGGCGAGCGGCTGCTGCGCCCTGAGCGGGCTCCAGAGAAACAGGAACGCGGCCCAGAGGGGGAAGCTGGCGACAAAGCTGCGAAACCGTCGGAGGCGAAGCGACAAACTCAATCGCCCTCGCCACTGCGGCTGAAATCGGGGCTGAAATCGGGGCGGAGGCGATGAGTGAGGCATGGGGTTCTCCTGCGGCTCGAGAGGACGCAGCCCCAGGGCGTGGGGCGGCTCGGCAGACCAGCTCAAGTGTATCGAATCGGCCGAGGCGAAGCGCGGAAAAACGAGCGTTTGCCAGGTTTCAGTCGTCGAGAAATCCCTTTTGTCGCCGCTTGTCATTCGGTAGACTACAGCCTGTGTTTTTGTCGGAGCGGCTTCGCTCCCCTCCCCCGCCAGAAATGTCCGACCGACGGACCTGGCGCTGGGTAGACTCCGCTGGGTAGACTCCGCTGGGTAGACTCCGCTGGGTAGACTCCGCTGGGTAACCTCAATGGGGTAAGCTTAACGCGGTAAGCTTAACTAGTGAAATTGATTCGTCCCGCCCGGACCAAATGGAGTTTGCATTGCATGGCTCGAGTTCACATTCCCGATCAGAATCGAGAGCTTTCTGAAGTCACTGAGATTCGCGAATTTCTCCAGCCCTTCGGGATCTGGTATGAGAAGTGGGATGTCGCAGGACGAATCGGTCCGGAAGCAACCAACGAAGAAATCCTCGCGGCCTATGCTCCCGAGATCGAGCGGCTGAAGGCCGCTGGCGGCTATGTGACGGCCGACGTCATCAACGTCAATCCCGCCACGCCCAATCTGGACCAGATGCTCGCCAAGTTCGACAAGGAACACACTCACAGCGAGGACGAAGTCCGCTTTACGGTGCGCGGCAGCGGGGTCTTCCATATTCACCCCGACAACGGGCCCGTATTCAGCATCACCGTCGAGTCGGGAGACTTGGTGAATGTACCCTGCGGGACCAAGCACTGGTTCAACCTTTGCCGCGACCGCACGATTCGCTGCATCCGCCTGTTCCAGGACATGAGCGGCTGGACTCCTCAGTACATTGGAGAGGGTGTCCACGGAAAGTACGCTCCGCTTTGCTTT
The DNA here is from genome assembly GCA_021298375.1 of Blastopirellula sp. GTDB lineage: Bacteria > Planctomycetota > Planctomycetia > Pirellulales > Pirellulaceae > BJ22. The sequence goes on along the minus strand of JAJTFE010000079.1, from coordinate 7,398 downwards.
GGGCTGAGCTACCTCAGCGATTCGGGGAAGGACTCCGACCGTTTGAACCCGGTCGTCAAGATCTGATCCACCGCGGTTGAGCGTTTGCTCCCGCCGCAAGTTGGCAAGTTTGAAGTTCCAACCTGATCTTCAATTTGGTTTGAGCAGAGGCAGTCCCCGGTGGCTGCCTTTTCTTTTTCTGGCTCGCGCCCTGTAGAAATGAAAGTAGCCTGCATGACGGTCAACCTTCCAGCCACGGTCTCGGACATCCTCCTCGACATCGAGGGTACGACCTCTTCGATTCGCTTCGTGGTGGAAGTGATGTTTCCCTACGCGCGGGAACATGTCGCCGAGTACCTGCAAGCCCATTGGAATGAACCCGCTGTTCAAGCGGCGGTCGACAAGCTCGCCCGCGATGTGGGCCAGCCCGACGCGTTGACTTGGCTGGGCGAATTGAACGCAGAGCATGAACGCCAAGGCCGAGTCGTCGCGGCCGTGCAACAACTGATGGACCGGGATGCCAAGGTGACCGGCCTGAAGGAGCTGCAGGGGCTGATTTGGGATCGCGGGTTCACTTCGGGCCAAATGGTCGCGCATCTTTATCCCGATGTGCTTCCGGCAATCGAGGCTTGGCGGTCCAGTGGCCGACGGGTCTGGATCTATTCGTCGGGAAGCATTGCGGCTCAGCGATTATTCTTCGGACACACAACTGCAGGGGATTTGTTGAATAGGTTTTCCGGTCATTTCGACACCACCAGCGGTGGAAAGAAGGAGCCTGCCAGCTACCAGCGAATTGCGTTGGCGATTGGCGCTCCGCCCGCCAACATCCTGTTCGTCAGCGACATTGCCGATGAACTCCACGCGGCGAGCCAGGCCGGAATGCTGACCGCCCTCAGTGTCCGCCCCGAGAACCAGCCTCAGCCGGCCGGTCATGGCTTCGGAGAGATTCGCTCGTTTGCGGAGTTGGCTCAGGCCTAAGCACCGGCCCACCTGCACGGGCCCCCCTGCACCGGCCCACCTGCACCGGCCCCTCCCGCAGGTACCTCACGCGTCAAACTGCGCGGATCGGGCAAGCTGTACCGTGCGCTGCCGTCGTCTTGTGTTCGAATTCCTGTCAGCCCGGAACCATTTTCGAACTGCGCGGGTCTGATGAGCGTATGAGTTGGTCAGTCACTCCAGGACGGAAGTGTTCGCCGCGGGCTTGGCAGAATCGGCAGGAGCGCCAGCAGCCGAGCGGTCCGGTACTTTCTGGGGGATTGTGGAAATGATAGCAGGGCAGACCGATCTCGCTTGGATAGCAAGCATAAACTCCCGGCAGACTTCCTGCTCACGGCAGACTTCCTGCTCCCGGCAGTGGGCGTGGAACTTTCTGCTCGCCCTGCTGACCAGTGCGCTCTGTAGCGTCATGCAGGGGCAGGAGTTAGCCCGCTTCGATGTCCCGGCTCTGGTTGAGGGGTGTGAGTTAGTCAGTCCCTTTGCGGACGAAACCTCGTCCGCAAAAAACACGGAGCGTTTGCTGCAAGTGGCGATGCCGGTTTCCGTTTGGCTCGAGCCGCAACGTCGCGATGCTTTCTACGCGGTGGAATTTCGAGTCGCGTGGGCCAAGTCAATTTACCCCTTGATGGATTATTGGCCGAAGTCGAGCACCCAGTCCGCGGTCGAGGGTGTGGTCCTGACGGAGCGTCACGCCGACCGCAGGTTCAGCGGCGGGGTTGCGACTGATGGTCTGTTGCAGACGTTCGCAACCGTGGCCAATGCGTCGGCCTCGCTCGAGGAACAAGTCAGTCGCCGATATGCCGAAATTCCGGAGCAAGCCCCGTTGGTCGAAAGCGGGCCATTTGAGCGCTCGACCGGCGCCTTTTTCCGCTTTCATGATTCGCGGCAAATGGTGGTCGAGGGAGGGCGGGAACTCCGCCTGCTGTACCGCTTGCCGCGTTCCTGGCGGGCGGGGTTGCTGCTGGTCGAGGCACGCGCTTACTTGCGCCGAGGTTTGGGAGAAGAGCCGCAACTGGCGGCTCAACGCAAGTTCCTCGTACCAGTCCATCTCGCGGATGACGAGAGCGCGCGACAACTGGCGATTGCCTATGTCCAGGCCGAAAACCGGTTGCGCGGAGCCTGGACGGAAGCCGGAACTCGGGCGTCCATCAGCCGCCCGGTGGGCGCTTGGCTCCGCCGCGGCCTCGTCAGCCAGGACCTCGATCGGATGCTGAGCGAAAACTCGGGAGAACAATTGCGGTCTGCGAGTGAAAAGCTCGATCGCCAAGTGCGCGCGGCGACCGAACAGTGGCTCAGCCGCCGGGAAGCGCTGCTCGGACTGAGTCGCTGAGCACCCCGCCAGAAGAGTTCTCGGGACCGCTGATCAGCGAGCGACACGCCGGTCAGCCAGCCTGACTACAGGGCCGCACAGACAAGATCGCCGACTTCCGAGGTCGAGTGGCCCATTTTCCCGGCTGATTGGCTCTTCATCTTGGTGCCGGTGACCGATTGGACCGCCTTGAGGACTCGCGCTCCCGCGTTCGGCTGGCCGGTATGCTCCAGCAGCATCGCCATCGCGCCAATCGCCGCAATCGGATTGATCACGTTTTGGCCGGTGTATTTGGGAGCGCTGCCACCCATCGGCTCGAACATGCTGACGCCACCTCGATCGGGGTTGATGTTACCGCCGGCAGCCACTCCCAGGCCGCCCTGAATCATCGCCCCAATGTCGGTGATGATGTCGCCGAACATATTCGTGGTGACGATCACGTCGTAGAACTCAGGCGACTTGACCATCCACATGCAGCAGGCATCGACGTTGTTGTAGTCTGCCTTGACGTCCGGGTATTCCTTTGCGACCTCCTCGAATGTTCGCATCCAGAGGTCGTGGCCGTAAGTCAGAACATTGGTCTTGGCGACCAGCGTGAGGTGCTTTCCTTTGGGGTTGTTGCGTTTGCGGGTGAACTCAAACGCCCAGCGGATGCAGCGCTCGCAGCCCTTGCGCGTGTAGACCGCCGTTTGCATGGCGACTTCATCGGGAGTGTCCTTCTTGAGGAATCCGCCCATGCCGCAGTAAAGGTCCTCGGTGTTCTCCCGAACGACGACGAAATCGATATCCTGCGGAGTCTTTCCCGCCAACGGTGTCTCCACGCCCGGATAAAGCTTCACCGGTCGCAGGTTGATGTACTGGTCGAGCTTGAAGCGGGTTACAAGCAGCAGTCCTTTTTCGATGAGGCCCGGTTTCACATCCGGGTGTCCCACAGCCCCAAGGAAAATGGCATCGTGCTGACGCAGCAGGTCAAAGCCACCCTCGGGAATGATCTCGCCCGTCCGCATGTACCGCTCGCTGCCCCAGTCGAGATGGTTGAGCGAGAAGCTGAACTTCTCCAGCTTGGAAACCGCTTCCAGTACCTTAAGCGCTTCCCGAGTGACTTCCGGACCGGTTCCATCTCCACCAATGACGGCGATCTTCATCGTTTCTGAATCCAGGGCGTGTGCGGTTCTACAGCGGAAAGACGCCGATTCTAACAAACCGGACAATGGTCACAAGGCAGCCCTTGCCGCACTCGGGTTTCCGCAGCGAGTCGGATCATGAACCGGCTGAGAGCGTCTCCGGTGAGCGGCCAAGTCAGGTCCGCCGGGCAAATTGCGAGACCCGGGAGCGACTGGAGTCGGCAACCACTTCCGCCCCGCTCGCGTTCGGTCCCGATTGCAAGCCCTGCCGCTCTCGACCTCGCCGCGCACGGGCGGCGCTGGGGCCAGCCGCACCGGCAGTTCAGCCGTGCCTCCCTGGTTGCGGAAGCTTCAGTTCTTGCTGAAGCCGAGTTCGCTGGAGTTCAGCCCGAGCGGGTCCTGACTGTAACGAGTGAAGCACTCATGGCAGAGGTCGAAGCTGAGCGGAGTTCGATCGGTGGCTTCTTCAGCGCTGGGATTCAAATCGTCAATCGTTTCGTCGAGGTCCAAGAACTCCCGCGCTGCTTGCTCGTCGGCATCGAGCGCCGGTTCGGGAGGAGCGACCGAATCGATCTCGATCCGCAGTTGGTACAGAGTCTCCTGTTCGGTCTCGATCTTTCGCTGACAGCGGTCGCAGGTGTAGTGAATCATGCGCTCAATCCTTTTTCCTTGCAGATTTTCCTTGCAGATATCCTTGGGCTTCGCCAATATCCTCGCCAATCATTCCTCGCATGCCGGCCCAACTGTGAAAACTCCCCGCTGACTCGACTGGTGAATGAGAGGGTCATTCAGGACTCATTTCAGCCGAGTGCTGGCGAACCAAAAAATATGGGACCGGTTGAGCAAACTCCATTGCTTTGCAGCTCACTTGCTTGTGAGAGCCCTTCATCCTAATTGCGCGGTCAGACGCTTGGCAATCAATTCGCGACTCAATTCAGAAACATTTTTTTCTGACTTGAAAACACCATCGACTGAAGCAGAATTGAACAACCCATGGGGAAGCTTTCAGGAGACGCATGCTTGGCGATCCCAAGCCAGCACAGCCCGGAACCATGGTGGCCGGATGTTCTCGAAAGCGCCGGATGTTCTCGAAAGCAGCTCGCCCGATGCGGTTGCCAACTCGCCGCCGTCCCTCAGATCGGGCGTGCCAAGCCGACGCGTCGGAAACCAGCGAAGAAAATGAGCGAAGAAAAGAAAAACAGCAGGCCGCTTGTGGCGTGACCTGCTGTCGCCAATGGGGTGAATCTGTTCGATTCGGCAGGCCGACTTCTAGTCTGGCCGCTTGTTCTAGTCTGGCCGCTTGGCTGCAGCTGCGAAAGCCAACTCCCCGGTTCCACTTGCGAGCCCCCGGTTCCGCTTGCGAACATAGCCACTTCAGCCGCGGACGCTGTGCGCCGGACGCTGTGCCGCGGCCTTGATCGGCCGCAGCTTGGCTCAGCGACAACCGCTGCGACAGAAACAAACGCTGCAGTGGATAGCTGAGCCGTGTTGCGAAGCAATCGCCCCGAGGAATTCTTTTCTTGCCGCGGTGGCAGGGATGCTTCGCCGGAGGCCGCCGCTGCGGTCCAGCCAGAATTCCCAGCCAGAATTCCCAGCCAGAATTCCCAGCCAGAATTCACAGCCAGAATTCACAGCCCAGTGCCGCTCACCGAGCGCGGTCTCGATGACTTGCTAGTCGAAGCCTTACTGGTCGAAGCCTTACTGGTGGAAGACGCACGCTGCGGGCGATGAAGGTTAGTTCAAGTAAATGCGGCTCAAGCCGGCGTATCAGCTTACTTGTCAGCGAGCGGCTTCTTGCGTTCGGTGATGCTGGGGCACTTGGGAGCCATCTCGGCGTTCAGCTGGATGTACTCCTTCATTTCAGCGGGGACGTCGTCCTCGTGGAAAATGGCTTCAACCGGGCATTCCGGGACACACGCTTCGCAGTCGATGCATTCGTCCGGGTTGATGTACAGCATGGTCTCGCCTTCGTAGAAACACTCTACGGGGCAAACGACAACGCAATCCGTATAGCGACAGCCATCACAGGCCTTGGTGACGACGTGAGTCATGCAAATGCTCCGGACAAGGAAAAAGTTCGCCGTCTCAGTGGCCAATCGGCTAACTTTTGGCACGGCGGAAAGCCGTTCCGACGACTCTGAAACTTAGCCGAATCGTAGGTCCGCTTTTGAACGCTGTCAAGTTGGAGCGGAGCGGTGGTAGGGGAGGTGTCGAACGTGCGGTGGGAATCGGGTCCAGCGTTACTGATAACGCGGTGCGGACCAGTCTCGAGCCATTCTCTGCTGCTCCGCGCCAGCCTGTTCCGGAACGTTGGGAGTCGGACTGGGTCTTGAAAGATCGACTCGGCGGACATCAGGCGGATTGGGCATTTGCCACAGCAGTTGCGGGTCCCCGAACAGGGAGTTGATGAGAAACTTGCCTGCATCAACCGTTAACTTGCTGGTCTGACCATCGCCGTCCGCGATATGAATCTCGATCCGCTGCGGCAGACTCACTTGATGCTCGGCGTAATACTGGTGCTGAATCGAGTTCAGATAGGCCAGCCGCTTGCCACTCTGGTCGTAGAAAGATTGCTGATTGACGACGGCTTTGACAGGGTCGATGACGGCGACCCGGACGGCTGGGCGCGAAGGTGATTGGGAAAAGCTGCGGATTTCCACGCGGCCATCGGGTCGGGGAAACGGACCGGTGTGCTGGTCTTCCGGGTGGAATTCAATCAGGCCCAGCGCATCAACGAGCCAGAGCGGCTGCAGTTGCAAATGTTCGCGGAGCAGGCTCTGCTCAAACCCTCGGTGACTCGCGAAGTAAAGCGTCGGCGGATCGCCGGGCAACGCCGCCTTTTTCCAAACCCAGAACGAGTCGTCATTGCTTCCGAGATCGAAGCCGAGATCGGAAATGCCCAAGACTCCAGCCTGGAGACGAAGCCGGCTGGGGCGCTCGATTTGCAGGTCGCCCCGCAGCGTCGGTGTGCCGGGTGCCGTCACCCGGACATCCGTTTTCAACTGGTTGACCCGCTCCGATTGGGCTCGGACGGCAGCGATCAATTGGTCGAGCGAAGCTGACTTCCCCAAAATCGCCGGTGCGTTCAGGGAGTCGTTGCGAAATCTCGTAAACACCTGGCAACCAGAACAGAGCAGGCTCAGCGCGACTATCAGCAATCCGGCAACTTGCCGGGGGGATAATCGCCGACCGCTGAGGTGAGTGCGTGCTGGGAATGCCTCGAACTGTCTGCTCATTCGACTGTTCCTGTCTCGAGGTCGCCGGTTCGCTCATCGGTAAACAGTTTCTCGGCCAACTCGGCCTGAATCTCGGAAATCCGCTGGGGCGTGAGTGGGACCTCAGCGACTTCGAGGTCGGTGTTTTGTCGCGCGTCGTGCATTCGCATCCAGGGTCTCCCCTGGCGCTGGACCGTTTCCTTCCACTGCAGGATTCGTTTGCGAACCAGCAGCAAGGCCATCACATAGGCGATGTCTTCCTGGCCGGGCGTCGCGTTGGCATGCTGAAAAACGGTTAACAGAACCTCGTTGGGTGCCCAGTAAACTCGGCCTTTTTCCAGCGCCGGCAGCCGACTCCGCCACCAGCCGACGCAGTTTTCCGGCGGGCCCTGCCAGGCAGCACCGCTGATGTCTTGTCGCGCTAAGGTGCCGTCCTCCTGCTCCAGCAGAACTGAGTAGAAATCCGTTCCCCGCTCAATAGGCTGGCCGGTGGCACTGCACTGCCGCGAGAAACGTTTGAAATCAAACTCAGTCATGGCGGTCATGCGCAAAGCACGAAAAGTGGTCAAAGCCGGAGCCTGGGGAGCCTGCATCGCGCGGGGATGGTAGCGATCACCGCAAATCGCCGCAAGGCAAGCGGAGTCGCTCTACCGGCTGGTCTCGGGGACGCTGGCTCGCAGCAAACCGCCATTCACTGGTAAACTCTGCGGCGTCAGGCGATTATTCGGGGCGAAGCAAGGCGGCTTTTGCCGGAATTGCCCGAGTTAACCTGCCC
>JAJTFE010000078.1 GCA_021298375.1 Blastopirellula sp. | reverse complement strand
ACTCGGAGACGACCGAGTAGTTATTGGGAATTCGCCAGTAGATTGGGCGGTTGATGGTCTCTTCCGCGTTGGTGCTGTTAATTTGCGATTTGTCCAGTCCGGAGCGGTTGACGACGATCTTGATTTTGTCGTTGATCCCGTTGTGATGCTCCATTGAGTTGAGGATCCGCACCACATTTCGAAGGCAGGGGAGGTCCAACTGCGTCAGGAGCAGGGTTTGGTCGGCCATCTGCATCGACACCAAATCGAGCCGTCCAAAGGACTTCGAAAGGTCCAGGACCATGTGCGAGAAGGACGCCTTGAGCAGGGACAGCACCTTGCGGAAATCTTCTGTGGAGATCGAGTCCATGTCTTCCAAGTGAATTGGCCGCGGCAGCAGATAAACGCCCGAGTCGTGCTTGGTCAGCGATTTCCGAAGCATGGCCAGGTCCAGCCGGGCAATGTTCTGGGCGACATCCAGCAGGGTGTAATCGGGGATTGTATCGAGAAAGACGTCGGCGTCACCGACCGCCAAATCGAGGTCGACGAGAACGACGCTGTTGCCGGGGTCCCGAGCCATGGCACAGGCCAGATTGACGGCGATCGTTGTCGCGCCCACGCCGCCGGAACTGCCGGTCACCGCAATGGTCACACCGGGTTTATTCCGGCCAGCGGCCAAGCCGATGCTGCTGACCCGCTCCAGGGCCTGAAACAGTTCGTCAATTTGGATCGGAGTGGTGATGAATTCCCCAGCTCCCGCCCGCATCGCTCGCAAAATGACTTGACCATCCGTGCGCTGACTTAAGGCGATGACGCCCAAACTGCTGTGGGTTGCCTTAAGCGACTGAATCAGGCTGAGAGCGACCGGTTCGTTCTGGTCTATGTTGACGACCACCACGTCCGGCGAGGTCTGAAGGACCACTTCCGGGAAAAACTCATAACGGGAGCAGTCCGCTTCCAGCCAGACCCGGTCGAGCCCGACCAAATACTTCTTGAGGTGCTCGCGAGTCTTGTCGTTAGGGTCGCAGATCGAAAGTCGAATCGAAGCGCTCATGGCAGTCGGATTTGGCTAAATTGAAAGGGTTGAGACAGGGTTGGGGGCGAAAAGCGGAAGAGGATGCTTATCGCCGGACCGCAGAGCCAGGCTGACCTTGCGGATATCCAAAACCGGAGGCTGTGTGGTTGGGCGTGGTTTGAGGTCGAGATTGGAGCAAGGGATGGAGCAGGCTCTGCCGCTCCAGCGGAGTCGCTTGCGGCTGCTGGGGAGCGGATTGAGGGTAAGCATTGGGATAACCGTTGGGGTAGCCATTGGTGGACGGCCAAGCGGTTGGCTGCTGCTGACCATTGACACCCGGCTGACCATTGACGCCCGGGTAGGCAGGCTGTGGAGCGTAACCGGCCGGAGCAGTGGAGTATGCCTGACCTTGATACGAACCGTACGGCAGGTTTTGCGAGACCGAGCCTGCAGGAACTGCCTGTTCAGGCCTCTGCATTCCGAAGGGAGCCCCGAGTTCGCGCGGGCAGTCTTCTCCGCAGGCCGGTACTTCGATGTAGCCGTTGGAAAAGAGTTCAAGATTGGAAGGGTTGGTGCTGCGGAGCCCAGGTGGCGTGAGCGGCGTCACTGTCGGGTCCACACTGTTGATAAACCTTGGGGTGATCAGAAACACCAGTTCGGTTTCGGTTCGAGAGTCTCGGGTGTTTCGGAACGGTGCACCCCAAAAAGGAACATCAACCAAACCCGGGGCACCACCAACGTCCGAATCGGACTTTTCGAAAATGTCACCAGCCAACGCGACCGTTTGACCAGCCCGCATTGGAACGCCCGTGTTGACTCGTCTTACCCGAAAACCGGGAACACCGGTCGCACCGCTCAATTCCGGAGCGACTTCCGAGACTTCGGCTCGCACTTCCAGCGTCAGGTTCCCTTCACCGTGGACCAAAGGCACGAAGTCCAGTTTGGTTCCAAACGGGCGGAACTCGATCGAGACCGTTCCCAGCCCCGAAGGGACCTGAATCGGGATCTCACCGCCGGAGAGAAACTCGGCGGGCCGACCATTGGAAGTGACCAGAGTCGGTTGTGAAAGCAGCTTGGCAATGTTGTTCTGTTCGAGAGCGTTGACCACCAGGTTGAAGGAGCCGTTGTCATTGATCACTCCGATGGCCATGTTGGCGTCTCCCGAGACGGCAGCGGGAGTCGTCACGTTTTGGATCAAGTCGGAGAAGCCGCTGACAATGTCGAATCGCTGTCCCAATACGGCCCAGTCGATACCCATGTTCTTCAGTTTCGTGCGTGAAACTTCATATACCTTGACTTCAATTGCAACGACCTGTGCACCTTCAACCTGCAGCAGGTTGATCACGTTTGTCGGGAAGTAATCCCGGGCGACGGCCACAATCGAGTCCACATCCTGGGCGCGGGATACATAACCAGCCAGCACCACGCCGGTAGACAACGCGGTGACTTTCACGGCTGAGTTGGGAAAGTGCTGGGAGATAGCCATTTCCACTTTCCGCACGTCCAGCTTGACCAAGACGGTCACGGATTGTGATTTCCCCTCCATGTCGCGGAAGGTAATTGTCGAAACGCCCGGCTGCTTGCCGGTGACATTCACCTGATTGGCCGAAATCGGTGTTGCATTGATGAGGTTGGGATGCTCGACAATGACCTCGGGCACTTTGTAGTCGAAGGTCAGTCGCCGGCTCGAGCCGACCGTCAGTTCGATCGTGTCGACCGACTCGGTAATGTGGAACCCGCCGGCAGCCCGGCCAGCAACCTGATTGCCGCCGGCATTTCCGGTGGCGACCTGTTGTGACCAGCCGATGGAGCCGAAACTGCCGCTCCAGAGCAAGATCAGGCAAGATAGAATTGCGGGGCAATGACGGGCATTCATCCTTGAATTCCTTCGCAGGTAATACAGCCGAGTTGGCTTGTCAGTTGAGTTTTAAACAGACGGCAGGCAGGTGTCGCTCCATCGACTTTCGCCCCGCATTAGCCGCCCGGGTAACTGTCTTCGTCTTCTTCCCCGCTCGGGCTCGCCGAATCGTCGACCGGGGCGACGTTTGGCAACTCCGGAGAGTTGGAAGCAGGTGTTTCCGGATCAGCGGTTCGCTCTGGCGGAATCAGGTTGCCCGCTTCATCGAATGGGAAGTAGACTACCGAGTCTCCGAGTTGATACATCGCCACAAAAGCGGGTTTGGCAGGTTCTGGTTCGTTACTTGCGGCCCGAGTAGGCTTCTCGGCCATCTTCTTGATGTAGTTTTTGGCTTCTTCGAAAAAGGTGATGGCGTCAAAGTCCACTTCACCGTCCGGGCTTAACCCTTGCTCCGGGGAATTGGTTCCGGTGCTGTCCCGCAAGACAACCCGCAGCGTGGCGACGCGTTGCACGAGCACGATTTGCTCCGCCTGTTTCAAGGTGACGAGCAAACCGAGGACTTGCTCGCCGCTGCCGCCATTGGATTTCCGCGGACCTGGATCCCGGCGAGTATTGCCGTCGATCGAAAACACCTTGACGTTCTTCATGAACGTCGTGATTCGCATGTTTCGCTCGCCCTTGTTGTTCGTGTTCTCGAAGAAACCGATCAGGTCAACGTGGTCGCCCGGTTGAATCAAGCCGTTGACGACATCTTCCTCGCTGACCTTGACTCCCTGGACCCGGAAGCCCGGTGGAATCATCAGGGTCGAAATCTGGCTGACGTCGACCACATCATTAAGCGAGATCGGAACACCTTTGTTGATCCGGGTAGTGACGGCCTTGTGTTTTACCTCTTCCAGAGACTGGGCCGAGTTATCGGGGACAATCTCTGCCGGCCAATTTTCGACCTTGCAGTTCTTTTCCGTCAGTTCCGTGTCGTGGTCCAGAAACTCCGTCGCGAGCACGACGGGTACAAGCTTGACCTGCTTCTGCAAACCTGAGCCACTGTTTCGCCCCATCACCTGGCTGATTCCGACGGCGGCAATCAGTCCAAAAAACAGGGAGACAAACATCAGGATTAAAGACTTCGATTTCATCGTGGTATCCTCAGGATTTGGGCGGAACCCTTTGCCGGGCAGATGCCATGTCAGAGAAAACTCCCCGTCAGGCAAATCTGACCGTTGCTTGGTTGCAACGCCTGTGACGATCAGTCGTCGTAGGTATGTTCGGACTTGTTATTCCGAACAAATCAGGACCTCATGCAAAAGAAACAAAACCGGAATAACCGTTACAACTTCCTGCGTTTCTTCCAGGCGCGCCAGCAGGCTGGGTGGTCTGGCTGAACTGGGCGGTTTGAAAGGTCTGCTCGTTGTTCAGGCTGGAACGCGACAAGGGTTGCCGATGGGAATCGTTCCACCGCAACCCTTGCCCTTGTCAGTTAACCAATCGTCAAGGTTTGCCGGGCTTAAACCAGTAAACCCATCCAGGCGAAGTACAGAATCGTTCCAATGGCAATCGGAATGCCGTAGGGCAGCAGCCGCATCGAGCTTTTTCGTTCGGCGGCAATCGTTGCCAAAGCTTCCGGATTTCGTACGGTCATGATTTCATTGGCGATGTAGAAAAACTGGTTCCAGTGCTTCTGGCTTTGGCGGGAAATCACGATCATCGCGACTGCCAACACGGCGCCGACCACAGCCGAGACGCAAAAGGCATAAAAAGTGATGCTGCAGTGGACCCAGGCACCAATTCCAGCCATCAGTTTGACATCTCCGGCGCCCATGCCACCAATCGAGTAAGCGGGCAGCAGGGTGGCCAAGCCAACCGCAGTCCCGGCGAGGCTCCAGCCCAATCCGGTCAGCCAACCTTGGCCGTCGATGCCGTACCAAACGGCACTGTAAATCCAGCCCGAGATGATCATTGGAAACGTGATCCAATTGGGCACCTTCAGCTGCTTGCCGTCGATATAGGCGGCGTAAACCAAAACGGCGCTGACCAGCCAGTACGGCCACGACTGAGCAAAGTTAGACATGAATTCCGACATTTTTCTCTCCCCGTCCAATCCCTCACTCTCGCTTCCAGCTGGGGGGATTTGGCTCCTCGTGCATTTTGAATATCCGCAAGCTGACATGACGCAGAGCCAGCTTCTCGCGCAAAACCTACCTTGAGTTGACTTGAGTGGTGAGTAAATCCCGTCCTTTCAGGCAACTTTTGCGGCCTGAGAGGCCGGTTGTAGGGTGCCTGAAAAACGGCTGGACCAACAAAAAAGCCTTCCGCGTTTCGCCAGGAAACCGGAAGGCTGTTTGGTTTTTCAAGTGTGAGTGCCGGGAGAAATCCCCACCGGCATCAGACTAGTTGACGGTGCCCTTACGAGCATCATTCAGGTCGGCAGCAATGTCGGTGAAGGTGGCCGAGGCATTGGTACCGACAGCCTGAATCGCGGTCAAGCAGACCACGACGATCAGGGCCAACATGATGGCGTATTCGACAGCGGTGGGGCCGTCTTCTGACTTCAGGAAACGAGAAACTTTCGAAACAAAATTCTGCATGACTTCCTCCGACGGAAAAAACCCCCGTTACAGGGAGTTGAGCCAAAGTGGCTCGGGTACGACTTGAGGGAACTACCGAATCATCCAACCGTTCCGAGCCGATTCGGCATTTCCCAAACCAAAACGTGCGTTTGCTGGAAGAACCTCGCGAGCTTACCCTCAGCCAAGCCGAAGGTCGGAGTTCACGATGTTCTGGAACGGATGGTGCCGACTCACCGTCGGCCCGGCTTCCGCCGGTCGAGTCAAAGGTTGTCTTCGACTTCGCCAAAACAATAGGACGCAGGTAGCGAGTGTCAAACTAATCCGGTTGGGAAATCTTAAATTCGGGGGGAATTTATCCAGATTGGCTAAACTGGACCGTGAAACGAAGGCATTCGCGGGAAACGAACGCGGCATATTCCCTACAGCCCTCACCCGAGAATCGATTACAGGGCCTGCGCTGAATTTTCCGGTGGCGGCTCGCTGGCTCGCTCGAGACCTTGCCGCAAGCATTTCGATTGTCGATACGCGACTTCAATCGCGATTCATGATTCGCAGCCGTTGCCGGTGGTACTTCCAGCCGGGGAAAAAGAAGCAGCCGGCACAAACCACTCCGAAAATAAACATTGCGTAGGGGTAACTGAGCGCCATCACAACCGAAGTCGCGATCAAGATCGCTGCCTGAATATAAAATGAGCCCGAAAGAATGCCCGCCTTCACCAGAAAGGTCATCGCTGCGACCACCGCCAGAATGGGAGACAGCTCCAGCAATTCCAAGCCCAGGTAGCCCTCGAAGGGAAACAGCAGGACGATTCCAATCAGGCTCGCTGCCCAGACGTGAGCTATCTGCCGCTCGACAAACGTGACCGGTCCATACTGCCGGCGGAGCAACCAGAAGACGATTGCCCAAGCCGTGAATCCAGTTCCCCACATCAGTTCGAACACCAGCCGGTTGGTCACCCCGGACAGGTACATCGCATTTGTCAAAAACGAAGCCAACAGCAAAATCAGGCTGTGCCAGATCCAGAGCAGTCCCCAGTTCTGCAGCACGGGAGCATGATGGGTTTCGCGAAACAGTCCCGCCAGGATTTGCCCCAGACGACTCCCCAACACCGACACGGGTGACTTGTTGAGATAGGCCTGCAAGTCGCGAGCCAGGTTCTCCGCGGAACTGTATCTCAAATCCTGAGGCTTCTGCAGACACTTCAGAGCCACCATTTCCAGAATCCGATCGGCTCGCCGATTCAGGACTCGGGGCGGAATCGGGTCCTGCTCAAGGACCATCAACACCGTATCCACCGGCGAGGCCCCCTGGAATGGCGGGTTCCCCGTGAGCATGTGATACAGAATGGCTCCCAGGCTGTACACGTCGCTGGTGGGACCCACTTGGCCCCGAGCTCCAGCAGCCTGCTCCGGAGCCATGTAAGCCGGTGTGCCGATCACGGCTCCGGTCCTGGTCAGGCTGGTCGCCCCCGTCACCTGTTTGGCCAAGCCGAAGTCACACACGTAGTCGTGCTCTTGTTCGTCGATCAGGATGTTGGAGGGTTTCAGATCCCGGTGAAGAATGCCCTGCTCGTGGGCTTGCTGGACTGCCGAGGCAATCTGCAGCAGCAAACGGGCAGCCTTTTCGGGCGAGATGGGACCTGCATTCAGCCACTGGGCGAGCGTTCGACCCTCGATCAGTTTCATCGTGAAGTAAGGGCGCCCACCAAATTCGCCGACATCAAAAATCGGAATGATGTTGGGGTGGGTCAGCCCAGCCGCGGCGGACGCTTCCGCTTCAAATCGCTGCCGCTCGACTCGCGAAGCCAGTTCCCCCTTGAGCATCATCTTCAGAGCGAGCGGCTCACCGTTGCTCAACCGCCGTGCGCGGTACACGATTCCCATCCCACCCCGGCCGATCTCCTCGAGCAACTCGAAGTCGCCCAGCCGATAGGGAAGCTCGAACAGCGACAAGTCGCGGGCTGCTGTTCGGGGCCGAGTGAGCGAATCGTGGGCAACCGCCTGTGTCACCGCGATCGTCCCCCAGAGGTCGCGGATGTCCACCGCGAATTCCGGGTGCTTTTGGCAGACCTCCTCAAGCAGCAATTCCTCTCCGCGACCCATCCGATCGGTCAGGTCGGTCAACAGCTCGGCCAGTTGCTGCTCGTAGAGTTCTTCCATGGGACATCGGGGTCGAAAGGGAGAGTCGGAATATCAGTGGCGAGCCGAGCAACCAAATCGCAACGCCAACCCCCGCTGACAGTCTGGCGGTTGGAAACCAGAGTTGCTCGGGTCGGGTTCGGGAAGCCGTCGTCCGGCCAGCCCTTTTGGGGTCGACACAGCCCTAGCCTGCACTGGCGTCACTGGAGCCTGACTGCAGGATTTCCTTGAGCCGGCGAATGGCCCGCAGATATCGCATGCTGGCTGCCGGTTCAGTCAGGTTCAGAGCGTGGGCGATTTCCTGATTGGAGAGGTGTTCGTAATGCCGCATCACGATGATTTCACTGTCGCGCTCTTCCAGTCGTGAGACGGCCGCCTCCACGCGCCGCGCCATTTCCTGCTGCAAGGCAGCAGCCTCGGGCGTCAGGGCCTGGTCGCTCAATAAACCTGCCAACTGAATCGAGGACTGGTCATAGCCTCGCGGTGCGGCCAGGGCTTGTTCCCGGTCGACGCTTCGCCGAGCTGAGATCCGATGGCGGCGATGGGCATCGATGATTCGGTCTTGGGCAATCTGCCGCAACCACAGCCGGAAAGACATGGCCGGATTCTGCAGGTAGTCCTGCAGCCGCCGGTTGGCTTCGACGAGCACATCCTGAACCACGTCGCTGACATCCACCCGCCGCTGGATTTTCTGGTCCAACCGCATTCGCACGATTTGGCGCAGCGCCTCACGGTGCCGCTCCATCAACTGGTTCACGGCAGCTTCGTCGCCCTGCTTCACCTGCAGGAGCAATTCTTCAGTTTTGTCTGATTCAGGCCACATCTCTTCCCATTATGGAGCGGCGGCCACGTTCTGGCTATTGTCCCACGCGAGGTTTTCTCGGGACATTTTCCCGTTCGGGTTCCCCTCGCTCGCTCCCGCTCGCGAAAATCGACTTGAAAATCACTCCCTAACCAGCCTCTGCCCCAATTCGGCAGCCGCTCGGATTGGATTAGGCAGGCCCACCAGTCCCCTCCCCTGCCCCTTTGTGAGAAGGCCCATTCAGAGCTAAACTCGGATTTTGGAACCAGCATCCGGCTCGCGCTCTCATGCTCCAGAATGTCCCCGTCAAGAGTTTTCAGTTCGGTGGTCTGACCATCGAGGGATATTCCCGCGCCGCAGTCCAAACCTATTGGCGAATCAACGAGCTGAATCTTGGCTTTGACTTGGGCGCCCATCCGTGGGATTTCATGGGGACGCCCACCTGGCTGATCTCTCACTGCCATCTCGATCACATCGCTGCCCTGCCCTCCTTCGTGGCCCGGCGAAGACTGATGAAGATGACCCCGCCGCGAATCATCATTCCGGCTTATGCCGAGGTGGCCGTCCGCCGCATGCTCGACAGTTTTGCCAGCCTCGATCGGGGCAAACTTCCCTGCGAGCTGATCGGGTTGGAGCCGGGAGACCGCTACGAGTTGTCGCGGGAACTGGTGCTCGAGACCTGCGAGATGTCCCATCGCATTCCCTGCCTCGGTTACGTGATCTACGATCGCCGGCGGAAACTGTTGCCCCAGTTCACGGAACTGCGGGGCGAGGAAATCAGGGATTTGCGAAATTCCGGGGTCGAGGTAACCCGCGAGGTCCTCGTCCCCCTGATCGGTTATACGGGTGACACCAATCCGCAGGGACTCGATCGAAACCCGATCCTGTTTGAGACCAAAATCCTGATTGCCGAAATGACCTTCCTCGCAGATGATCACCAGCTGCAATACATTCACAAAAATGGGCATATGCATCTGGAGGATTTCGTCGCCCGGGCGGAACGCTTTGAGAATGAGCTGGTCATCGCCTCCCACTTCAGCACGCGCTACCATCGCAAGGAAGCGGAAAAAGCCGTGAGCCTTTCGCCCCAGGGATCTTCGGAAGTGACTCCGCCGAGCAACTCAGGCCCAGTCGATCCCCTCTCGGCTGGCGTCAACCCCCGCTCGATCTATCTGCACATTCCCTTTTGCCGACATCACTGTGGCTACTGTAATTTCTCCGTCGCTGCGGGTCGCGATTATCTCGTCCCCCGCTATCTCGCCGCACTGGGCCGCGAAATCGCCGCTCTGCCCCAGCGATTGACGCTCGATACGCTCTATCTCGGCGGGGGAACTCCGTCGCGGCTCGAAGGCCCAGAATTGCTTCAGCTCCGCGAGGCGCTCGCCCAACGAATCGACCTTGCCCCCAACGCCGAGGTGACGCTGGAAGCGAATCCGCTGGACGTGACCCCGGCTTGGGTCGCGGCCGCGCTTGATTTCGGCGCAACGCGGATCAGCCTCGGGGCTCAGTCGTTTCGCGGAGAGAAGCTCCGCCTACTGGAGCGAGATCATGACGCGGCGGGAATCGTGCGGGCGGTTGAGCTGCTCAAGCAAGCTGGACTGACCGTCTCGCTCGACCTGATCTTCGCTGTCGCCGACGAAACGCTTGGAGAGTGGACGGCAGATGTCAGCTCTGCCCTGCAACTGCCGATTGACCACCTCTCCACCTACGAATTGACCTACGAAAAAGGTACCCGTTTCTGGAATCGGCGGCAGGCTGGCCAACTGGCGGAACAGGACGAAGACCAGCGGAGCGAGTTTTACGCCCTGACATTGGAGCGGCTGGTCGCGGCAGGGTGGGAGCACTATGAGATTTCCAGTTTCGCCCGCGGCGGAGCGAGCTGTCGGCACAATCAGGTCTACTGGCAGGGACTCCCCTATCACGCCATCGGCGCTGGCGCGAGCCGTTTCCTTGCCGGAGTCCGCAGCACCAATCACCAGAGCACGCTCCGTTATATCCAGCTGGTTGAAGCCGGGGTCGACCCGACCAGCGAGCGTCAACAACTTCCCCAGCCAGAGTTGGCCCGGGAACTTTTGGCGGTGGGTCTGCGGCGGATCGGTGGCGTGAACGCGGCCGAGTTTGAGCAGGTAACCGGTCGCAGCTTTGCCGCCACTGCGGGAGCCGAGATCGCTGAGCTGATTGGATGGGGCTTGCTCGCGGAGCAGTGCGATCCGCCTTCGACCCGCTTGCGCTTGACCGCGCGGGGGATTTTTCTTTACGACGCGATCGCCGTCAAGATCGCCGCGTCCAATTGAGGGGTTGGCATCGAGCCGGCCGTGCCGAAGCGGCGATGTTCGGCTCGACAGCGGTTTTCTTGGGGGGTGATTGCGGGGGGGGCACTGCGCAGAGACTCCGCTCATCCCCCGCCATGATATCGCCCCCTCCCGGGCGAAGAGCTGCTCGCTTCGCGGTAAATAACCGAACGGCACTGGTGACCAGACTCAGCCGCAGGGCGAATCCGGGCCGCAACCACAAACGGTGGCGAGGCCTCGCCCCACTCAGGCGTCCCTCCTCCCCCGACCCTGTGTCGGGGGTGCGCACGACTGATCAGCTAAGCCATCATCGACTCAAGTCCTGGGCAGCTGTTTCGGCCCGTCTTCGGCCGCGAGCGAGCAGTCCGAACGCGACGAGTCCCAGAGGGACGAGTGTTCCGGGTTCGGGAACCGAGGTGATGTGAATTGCCTGCACTTGTTTGCTGGCAAGTGATGCTGTCGAGGCGAATCGCCTGCTGGCGGAGAGACAATTGCCGCCCAAACTAACCCAAAATCCGCAGCTTCTCATTCAAGTCTTGGGCGCATCGGCAAAGAGTTTGGCCAAATACAGTGGGCTGTCTATGGTGATTAGCGTATGTCGTTGCCTGCCATGCGCCGGGCCGAGCTCGACTCGCGGGAACCCCCAGCTGGCCAGAACTGAGATTGGTGGGAACCGCCGCCTCGGATATCGTGAAGGTTGGTCAAGCGAAGGATCGCGCGACCCCGTTACGGCTCTTCGAACCGTCCTTGTCCGGGCGACGTAGTGGAGCGGTGACCTGTAAAGGACTGAATCTGCAATCTGCCTGACAAGAGGACCTGAGCATGGACGCTCGCGGATCTCGGTGGCCAACGTCTCGACGGATGGCTGGCCCGACACTCGACCTTAGCGCGCTCACAGTCCCGCGGCCGTGGCGACCAGCGCGAACCCTGATCGGCGCCGTCTGCTTCGCGCTGGGCGCACTTGCAGCCTGGCCCGGCGGCGAACTCCTGGCCCAAATACGGCTGGCCGGGATGCCAGGCCCAGCGGCAGGCCGGCCCCCAATCCCGGCTATGGCCGCCCCCGCAGTGGAAGTCACCACGCGGAACTTCATCATCCGCGCTCCCAATCCGCGACTTGCTCAGCAAGCAGCTCAACTGGCCGAAAAGTATCGCCGCGAACTCTCGCTGGAGTGGCTCGGCTATGAGATTGCCCCGTGGGACGAAAAGTGCCCTGTCCAGGTGATTATCGATCGCCTTCCCGGTGGCGAGACCTCGTTCGCCTTTGTCCGGAATGACTCTGGTGAAAAGGCCCAGCCGATCGGCTGGCAAATGAAAGTCTACGGGCCACCCGATCGAGTGCTCGACGCTGTTTTGCCGCATGAGATTACCCATACCATTTTCGCTACGCACTTCGGTCGTCCGCTCCCCCGCTGGGCGGATGAGGGGGCCTGCACGACGGTCGAGCATGAATCGGAACGGGCCAAAAACCATCGGCTGCTGATCGACTTCCTCACCGGCAAGCCCTCGCGCGGCATCCCTTTCAATCGGATGTTCACGATGACGGAGTATCCGCACGACATCCTGCCGCTCTATGCCCAAGGCTACTCACTCGCCAAGTTCCTCATTCGCCAGCGGGACCGCCAGACATTTGTCGCTTACATTGGGGAAGGGATGCAGCGCGGCGACTCGCGCAACGCGCTCGCCGCCTGGAACGAAGTGACACAAAAGTACTACGGCTACAAAGACCTCTCCGACCTGCAGCTCAAATGGTTGAAGTGGGTGGAGAGTGGCAGCCCTCTGGAAGTGAAAGCTCCCGCGGCGATACCCGCCCCGAGCGGGCTTCCGCCGCTCGCCGCCGCTGCCCAGTCTCCAGAACCTCTGGTCGCTGACGGAACCAACACAATCAATGGAAGCTGGGCGACCGGCGCTCGCCCTGACGGTGCATCCGCTTCGACAGCCGCTCCAGTGGCGTTTGCCGGTTTGGTCCAGGGGAGTTGGTATCGCCAACAGATGTCTGCCGGGAGGCCGGTGTCTGCCGAGAGGCAAGTCCCGCAAGCGAGCGAGCAATCGTTGGCACCGGCAGATTCGTTCCGCCCCGGCTCCATTCGCAGCGCAAATCCGGAAATCATCCTGCGTCGGCCACGCTGGTCGCGCGACGAAAGTAAGTGACCCGCTCGCCGCGTTTGGAACTGGTCCGGGGTGGCTTCGATTGAGACGGGCGTTGAAGAGGACGGCCGAGGTTCAGCGACCAAGCTTGAGCTGCGCGGCTGGGGTTCGCCCGGCCGCATCAGGAACCGGCTGTCGTTGAGGCCAATCCGCAGTTCCTGCCACCCGGTGTTTTCTTGCGAGTAACAAGTGCCGCTTCTGCCTGGCTAAGGAGAGAACACGGGGAGCAGATTCAGGGGAATCTGCAGGATGATTCCGCCCATCGCTGCGCTGAACTCTGCGCCAGCCTCGCTGTTGGGCCAGCTCCCATCGTTGGCCTGGGTCCGTACGAGTTCATCCCGGATCTTCGGGAACCACTCGTTCCAGTATTCCCCAC
>JAJTFE010000077.1 GCA_021298375.1 Blastopirellula sp. | reverse complement strand
TGTCCCAGCGGTGTGTCCCTGAGCGGCGGGCAACTGGGGGTGGCGCGGGCGGGTTCTGGTTTGGCGAGGAAGCTTTGGTTTTGCGCTGCGACCGGGTGGAGGTTTTGGGAAAGTCGGCTTGGCGGCGAGGGGGCCTGAGAATTGGGTGAATTGCCTGATCGAAATGCAGTTAGTTTGTCGATTGGAAAAATATCCAGCTGTTGTTGTCACTGCTGGGAGGTTGGTGTAAATTGTCGCAGTTCCCACCCCACGATGTCGACGTGAAGAGCAAGTATCGACACCGTGGCTTTTTTTTAGAGATGTTTGTGAAATTTTTCACAGCTCTGCGTGCGGTTCGGGTTTCGTCGCGGGATGAATCGAACGCGGGATGAATCGAACGCGGTGTTGGTTGTGGAATAGCTTGGGTTTGAAAGCTGGAACCGGTAGCGAGAACGATGGCAGAAACAATTGTCATACGGCGTGGTTTGACGATTCCAATTGCAGGGGCTCCGGTGCAGGACATCAAGCCCGGACCGCAGATCTCGCGCGTCGGCCTCGTTGCCGATGACTATCTCGGGATGCGGCCATCGATGCTGGTGCAGGTGGGCGACCGGGTAAAGCTCGGGCAACCGGTCTTCGGCGACAAGAAAAATGAAGGCGTTTTCTACACCGCGCCTTGCAGTGGTCGTGTGGCTGAGGTCAATCGCGGCGAAAAGCGGCGGTTTATCTCGATGGTGTTTGACGTCGATGGCGAAGACGCGTTGACGTTCAATCCGCCGCGTGACTTGACCGGTAAATCGGCGGACGCAACCCGCCAATTGCTGATTGATTCGGGGCTGTGGGTCAGTTTCCGGACGCGTCCATTTAACAGGGTGCCAGCGATCGATTCCGAGCCGCACAGTATTTTCGTGACGGCGATCGACACGAATCCTCTCGCCGCGGAGCCTGAACTGATCATTGACGGGGCCAAGGATTTTTTCATTGCCGGGTTGAAGTTGATCAGTGGTCTGACCCGGGGCAAGACGTTTGTCTGCACGCGAGACGATTCCCGAATTCCGGGTCGAGACATTCCGAACGTTCAATTTCAGGCTTTTGCTGGTCCGCATCCAGCGGGACTGCCTGGCACTCACATTCACTTTTTGGATCCGGTTGGTCCGAAAAAGACGGTTTGGTTCATCAATTACCAGGATGTGATCGCGATTGGGCAATTGGCTCTGCTGGGCAAGCTGAATCCGGAGCGGGTGATTGCCGTCGGCGGACCGCAGGTCAAGTCGCCGGGGCTGTATCGCACGCGGTTGGGTGCAGACTTGAAGCAGTTGGTCGGCGGGAACTCGCTGGCGGCGAGCGGGTCTGCCTCGAACCGCGTGATTTCGGGTTCGATTCTGTCGGGCCGAGCTGCTGAGCCGCTGTCAAATTACTTGGGCCGGTATCACCTCCAGGTTGCCGTATTGAAAGAGGGAACCGAGCGGGAGTTCCTCGGCTGGCAAAAGCCGGGTGGGGACAAGTACTCGATCACCAAGGCCTATTTGGGTTCGTGGTTGTCGGGAAAACTGTTCCCCCTGACGACGTCGCTGGGCGGAAGCAAGCGAGCGATTGTGCCGATTGGAACCTACGAGCGAGTGATGCCTTTGGATACGATTCCGACGCACCTGCTCAAGGCATTGATCACACGGGACACCGACGCTGCTCAGTCGCTTGGTTGTCTCGAAATGGACGAGGATGATTTGGGATTGTGCACGTTTGTTTGCCCTGGCAAATACGACTACGGCACGATTCTTCGGGAAAATCTGCAGCTGATCGAAAAAGAAGGCTAAGCGAAGGGTACTGCGAGCATGCTTCGAAAGATGCTGGATAGTTTTGAGCCTCTGTTTAAACCGGGCGGAAAGCTGGAGAAGCTTTATCCGCTGTACGAGGCGAACGATACATTTCTCTTCACCCCCGGTGAGGTTGCTCACGGCGGAACCCATGTGCGGGATGCGCTCGACACCAAGCGAATGATGAGCATGGTGATCGTGGCGTTGATTCCCTGCATCTTCATGGCCCTGTACAACACGGGCTATCAGGCGCAGACGATTCTCAAGGGGTACGCCGACAAAGGCGTGGAGTTTAACCTTCCGAGTTGGTGGGATGGGGGCTGGCGTTACACGGTGCTGGGGTGGCTGGGAATCGACTACCGGAATCCGGGGAACTTCTTTCTCGACATCAGCCGGACGTTGCCCTGTTTGATTCATGGGGCGCTCTATTTCCTGCCGGCTTACATCGTGACGATGGTGGTGGGTGGTCTGTGTGAGGTCGTGTTCTCGGTCGTTCGCAAGCATGAAATCAACGAAGGTTTTCTGGTGACCGGGATGTTGTTTCCGCTGACCCTGCCGCCGGACATTCCGCTCTGGCAAGTGGCCTTGGGGATCGCCTTTGGGGTGGTCCTCGGCAAGGAGGTGTTTGGGGGAACGGGCCGAAACTTCCTCAACCCGGCGTTGACCGCCCGGGCTTTCCTTTACTTCGCCTACGCCCCAGACATCAGCGGTGACAAAGTCTGGACCGCAGTGGACGGCTACACCGGTGCGACGATCCTTGGTGCCATGAAGACCGCTCCGATTGGTTCCGCGATTTGGGAGCAGGCCCAGAATTTGCCTGCAGGAAAAACCTGGTGGGACTGCTTTATTGGCAATATGCACGGCTCGATGGGTGAGACGAGTGTCTTCTGCTGTCTGATTGGAGCTGCCATCCTGATTTTGACCCGAATTGGTTCGTGGCAGATTATGGCGGGTTGCTGCATCGGAATGACGGCTCTCTCGGGTCTGTTCATGCTTCTCCCGTTCGAGAGCGCCACGTTTGACGTTCCGCCCTGGTGGCACCTGGTGATCGGCAGTTTTGCCTTCGGGACAGTGTTCATGGCAACCGACCCGGTCTCGGCGGCATCGACGACCACGGGGAAGTGGATTTATGGAATCGTGATTGGTGTGGTCACCGTGATCGTGAGAGCGATGAATCCGGCCTTCGCCGAAGGGGTCATGCTGGCAATCTTGTTCGGTAACTGTTGTGCACCGCTGATTGACTACTTCGTTGTGCAGTCCAACGTTAAACGCCGTTTGGCTCGGCAGGTCGAGGCAGGAGTGAACGCATGAACAAAGACAGTATCGGGAATACGTTCTTCATCGCCTTGTCGCTCTGCCTCGTTTGCTCGGCAGTCGTCGCCCTGGCCGCGATTGGCCTAAAGCCGATTCAAGATCGAAACAAGGCTTTGGACCGCAAGAAAAACGTTTTGATTGCCGCTGGGCTGATTAAGCGGGGCGACTCGGCGAATATCGATCAATTGTTTCAGAAAATGGTTGTCGACAAGATTGTCGACTTGGAGAGCGGGCAGGACGTAACCAGTGAGTACCCCAGCCCGGCCGCCTTTGACCCGGAGGCGACGCTGGAAGAAAAAGGCAAGTATCGCCAGCAGGAAGGCAAGGAAGACATTGCGACCCTCAAGAAGCGGGAGAACCGGGCCCACGTTTACCTGGTCAAAACCTCTGAGTCCGATGAGACGCCTTCGAAATACGTCTTCCCGGTGCGAGGAAAGGGGCTGTGGTCGACGATGAAGGGCTTTCTGTCGTTGAACTCCGACCTGAAGACGGCCAGCGGAATCACCTTTTACGAAGACGGCGAAACACCTGGACTGGGCGGCGAAATCAACAGTGCCGCTTTCCAGGCGCAGTGGCCGGACAAGCGGATTTTGGACGACTCAGGAAAAGTTGTTCTCAAAGTGTCAAAGACGGCCAGCGGAGACAGTGAAATCGCTTCCCTCTCTGGGGCGACGATCACGTCTAACGGCGTGCAATTCATGATTCAGTACTGGTTGGGTGACGCTGGTTTTGGAAAGTATCTGCAAAACCTGCAGGCCTCCGGTTTAAGAGGGGCTGGCTTGAATCAGGTTGATCGGCGTTGATAGAAAAATGGTTTTCGGTTTTTCACGAACTGAAATTGAACGGTAGGCGGCATGAGCTCTCAGAAGAAATCGATTCTTTTCGATCCGGTTTTCAAAAATAACCCGATCGCGCTGCAGGTGCTGGGGATTTGCTCGGCACTGGCGGTGACGACCAAATTGGACAAGGCGCTCATCATGGCCATTGCCGTGACGTTGACGACTGCCTTTTCCAGTGCGGCGATTTCGTTCATTCGAAATCGTATTCCCGGCAGCATTCGAATCATCGTGCAGATGACGGTGATTGCCTCGATTGTGATTCTTGTCGACCAGGTGCTGAAGGCGTTTTGGTTCAGCCTGGCGAAGGAATTGTCGGTGTTCGTCGGCTTGATCATCACCAATTGCATTGTGATGGGACGAGCCGAAGGCTTTGCGATGTCCAACAACGTCAAGGACAGCTTTATTGACGGGATTGGGAACGGCTTGGGTTACACGGTAGTTCTGCTCTCGATTGGCTTGGTTCGGGAAACGCTGGGTTCCGGGAAGTTGTTTGGATTTCCCTTGCCAATCCTGAGCGATCCGAACTGGTACACTCCGAACGGTATGTTGCTGATTTCGCCCAGTGCGTTCTTTTTGATCGGCATCTTCATCTGGGTGCTCCGCACGGTCTATCCCGAACAGCAGGAGAAGGAATAATCCCATGTGGAATTACTCATACGAATTGATCACGCTGTTTTTGCGGTCGGTTTTCGTGGAAAACCTGGCTCTGGCATATTTCCTGGGGATGTGCACGTTTCTGGCGGTCTCCAAGAACGTCAAAACGGCAATTGGCCTCGCTATCGCCGTGGTGATTGTGCAGGCGATCACCGTCCCTGCCAACAACCTGATGTACGAGTATTTTCTCAAGCCGGGGGCGCTGAAGTGGCTCGGTTCGAGTTACGCGAGCGTGGACCTCTCCTTCCTCGGGTTGATCACCTACATCGGAGTGGTCGCGGCGATTGTGCAGATTTTGGAAATGACGTTGGATAAGTATTTCCCGGCTCTGTACAACGCCTTGGGTATTTTTCTCCCGCTGATCACCGTGAACTGTGCGATTCTTGCCGGTTCGCTGTTGATGGTCGAAAAGAAGTTCAACTTCCCCCAAAGCGTGGTCTACGGTGTCGGCTCGGGATTGAGCTGGGCGGTTGCGATTGTCTTGATGGCAGCGATTCGGGAAAAGTTGAAATATGCCGAGATCCCGCCAGCCCTGCGGGGCCTTGGGATCACTTTTATCACTGCGGGTTTGATGGCGTTGGCCTTCATGGCTTTTCAGGGAATCTAGTCTCCCAGGAATGATAAAGATGTTTTTCCTCAGTCCATTCGCAGTCGGGTCTTCGATGTCGACCTTGGTCGACTCGGTCTCCGCGAACCTGCTCTCGGGGTTGGCCGTTTTGGCGGAAGAGGCGGCTGCTCCGGCGGCTGGCGTTTCGCCTTTCGGCTCCATCCTGGCCAGCATTCTGATGTTCACCGGGGTCGTTTTGGCGCTCGTCGTGTTGATCATCGCAGCCAAGAATGTGCTGGTCGCCAAGGGCTCCGTCAAAATCATGGTCAATGACCAGAAGGAACTGACGATTCCGATCGGCGGCAAGCTGATGGGCGCGTTGGCCAACGAGGGCATTTTCGTCTCCAGCGCCTGCGGTGGTGGCGGAACCTGTGCCCAATGCAAGGTCAAGGTCTATGAGGGTGGTGGCGACCTCTTGCCGACCGAGAAGGGGCACATCAACAAGAAGATGGCCCGTGAAGGTTACCGACTCTCGTGCCAAGTCGCTGTCAAGCAAGACATGCGGGTCGAGGTTCCCCACGAAGCCTTCGAGACCAAGAAGTGGGTCTGCACGGTTCGCTCGAACGACAACGTGGCAACCTTCATCAAGGAATTGGTGCTGGAACTGCCCAAGGGCGAAGAGGTCGACTTCAAGGCGGGTGGCTACATTCAAATTGAAGTCCCGCCGCATGTGGTCGAATACAAGAATTTTGAAATCGCCCCCAAGTTCCACGAAGACTGGGACAAATTCAACATCTGGCGGTATGTCTCCAAGGTTGACGAGACGGTGATTCGAGCTTATTCGATGGCGAACTACCCGGGCGAAAAGGGCATCATCATGCTCAACGTCCGGATTGCCTCGCCACCTCCGAAGTTGCCAGACGCTCCTCCGGGCAAGGTTTCCTCGTACATTTTCAATCTCAAGCCGGGTGACAAGGTAACGATCTCCGGTCCTTACGGTGAGTTCTTCATCAAGGATACCAAGGCGGAGATGGTCTACATCGGTGGTGGTGCCGGCATGGCGCCGCTGCGGAGTCACATCTTCGAGCTGTTCAAGAACCTGAAGACCGGCCGCAAGGTAACCTACTGGTACGGCGGTCGCAGTCTGCGGGAACTGTTCTACGTCGAGCACTTCCGTGCGATTGAGAAGGAGTTCCCGAATTTCAAATTCAATATCGCGCTCTCGGAACCGATGCCGGAAGACAACTGGACGGGATACAAGGGCTTCATCCACAAGGTCCTGCTCGACGAGTACTTGAGCAAGCATTCCTCGCCGGAAGACATCGAGTTCTACATCTGCGGACCACCCATGATGAATGCCGCGGTGTTCAAGATGCTGGACGATTTGGGTGTCGGCAAGGAGAACATCGCGTACGACGACTTCGGCGGATAGGAGCTGCGTGAAGTCAACGCTGGTCGGCTTTGGCCGATTAAGGAACAATCAAGCTGCAGGAGCTGTCGACACGAGATGGCTTCTGCAGTTTTTTTTGGCCAGGAGCTGCGGTCGAAGTTGGGGAACTTGCTCCCGCCGGCTGCTGGTTGGGTTCAGGGCTGGTTGGGTTCAGGGTTGGTTGGGTTCGCGCCGCGGTTGTTGATTGGTGAGGGAGAAATGTCACAAGCGTTCTTGGTCGCTCCAGATGCTCTGCCATCGGCGTCGTCCCGCGGGGCATCGTCCAGTCTGCCGGATGGTTGTGCCAAACAAATCGGATCACGGTCGGGGCGTTGCCCCTTGGGACTTGTCCGACTGGTCTGGAGCGGGCTGTTCTGGTTTCTGCTCGCTGGATGGACGCCGCTGTCGCTGTGCGCCCAGCAAGCGGCGAGCGGGGAGGTCGCGGCGTCTGAATTGCTGGAGTGGAGCGGTTTGACCATGGGGCCGATCACATACAAGGTGATTGTGGTCGCTCCACCTCAGTTTGACGTCGAGTCACTCCAGGCGCGGGTAACTTCTACGCTCGAGCGAATCAATGCACGGATGTCAACTTATCAGGCCGAATCGGAGGTTTCCCGGTTTAATCGAAGTGACCGCATCGACTGGTTTGAAGTCAGCGAAGAGACGGCGCGGGTTGTGGCCAGGGCACAGGAATTGAGCCGCGATTCGTCGGGGGCGTTTGATATTACGGTCAAGCCGCTGGTGGAGCTTTGGAATTTCGGCGCGGGCAAAGGCGAGTTCAAGTTGCCCTCAGAGGAGCAAGTTCAGGAGGCGAAGCGGGCAATTGGCTGGGAGAAGCTGGAAGTGCGCTTGGAGCCGGCCGCTCTGCGGAAGAGCGATCCGGGGATACAAATTGATCTGTCGGCAATCGCCAAGGGATACGCGGTCGATGCGGTTGCCGCGGATATTCGCGCCGCGGGGTTAGCAGATTTTTTCGTGGAGATTGGCGGAGAGGCGGTGGCCCAAGGGACCAAGCCCGGGGCAATTGCCTGGAAGGTGGGAGTTGAGCGTCCGCAGGATGTTGGTCAGTCGGTGCAGCGTGTTGTGGAACTCCAGAATCAGGCAATTGCGACCTCGGGAGACTATCGCAATTTTGCGATTGTCGAAGCGCCTACTTTCTCAGTCGGAGGGGAGAGGGCTTTGAAGAGTTGGCTACGGTGGGGTTTCCGGCCGTGCCGGGGAGTGCCCCGGCAGTCGAGGCGGGGCCGTTGAGTAACCTGCTGCCGGTGTTTCTGGCGACGCTGGGATTGTTTCTGCTGGCAGTCACCGGCTTGCTGGTCGGAGTACTGTTCAGCAACAAACCGCTCCGCGGCTCTTGTGGCGGGATGAGTGCGGCGACTGGCGAAGCGAGCAGTTGCGGGCTGTGCGGAGGCCAACCCGCCGATTGCTCGACCTCCGGAGAGTCTTCGGCCAAGACGTGAGTTGCCCGGGAAGTGGAGCGTTTCGGGCGGGCCGGAAAGCGCGGGGCTTTTCTCTGGCAGATTCGCTACAGACGGACTGGGCCGGACCAAAAAACGTCTTGCCGGAAGGAATATTTGCTTTTTTCGCTCGGCGAGCGCTATTTTTTCGAGGCTTAGCCCAAGCCGGCGCCCTCGCTGAATTGCAATGCTGCTTCGCGAGGCCGTCCGAACGCCGTCGGGAATCCGGTGGACAATTTTACGAGCAGGATGGTCACAATGAGCTCGTCGACAAATGCTTGGACCGGGGGAGACCCGGTTGCTGATTTTTCAGTTCCGCGAACATCGCCTCGAGCGCGCAGCGAAATCAATCCATCGCTGAAGAGTCAGCTCGCGGTCGGTTTTCAGCCGATTCAGTCCGCCTCGGGCAAACAACCGATCGGCTATCGGGCCGTCACAGCCTTCTGCGACAGTCACGCCCGCGCGATTCCCTTTTCCGAGCTGATGGGCTGGGTGAAGCGGAGCTTTTCTACGCCAATCAGTGGAGTTGGCTGGAGGTGGCCGAACGGGCGGAAAATGTGCAGCTGTTGACCGGTCAACTGATGTGGGAGTTGTTGGCGAGCGAAGCCGAAGCGGCTCCGCTGACAATGCGCAGGTTTATGCTGGAGGGGCGAGAGTTTTTTGCCCGCTTTGTACTGACGGTCGGTGCGACCAGAACACCGAATTGGACCTTGATTGAGCAGTTGCGTCCCGACTTCGTGCAGTTTCCCGAGCAGCTGATTGCTGGCTGTGCCGGGAGTCAATACCGTCGCGAGTCGCTGGTGGAGGCGTTGGCGCGAGCCCATGGTTTGGGTTTGAAAACGCTCGCCTGTGGTGTCCACGCGCGGGTTGACTGGGAATGGCTTTGTTCCCAGGGGATCGCCGGCGGGACGGGGTCATGGTTGGGTGGACCGGGGCCGCTGCCGGAAGTGCGTCGCCCGTTGGTTTAAGCTGGCGACTGGGTCAGCAGGTAGAGTTGCCAGACGACATTGGCGACCCCGAACGGAATCAGCCAGTAGGCGAACCAGTGCAGTTTGCCCTGGTTTAGCAGGCGCACCAGCAGGTTGAGTGCGACCAAGCCGATCACAAAGGCCAGCGCGCAGCCGAGAAACGCGGCTTGTGGATCGCATTTGACGCCGCCCTGCTCGTAGATGTCGAGCCCCTCGAGCAACGTTGCTCCGGCGATTGCGGGCACGGCCAGCAGGAAGGAGATGGTCGTTCCGCTGCGACTGATGCCGGGGAGCAGCGCGAAGACTTGGGCAATTCCGATGAGTAAGGCGACCCGCGGAGCCATCTTGCGGTAGTCGGTTTCGCCTCCCTTAATCCACTCCATCAGCAGAAGCAGCAGTCCCATCACCACGAGCATGAATCCGCCCAGCAGTGGGTTCTCGATCAGCTCCGGGAACTTTTTCTTGATGATCACGCCGACAATCGCCACGGGAACAGTCCCCAGAATCAGCAGTGGAATCACGCGTCTGTCGCTGGTCAGAAGTTGGAGCAACTGTCGCCAGTAAAACACGATGATCGAGAGTAGCGTTCCAAAGTGCAGGATGAGATTGATTTCCGTTTTGTCTTCAATCCCCGGCAAGAGGCTCTCGACGGCGATTAAGTGGCCGTCGGAGCTGATCGGAAGGAACTCGGAAATTCCCTGGACGATCGCCAGCACGATTACCTGAAATGTCTCGGAGTGCAGAAGGTCAGTCATGGCGGGGGAGGTTAAGGGTGAGCTCCGGGGCGAGTTGACGAGCCGGGGCGGGGGCGGGAAAGGTGTACGGGAAAGGGCAAAAGGTTTTTCGCCGGTGGCAACCGAGCCCCACCGCCGACTCCGCGATCCAGTTTAGGTGAAGACCGGATCTGCGGGGAAGCCAATCGGACGGGAACACTGGCACTGGCCGTCCAGACGCCTTAAATCTAAGATAAACGGCAAAATCGCGCCACCGCCGGGCAGTCGGGGTGGCTAGTTCGGCCTTTGGTTGGAGACCCCCTTTCATGAATGCTGCTGCCCCGCGAACCATGTTCGAGAAGATTTGGGAACAGCACCTGGTGCATCAGACGTCACCGACCCAGAGTCTGCTGTACATCGATTTGCATTTGGTGCATGAAGTGACCAGTCCTCAGGCGTTTGAGGGCTTGCGGCTTGCCGGGCGGAAAGTTCGTCGTCCGGAGCTGACGGTTGCGACTCAAGACCATAACGTGCCGACGACCAATCGGAGTTTGCCGATCGCGGACCCGATTTCGCGACAGCAAGTTGAAACCTTGCGAACCAATTGCCGGGAATTTGGCATTCGGCTGTACGACCTCGACAGCATCAATCAGGGGATTGTGCATGTCATTGGACCTGAATTGGGGCTGACCCAACCGGGAATGACCATCGTCTGCGGTGACTCTCACACGGCGACGCACGGGGCGTTTGGGGCGCTGGCCTTTGGCATCGGAACCAGTGAGGTTGAGCATGTGTTGGCGACGCAGACGCTCCTGCAGACTCGCCCAAAAACGTGTGAGTTGCGATTCAACGGTCGGCTGCCGCGGGGCACGACTTCCAAAGACCTGATCCTTTACCTGATTGGAGAGATTTCGACGGCGGGGGGGACCGGATATGTGCTGGAGTACACCGGCGAAGCCATTCGGGCGTTATCGATGGAGCACCGGATGACGATCTGCAACATGTCGATCGAGGCGGGAGCTCGGGCTGGCATGATTGCTCCCGACGAGACGACGTTTGCCTACTTGCGTGGACGGCAATTTGCCCCTCGTGATTTTGAGGCGGCGGTAGCCCGGTGGCGGCAGCTGCCCTCTGACCCGGGCGCAACGTATGACCGCGTCGAGATTTATGACGCGGCCCGGATCGCTCCGCAGGTGACGTGGGGCACCAACCCGGGGCAGGTCGTGCGGGTCGACGGCAAGGTGCCGAGCCCGTCGGACTTCAGCGACCCGGTTGACCGCAAGTCGGCCGAAAACGCGTTGCAGTATATGGCGCTTAAACCGGGGACCCCGATTACCGAGATTCCCGTCGACCGGGTGTTCATCGGATCGTGCACCAATTCCCGGATTGAGGATTTGCGCGAAGCAGCCGCCGTCGTCCGCGGGCGAAAGGTCAATTCCAAGGTCCAAGGAATGATCGTGCCCGGCAGCGGTGTGGTCAAGCAACAGGCTGAACAGGAAGGACTCGATCGCGTTTTCAAGGAGGCGGGTTTTGACTGGCGCGAGGCCGGGTGCAGCATGTGTCTGGGCATGAACCCGGACCAGTTGGCTCCGGGGGAACGCTGCGCTTCGACCAGCAATCGGAATTTTGAAGGTCGCCAGGGGAAGGGTGGGCGAACGCATCTGGTCTCGCCTACGATGGCCGCAGCCGCAGCGATTACCGGACATTTTGTCGATATTCGCGATTGGAAGTTTGTCGACTAGAAGGCTTCAGTCGAGCACCGCGGAGGACGGGCGTGGAGCCCGCCGCAGGAACGCCTTTGTCAGGCATCAGCAGAAGGGATAGAGAGCATGCAACCGTTTACCGTTCACACTGGCCTCGTCGCGACGATGGATCGCTCCAATGTCGACACCGACCAGATCATTCCCAAGCAATTTCTCAAGCGGATCGAGCGGACCGGCTTCGGGCAGTATCTTTTTTTTGATTGGCGGTTCCTCGCGGATGGTCGTCCGAATCCCGAGTTCGAATTGAATCGGCCCGAGTTCGCGGGGGCCTCGATTCTGGTCGCCCGGCAGAATTTCGGAAACGGTTCCAGCCGAGAGCATGCGGTCTGGGCCTTGGCCGACTACGGTATCCGGGCGGTGATTGCGAGTTCCTTCGCGGACATCTTTTTTAACAACTGCTTCAAGAATGGCTGTTTGCCGATCACCTTGACGGCGGAAGAGGTCGACTACCTCCATCGGCAAGTTGCGGTTCACCCGGGTTACCGAGCGACGATTGATCTCCGTGAGCAGTGCGTCAGCGACGAGACTGGCTGGAAGGCTGGTTTTAAAATTGACGACTTCCGGCGGATGTGTCTGTTAGAGGGCTTGGACGACATCGCCTTGACCCTGCAGCAGGTCGACAAGATTGCTGCGTTTGAAGCAGCTCGCGGGATGAGCCCGATCAGCTGAACTCCGGCGGATGGCCGATGGCAATTGAAATGCCTCCCGCCCCTCTGCGCGGTACAATAAGGGCATGAATGAAGAGACTCGACCAGGTTTTGAAGTAGCCAAAGTGACCAAGCTCTCGGAAGGGACCGGAGATCGCCTTTTAGAGGGCTTTACCCCCGAAGAACTATTCCTGATGGTCTGGGAGTTGACGCGGAATTGTTGGGCATTGGTTCCCGGGGCAGAGAATGCACTGGAACAAAGACTACTTCGACATGTTGAACGTGTTCAACGAGGAAAACGTTGAGTACCTCATCGTGGGGGCGTATGCGATGGCGGTCTCTGGATGTCCTCGGTCCACGGGGCACATCGATCTTTGGATTCGTCCTTCTGCGGCAAATGCTGACCGCGTTTGGCTGGCACTCAAGAGGTTTCGTGCGCCCCTGGCAAAGATGTCTGCCCGCGATTTCGAGTTGCCTGACTTGGTCTATCAGATGGGCGTTGCGCCCCAGCGGATCGACCTCCTGACCTCTGTTTCTGGAGTCGAATTTGACGAGGCGTGGCAAAACCGCAAGCAAGTCGAAGTGTCGGGATTGTCCGTGCCAGTTCTGGGCTTGTCAGAACTGATCGCCAATAAATTAGCTACCGGACGAGCAAAAGACTTGCTCGATGTGGAACTGCTGCGGAATCGGTGACGGGCTGCAGCCAGCTTTCCTGCGCAAAAGCCCTGCTCGAGTGCATCGCTATTTGGCTGAGCTCGGTTTTTTCGCAGTCAAATCCAGAATCACCGCAGTCATTGCCTGGATTCCGGTTGGCAGAGCCCGCTCCACATCGGGAGCGAAGCCGGCGGTGTGCAGGGAGGGCGGAGCGATATGCTGCTCGCGATAGTAGGCGAGCTTGCGCGGCTCCACGACCCCGAGTTCGAACATCACCGCGGGAATTCCCTCACGGCCGAAGCGGCTGAAGTCTTCGCCAATCATTGCTGGTTCGATGGTCGCCACCTGCTCGGACCCCAGGGTTCGCTCGAGCACGCCGCGGACTTTCTCGGTCAACTGGGGATCGTTATAGAGCGAGGGAGTGCCTTCTGAGATCTTGATCTGCGGTTCGGGGGCCCCGGAGCTGGCCGCCGCGGCGTTGGCCTTGCGGCGAATCGAATCCAGGATCTGCTGACGGACTGAATCGCTGAAGCTCCGTACGGTCAACTGCAGACGGCAGGTGTCCGGGATAATGTTGTGTTTGGTCCCGGCATGAATTGAACCGATGGTGAGGACTGCCGGATCGATTGGTTTGATCTCGCGCGAGACGATCGTCTGCAGGTCGAGTACCAGTCGGGCCGCAATCACAATCGGGTCGATTGTGTTTTGGGGGATGGCGCCGTGACCGCCTTTACCCGTGATCTCAATATCGATGCTGTCGACGTTAGCCATGGTGTAGCCGGGGAGAATCCCGACCTGTTGGCTGGAAAGGTTGGGGCTAACGTGCATGGCGAGCGCATAATCGGGCTTGCCGAAGCGCTCGAACAGCTTGTCATCGAGCATGGCCCGCGCGCCGGCTCCGCGCTCTTCGGCCGGCTGGCCAATGAACAGGATAGTGCCTTGCCACTGCTCACGATGGCTCCCGAGGAAGCCAGCGACGCCGAGCAGATTGGTCATGTGCACATCGTGGCCGCAGGCGTGCATCACGCCGACCGTGCTTCCATCCTGCTCGGTCATGGTCTTGGTCGAAGCGAAGGGCAGGCCGGTTTGTTCGGTCACGGGCAGAGCGTCAAGGTCGGAGCGAACCAGGACCAAGGGGCCCTCGCCATTTCTCAGGACTGCGACGACGCCGAAACCGCCGACGTTTTCGGTAACCTCACAGCCGGAAGCGCGAAGCTCGCTGGCGAAGCGGGCTGCGGTTTCCCGCTCCTGAAAACTGAGTTCAGGGTTTTTGTGAAAGGCGATGTAGGTTTCGAGGAGGCGATTCAGTTCGGCTTTTGTCCAAGCGGCAGTGTCTTGGGCTTCTTGCGCCGTCAGGGCAGTCATCGGGCCAAAGGCGAGCGGCAGCAGTATGGCCAAGGTGGGCAGTAGACTCGAGCGAGTCGATAGCTTCAAAGTCGAGGGCATGGGCGGGGTTATTCCATGTTGAGAGGCAGGATGTCCTGGGGGAATTCGTGGCGGGCGTCGGCGGCGCGGAACCATTCGACAATCTGGGGAGGAACTTCCGGGGGGGCGACTTGAAAGGCCCCGGCAAATTCCCGGAGCTTGGCCGGGTGTCGTGTGATGATTCGAAGATTGCGAATCGCTGCGCGGGTCAGGCAGGCATCCAGCGGCAGATTGGCCATCAGTCGGAAGTACTTTTCGTTGGGGCCAACCGCGATGTGGCCAACGTTGAGCACCTCGTCGCCGGGCACAATTTCCCGCCAGGTGAAATGGGGCAGGTGCTGGGCTGTCTTGGCTGCCTGAATGATCCGCTCGGGGGTGAGCGACTCGAGTTGCTCGAAACTCTTCATCACAAAATACGTCTTCTGGTATTCGCTGATGAGGTAGTCGGTCGTCGCGAGGCGGAGCAAGTCCTTGTCGCAGGAGGGATCGATCAGGATTCGGTTGGATTCGATTGAGTCGATGCTGTAGCGGGTTTCCCCGGGCGAGGAGAGAATCCCGGCGCCGAAGTCCCGAATCTGACCGTCTTGCATCACCAAGCCGAACTCGACGGTGAACCAGTAGATTCTTCCGGCATACAGCAGTAACTCGTCGGCCCACCGGGCAATGGCTTGGCGTTGATCGTCGGACGTCGCCGCGCGGCTCATGTCGTCCCGTTCCGAGTAAATCAAATCGCGAGCCAATCCATGGTTGCGCATGACGTGGGCGACTGCCGGGATGGTAAAAGTGGCCACATGACCAGCCACATCGTGCCCGATATCCGGTTCTTCGAGGTAGTCTTGCTCCTGCGGCCGCATGAAGGTGGTCACGGGAAAAAACCGGCGGCTGTGGCAGGTGAAAAACAACTCAGCCGGAATGATCTTGTTGACGGTGGATAACTGCCAGCCGGTTTGCTGGAAAATCCGCGCGTTCAAAAGGTAGTAGTCTGGAATCACGCTGCCGCCAATTTCAAACATCTGCTCGCCCGCCAGATACTCGCGGCAAGCGTAGCGAAGTTTGGTCTTTTGCTGATCAGAGACGAGGCAAGCCCAGCTGAGGTGTTCCTCCAGCGAGTATTGCTCATAGTGCTGGAAATTGGCGTACTCGCCCAAATCGACGTTTTCTTCAGACAGGGAGCCGACGCCGAAAGGCTGGCCCGAAGCGGCCAAGTTGTAGTAGTGGTCGGCGACGTCCGTGGGGATGGGGTGCGGAACCTGGCGATCTGCGAGTAATTGCTTCAGTTGGGCGAGCCGTTCGGACCGGCTGGCCGGTTGGCAATCGTTGAGGTCGACGCCGTGCTTGGCCGCGATTGCTTCGAGGTGGGTTTGGCCGAGGGACATGAGCGCTTGACCTCCAAAGTTAGGCAACCCGGTTCACCAGATCGCTTCGTGCCGACTGACTGGTTTGATTCCTTGGGCGTACCAATCGGGGCATCCCGCGCTCCGGCTCATCCCCAGATTCCGGTTTGGGCGAAAGGCGAGCCTGGATGTTCAACCATCAAGCCAAGTCCCGGTCTTCAAACAGGACCAGAGCCAACAGCACTGCCAGAGAGCCGTAGAGCAGCGTGTAGATGAATGCCCAGCCGAGGTAAACGAACGGCACGGGAGTGTCGGTGTTGATTGCCGTTTGCGCGTCGAAGTGGTCGAGCACCGGGAAGATGATCGCCACGAGTTGCCCGAAAAAGACGACTGGTTCGAAGGCTTGCCCCAAGGCTTGGCCGAGTTGATTCGACTGGACCAATTGGGGAGTCAGGTGACCGAGGATGTAAATCGCGAAGCAGATCATCAAGTTCGCAAGAATTCCAAAGCGGGTGGAAATGGCCACGCTGATCGCCACGAAAATGAGAACCTCCATAAAGGCCAGCAAAAGCACCGGCAAAACGCTGGTTGCAGCCATGAAGCAGTCGGTCCAATCCACATCGGAGGCGGTGGACTCGACGGCGTCGTACAGCGGCTTGTAAGAAACCCAGAAGACGAACCAGACGCCGAGCAACACAAACAGCCAAGTCATGGCGGAGGCGATGCCGAAGAATTTGCCCAGAATGAATTCGCGCCGACCGACCGGTTTGCTGAGGACGGTCAAAGCAGTTCGCCCTTCAATCTCTTCAGCGACGGACTTACTGGCGGCCCAGATGGCGGTGAAGATGGCCAGTACCCGGATCAGGGTCAGCCCCGAGTCCTTGTACATTTTGATGTCTTCGCCAAAGGTGTTGTAGGGCACGTAAATGGACAGCACGATGAATAGGGCGCCCAGAATCAGGACCAGCAGAAACAAGGGCTGGCCTATTTCCGTCTTGAAGGTCGCCAAAGCAATCGCGGAAATTTTGGGAGCGAGCGCCGATGCGCACATGAAGCCGATGAAAAAGATAGCCACCGCGAGGGCAATTACCGGAATCCAATAGACTTCGAGATACGTTGGGGTGGTGGACCAATAGACCTTGACCGTGGCCGGATTGGCACCTCGGTTGAAGATGTAGATCGAGTCAACTTCCTGGGCCGGGATTCTTCCCGAAGTGCGTACCAGTGTGCCACCGTCGGCGCTGGTCGACTGAATCTGAAAGATGCGTTCCGAGGGCACGATCGGGGTGATCGGCTCCAGGGCCACGTCGATTTGCTGGTTCGACTCGAAAATCATCTCCCGGGTCTCAGGGCCGCGGAGCGAGATCGGCAGTTTTTCTCCGATCGAGCCGGGCTTGGACGGAGGAACTTCGTACGTCTGGTCTCGCCAACCGGCGGCGGGCAGGCGGGCCAATGAGTTGAGAATCGCCTTGGGATCATCCACCAGTTGGAACAGTCCGACTGAGGAGAAAAGGTTCAGCAGCAACACAGTGGCCGAGAACGCGATCATTGCAAAACAGAAATAGCTCAGATACCGGAGCAAACCCTCGCTGAACATGTCGAGCATTTCATCGATGCGAGCCTTGGAACAAAGGAGCCAGGTTCCAAACCCGATCAACGCCAGGAGCGGGACGATGAAGGCCAAGGCGAGTGGGTCTTGTCCGTAGGTCTCCTGCCAGCCTGAACGCCAGACCGGAATTCCGACGACGAGCAGATGGAGCAGGAGCGTGGTCAGCCCGCCAGCGACCCAAAAGCCGCGGGAGTCGGTGCCGATCTGATTCAGACCGCCAATCCGGGAAACCAGGTAGGTGCCGCCGACGTACAGCATGGCGATCAGAAATCCGAGCGAAATCCCCAAGGCGATGATCCAAACTGGGGTGAACCAGTTCATCACCGTTTCGTTCTGAGCCAGGAGCAGGAATGCAGAATCGAGCATGGGTCGTCCGGAGGCTGTTGGACTGAATTTGTGACAGGCGGGTTGAGTGCAAGCGCTCAGTCGATCCCCGCTTTTGCCGTACGCACATTATGAGGTTTCAGTTCGCCCGGGCAAAGGGGCGAAAGCCTTCAAAAACCGTGTCCGGGGGCGGGGAAACGGGTGGGTCCGCGGAGAACAACCGATGGGCACAGGGCGCCGGGCAAAAAAACCGCTTCCCTTTCGCGATTTTGCTTCGAAACAACTAACAACTAACAACTAACAACTCGCCGCTCGCTGCTCGCAACTCGTCCTAGACGCCGACGTACTGGGCATACAACCGCTTGGCGACTGCCGGTTCGGTGGTCCCTTCGACGATCGCTCGTCCGTCGGGGAAAACGGTCAAGCGATAGCTGCCCAATTGGGCCTTGAGGAAAAAACGTGTCAGCGAAATCTCGCCCACGGCTCGGAGTCGGTCGGCGAGCGTCGAGAGCTCCAACTGCTGCGACTCCGCCGGACGAAGCTGGACTGCGTTGCGGCCGCAGAGCACCGCCAGTTGACTGCTCCGCGCGCCGCTGAGCCAATCGCGCGCGCCTTGGTGACAAGCGGGGCACGAGCCAGCCTCGCGGAGGCGGCTGAGGTCGATTTGCCGATGTCGGCCATCCCAGAGCGAAAAACATTGCAACTGCTGGCTGGCAGCCGCAAGGTTGCCACTGAGCACCTTGAGTGCCTCGGCGACTTGAACGGCAGCAATCACATGGATGATCGGCGCGATGATCCCGGCTGTGTCGCAGGTCGGCAAGTCTGCCGGAGCGGGCGGTCCGTCCGGCATCAGGCACCGCAAACAGGCTGAAACTCCGGGGATGATGGTCATCGTCTGGCCCTCCGCCCCGAGGCAGCCGCCATAGACCCAGGGAATTTCCTGCTCCAAGGCGAGGTCGTTGAGCAAAAACCTCGTCTCGAAATTGTCGGTCGCGTCGAGAATCAGGTCGACTCCTTCCGCCAGCTGCCGAACGTTTGCCGGGGTGACATCGGCGACCAGCGGCTCGAGGGCAATCGAGGAGTTGATTTTGGCCAGCCTCCTGGCAGCAGCGATTGCTTTTGGGAGTTGTTCGCGCACATCAGCTTCGCAGTAGAGCGACTGCCGCTGCAGGTTGGACCACTCCAGCCAGTCGCGGTCGACCAGCCGCAACGAGCCTGCTCCGGCGCGGGCGAGAAGTTCAGCGGATGTCGATCCGAGTGCGCGGCGGGCTGGCTTGAAGTTCCGGGCGAGCGAGGCGATTTCGCTTGCGGCTCACTCATTGGTTTCGGCTCCCCTTCTTCGCGGAGCTCCTTTTTGGGGCGCCCCCGGCTGCCGTCAAGGCTTGAGGCGACGCCGGGGGGCCGGACATTTTTCGGTCGCCGGCGAGGTAGCGGCGGAGGGCTTGGCCAGTCGCCGTCTGCGCCGAATCGGCCAATTCCTGCGGTGGTCCCGCAGCCAGCAGCTGGCCTCCCTGATCGGCAGCCCCCGGCCCCAGTTCAATCAGCCAGTCGGCCGCCGCGAGGAGCTGTAACCGATGGTCCATGACGATTAACGAATGCCCCACCGCAATCAGGCTGTGCAGGCAATCGAGCAGCCGGACGATATCGACGGGATGCAATCCGGCGCAGGGATGGTCGAGCAGAAACAGTGAACGCTTGCGACCGCGACTGACAAGTTGGGCAGCGAGTTTCAGTCGCTGAGATTCCCCCGCACTCAACGTTGCCGCCGACTGCCCCAATTGCAGGTAATCGAGTCCCACATCCATCAGCGCCTTGAGCGCGGTCTGCAGTTTGCGTTGGCCGCGGAAAAAGCCAAACGCTTCATTGACGGTCAGTTGCAAAACCTCGTTGATATTCTTGCCGCGGTATTTGGCGAGCAGGACTTCCGGGCGGTATCGGGCTCCATGGCACTCATCGCAACTCATGGTGACATCGGCCAGAAACTGCATGTCGATCGTCAGCTCGCCACTTCCCTCGCATTTGGGGCACCGCCCCCCATCGACGTTGAAGCTGAAATGTCCGGCGGTGAGATTGCGGGAGACTGCATCGGGGGTCTCGGCAAAAACCTGGCGAATTTCGTCAAACGCCTTGATGTACGTGACCGGATTGCTGCGGGACGATCGCGCCAAGGGGGACTGGTCGACCCAGTGGACTTCTTCCAGTCCTTCCCAGCCGCTGAGCTGGTCATAGGGAAGGCAATCATTCGCGTTTTCTCCAAATTGGCGGAGCAATGCCGGGAAGAGGGTACGTTCGACCAAGGTGCTCTTTCCGGCTCCACTCACGCCCGTCACGACGCAAAGCGCTCCCAATGGGAAGGCGACATCGAGGTTTTTGAGATGCAGGCCGCGAGCGCCGCTCAGTCTCAGAAACCGCTTGGGCGGAGTCGGATTCGCGGTCTCCGTCTGGCCTCGCTCACCGCGGAGGTATTGACCGGTTACACTCTCCCTGGCGGTCGCCAATTCCTCAGGTGGTCCATCAAAGACGATTCGTCCCCCGCGCGGCCCCGACTCCGGACCGAGTTCCACAAGACGCTCGGTTTCCAGTAACAGCTCGGGAAGGTGCTCGACCATCACCAGAGTATTTCCCCGTTGATGCAAGCGACGAAGCGCGGCGACCAGCGGCGGGAGGTCGGCCGGATGCAAGCCGAGCGATGGCTCGTCAATGACATACAGCATGTTCACCAGCGTCGAGCTGAGGCTGGAGGTGAGCGTCGTTCGTTGCAGTTCGCCGCGGCTGAGGGTATTCATCGGACGGGCGAGCGAGAGATAGCCGAGCCCCACGTCGTGCAGATAGCGGAGTCGCGCGAGCAGTTGCGCCAGAATTGGCCTCCCCAAGGCGGCCTCAGCGCTACCGAGGTCGAGGCTCTCGCAGAGATCGATCGCCGCGCGGCAGTCGAGGTCGCTGAAGGCGGCGATGTCCAGGCCACCGACTCGGTAGCTGAGCGCGCGGGGGTTGAGTCGCTGGCCGTGGCAAGTCGGACATTGACGATACGATTTCCAGCGGGCGAGAAAAACGCGCAGGTGCAACTTGTACTTGCGTCGTTCGAGCCAACGGAGAAAACCGTGAATGCCGCCGAAGTCGCGGGCCGGTACGCCATCCCAGACCAGTTGTCGCTGTTTGGCCGTGAGTTGGCGCCAAGGTTTGTCGACAGGCAACTGGTACTCATCCGCCAGGTTGAGGAGTTCCTCGAGCTCGTGACGGTAGGAGGGAGAATTCCAGGGAGCGATCGCACCGTCCCGCAGCGAGAGGTTCGGGTCGGGGACCAGTTTCGCTTCGTCAACAAATGACTCCAGCCCGAAACCTTCGCAAGTCGGACAGGCTCCGCTGGGGTCGTTAAAGCTGAAGAGTCGCGGGTCAGGGTCGGGATAGAGTGTCCCGCAACCGGTGCATTGCAGCCTGCGGGAGAAGCGGCGGACGGTCCAGCCTTGTCCACCTGCGGAGATTCGGCTTCGCGGGGCCGACTCCGCGGCCTGAGGAGGCGACAGCCAAACGGCGGCCTCGTCCTTGCCGAACCGCAGAGCGGTCTCAAGGGAATCGAGCAATCGCTGTGGTTCGGTTTTGCCGACTGCGAGTCGATCGACCACGATCTCCAGTTGCGGCAGGTCGCTCAGTGCGAGCTCGCTCGGCCAGGAGCCCGTGTCCACAGCAAGCCCGGGACCGAGCAGGCGGGCAAAACCCAGTTGCCGCAGATGCTTCAGCACTGCGGCGGAGACTTGAGCTGGTTCCAGCCGCGCCAGCTCAAGTTCCTCCAAAGGCAGGCTGGCTCCCAAGCGAAAGCTGATTTGATAGCGGGTCCCGGCCGGGAGCGATTCAAGTTCGCGGGCGATCGAAGCAGGCGACTCGCGCCGCACGGGGAGTTGGCACGTTTGGCAAGTGATGGTTGCGAGCCGCGCGAAGAGCAGGCGGAGGTATTCAATGGTTTCCGTCGCGGTGCCCACGGTCGAGCGGTTGTGATACCGCTGCCGCTGGTTGCGGACGGCAATTGCGGGGGGGACGCCGGTGATCGATTCGGCGGCCGGACGTTCGACCTGCGCGAGAAATTGGCGGGCGGTCGCTGAGAAACTCTCGATGTAGCGGCGTTGGCCCTCAGCGTAGAGCGTATCAAAGGCGAGCGAGGACTTGCCCGCACCGCTGCGACCGCAGATGCCCAGCCACTGGTTGTGCGGGATCTCGAGGTCCAGGTGCTGGAGGTTATTCACCTGCACCTGGCGAAGCGAAATGGACTTCGTGCGACGGTTCATGAGGGGTGCGCGTTCAGGAGGGGTGACGGGCGAGTTGCCGGGTGGCCCAGACCGCCAGTTGCTCGCGAAAAATCTTGGAGTTGTGACGGGTATCGACAGGCAGGGCGCGGAGCAGGAAAAAGTGCTTGATGGTTCTGGTTAACTCGGATTGCGCTGCGAGCTCTCTCAGTTCCCGCAGCAGCTGCGAATGCTGCGCCTTGGTTGCTGGAAATTTGCCCGGCCAGGGCTCGGCGATCAACACTGGGATTTGGTTGCCCGGTTGACCGACTCCGGCCAGAGCCGAGCGATAAATGGCCGGATGATTGTTCAGAATTGCCTCGCAAGGAATCGTAAACAGGGTATTGCCACCCGTCTGCACGCGATGGCTTTTCCGGCCGCAGAACCAAAATCGCTCCCGGTCATCAAAGTAGCCGACATCCCCCATTCGATGCCAGAAGCGATCGCCGTCTTGAATTTTGTGGAACGCGTTGGCTTCGGTGCGTGTGACGTAGCGGTCGGTGACCACCGGACCGCTCACAATCAACTCGCCAATTTGTCCGGGTGGGACCGGTCCTGTCGCGTCGAGGTTGCCGAGAGGAGCATCCGAGATTTCGATCAATCGCCACTCGATTCGCGGGAATTTCTGGCCGACGCAAATGCCACGGCCGAGCGCGGTCTGGGCGGCCGTCTCACCGAGGACTTCGCGGGATTCGATACAGGCGACCGGGAGAGCCTCGGTTGCTCCGTAGGGCGTGAACACTTCGCCATCCGGGGCGATCACTTCGCGGACCCGGCGCAGAACGTGCGCGGGGACTGGAGCTCCGGCGGTCAGCACGCGGCGGAGCGTGGGAAGACGCTGACCGCTCTTTTGAAACTGACTGGCCACCGTATTCCAGAGAGCGGGGGAGCCGAATGATTGGTTTGCCTGAAAGCGATTGACCGCCGCAAGAATGTTCTGGGGTTCGACTGCGGCGGGGCGAGTCGCATCCATCTTGGGGAAGACAGTGGTGGTCCCCATCGCCGCATTGAACAGGGCGAACAGGGGAAAGCCTGAGACGTCGACACCACCCGGTTGAATCCCGAACCAGTTCTGAATCTGCTCGGCTTGTTCAATGAAGTTTCGATGCCGGTACAGGACGCCTTTGGGAACTCCCGTGCTCCCCGAGGTGAAAATGATTGCGGCCTCAGCTTCGCGGTCATGGGCCGGTGGCTTGTAGCGAGTCGGGTCGAGTTGGCGGCAGTTGGCGAGCGGACTTGCTCCGGACAAAGCTGCCGGACCGACAACGAAATTGTGCCGGCACAGTGGAAGCCGTCGCCGGAATAGGCGGCGAATCAGATGAGCGAGCCGAATCCCGACGATGCCCTCCGGTTCGGCTGCGGCGAGGCACTGCAGCAAGTTGCGGCGCCCCATCCCCGGGTCGATCAGAATCAACTGGGTCTCCGCTTTGAGCAACCCGAAGACGCAGGCCACGAAGTCGATTCCGGGTGGGACCATCAGGGAGAGCCGGGTACCGGGCCGAACGCCTGCGGCCCGGATGGCGAGCGCAATCTGGCTGCTGTAGGAGTCCAGTTCGGCAAAGTTGAGCGTGCGAAAGCCGCCGGGTGCTTTGGAATCCGGTTCGGCGACCGCGACTTGTTCGGGGTTCTGTCGGGCGGCCCAGGAGACGGCAAGCCCGATGTTCTCCAGCGGCAACTGGATCGGAGTAGGGGACTCGGGGGGACGAGAGTTCGGAGAGTCAGTCATTCCAGACAGCAACCGATAGTGACGTGGATGGGGACTTCCGCAGTCGTCGCGCCCAAGGACACGCGCCAGGGTACGGGGAAAACAGGGCGACGGCGCCGGGGTCGAAGCGGAACGCTGCTGCAGGGAACCGCGGCAACAGGAGACAACGGCGACTGGGGAACGCTCGCTGTCAGCAAAGACGGGGACCGATGGGCGTTCGAACAACGACAGTCGTTGGCC
This sequence comes from Blastopirellula sp., assembly GCA_021298375.1. Lineage (GTDB taxonomy): Bacteria > Planctomycetota > Planctomycetia > Pirellulales > Pirellulaceae > BJ22. The sequence goes on along the minus strand of JAJTFE010000077.1, from coordinate 5,092 downwards.
AAGGGAAGCGACGTTCCGTGTGGGACCGGCCGGCCCAAACGGCGCGGTGCGGCCTCGGAAACAACTCCGGGAACAGCAGCCCCCCAAAATTGAGCCCGGCGATCCCGTTGGCTTTCGATTCCCGACGGATTCCCTTAGATTATGACGTCGCAGGCCGTGAGGAATAGCGGGTGCCAGCCGAGGAAGTTCTGCCGAGGGAAGTAAGTCGACCGAACTGCCTGAGGTTCACTGTCGCTGACAATCGAAAACGCCAGCATCAGACCAATTTCAAATAAGCGCAGCAGCAGCCTGTCGCCGTCCGGACGAGCGTTTCGCTCGAGTGTTCCGCAGCGGCCAAGGCAAGAGGAAAGCGAATTCATGGATATCGACGTCTACCAGCAGTGTCCGTGCCACTCGGAAAAGAAAATCAAGTTTTGTTGCGGCAAGGAGGTGGTCGCTGGGCTGAACGATGTTCTGGACAAGTCGCAGGCGGGGCAAACCGCGGCGGCATTGGAACAGATCGATCGGCTGATTGCCCGCGACGGCGAGAAGGACTGTCTGGCGACATTGCGGATCAAGATCTTGATGTCGCTCGGGCAAGTCGAGGAAGCGGTGGCCGCGAACGAGCGTTTTCTGGGAAGGAATCCCGGACACTTTCTCGGCTTGCAGAATCGCTCCATGCTCTGGTTAATGGAGGGTGACGTCAAGCAAAGTTACGAGTCGCTCCAGGACGCGATCGATTCCGTTTCGGGCCCCCGAATTCCGAGTTCCTTTTCCAAGGCGTTTGAGACGCTGGGAGCGATGTTATTTCGCGCCGGGTTGGTGCTCGCGGGCAGGCAGCATCTGGAGGCCGCTCTCCGAATCAATCCGGAAAATGAGCAGGCGCAAATGCTGCTGATGGAGGCCACGCAGCTCCGCGGGCTGTTGATGTTTCTGGTGCGGCCGTTTGAGTTGCCCAAGGTCCCGCAGGGCGACGCTCCCTGGATCAAGAAGTACGAGAATGTCGGCCGGGCGATGAAGCGCGGGCAGTTCCGCAAAGCCCGGCAGATTCTCAACAAGGCGTTGGAGCTGGCGCCGCAGGAGCAGGCTCTGCTCGAGGCAGACGCCGTCGTGGCGACCGCCGGTTTGGAGCCGGTCGACCTGAACCGAGCATTCCGCGCCATGGGTCAGGACGGACGATTCGCTTATCATCAACGGTTGGAGGCTGAGGCGATTGCCCAATTGGTCGAGACCGAAGATTGGGAAACGCTGGACGAGGTCGTGGTGACCTATCCACTGGAGGACTTTGAGGCAATTTCGACGGCTGCGTTGTCGAACCGGCGGTTGCGGCAGATTAACGTCGACGGGATGGAAGCTGATGAGAACGGTCCGCCGCCGCGGATGGCTTGCCGACGTTGGAGAATTTGCCGGTGGTCTGGGGGCTGGTTGCCCTTTACGGCCGGCAGACCGACCGCCCCGCTCGTTTGACCTGGCAAGGAGTCCGCAGCGAGCGGTTTGAGGCGATTCAAGCCGAGTTGCGGCAACAGCTTCCGGGCCTCGACGCGACGGCTGCCACGACCGAAGTTCGGGAAGAAGTCAGTGTCGAGGAATACTCTCGTGAGCAGAGACGCTTGCCACCAGCCGCCGCCAAACGGGCAACGCTGGACCAAATCGAGCGCGAGGCGACCCGTGATTTTCTGCTGAACCGCTGGCTGGACTTGCCCAACCCGCATTTGGCCAAAAAGACACCGCGTGAGGTCGCCGGACAAAAGGAGTTCGAGATTCCGCTGCAGGCCTGCTTGCTGGTGTATCACCTCCAGTACGGTGCGCGATTCTGGATTGAGGAAGTCCTGCAGGAGACACGTCAGAAGCTCGGTTTGGGAGCTGTCCCCGAGTTGGAAGTCAGCGGCGAGTTTTCGGAAGGATTCTCGGTCCCGTTCGTGCTCTTCCTCGACCCGAAAAAGCTGACGACCGGTCGCTTGGGCTGGAGTCTGGGTGCGAGCACCTTGGCTGGTCTCACCCAGTACGCCGACAGGATCTGCGAAGAGTTATTGCGACGGGATGATTTGGCCTCGGCCCGACTGAGCCGATCGATGGTTCTTCAAACCCGAGCGATGCTCGCGGTCGAAGATGATCGCTGTTTTGAGTGTTTGGCCGAGGCTCGGCGCGAGGCGAGCAAGGAGCAACGCTCGATCGGCGAACTCTTGGTCACCGAACTGGAACAGCGGTTGATGCGCGGACGGTTTAATGGAGTGCGGAGGCTGTTCGAGGAAATTCAGGCAAATTACCTCGACAATCCCCGCGTGGAGCAGCAGCTGTTCCGGGCTCTGATGAACATGGGATTGGTGACGCAGGATGGTCGCGTTCGCTTGCCGGCGGAAACTCCCGAGCGCCCGGCCAGCGGAGGGTTGTGGACTCCCGATGGCGGCGGCAGCTCCGATTCGGGAACCGCGGCAGTGGCCGAACCAACCGGCGGCTCGAAGCTTTGGATCCCCGGGACTTAGTTGGAATGCAGCGCGGTGCGCGTGTTGCGAAGAGTAAACTGGTCGGTCGTCGAGCTGTTTCGTTTCAATCAGGGTGGTCGTGGGCAAATTCGTAGTCAGATACGGCGCGATGCGGAACCTCGGCGTGATGTCGGGCCGGGGTGAGGAAACGTACCGCCGCGGAACCCAAGTGGTGGTCCGATCCAACCGGGGGTTGGAGGTCGGAGAGGTCCTCTGCGCGGCGACAGAGGATGCTCTTTCCCAGCTGGATTCTCCTCCTGCGGGAGCGATTCTGCGGACGCTGTCGACCGAAGATCAGCAGCAACTGGAGCGGCTGACCGAGCTGCGAACCAAACGCGTTGCCAGTTGTAAACGCGAGATCGAGTCGCTCGGCCTGCAAATGAAACTGGTCGAACTGGAGCAGTTGCTCGGCGGCGAGCGAGTCGTGGTCTACTATGTGGCCCCGGATCGGATTGATTTTCGCGAGCTGGTCAAGCGATTGGCCGGTGAATTTCAGACTCGGATTGAGATGAATCAAATCGGGGTCCGGGATGAAGCCAAGCTGCTGGCTGATTACGGCGACTGCGGAAAGCCGCTTTGCTGTAACACGCACTTGATCCAAATGCCGCCGGTCTCAATGAAGATGGCCAAGTTGCAGAAGGCGACGCTTGACCCGACCAAAATTTCCGGTCGCTGCGGGCGGTTGAAATGCTGCCTGCGATACGAGTTTGAGACCTACGAGGAGCTGCAAAAGCTGCTGCCGCCGGTGGGAGTTCAAGTTGTCACCAAGCAGGGCAAGGCCCGGGTGCTCGGCCATGAGATCCTCTCCCAGCAACTGTTGGTTGAGACGGAAGACAACCGGCGAACGCTGATCGATGCCAGTGAGGTCTTGAGCACGATTGCCAAAACGCGCGGCGGAGGTGAGCCCAGAAGGCCTGAGCGAAGTGAGCGTGGGGCTGGGGGGGACGCAGAGCGCGACGAGGCCGAAAGAGGCGATCGGGAGAAACCAAAGTCCCGCGCCCCTTCGCGGGAGCGGGGAGAGGCTGTGCCGGGCGGCGGTCGGGAATCGAGCCCGGGGGAAGGGGAACGCGAAAAGAAACCGCGCAACAGCGAGGGGCGGACCCGGGATGAGGCTCAAGGGCCGAGCGACCAAGCCGCGGGGCCGGCTCTCGGGGGCGATGTCCCCGCCGCCGATATGCCTGACGATTCCCCCGATAACTCCGAATAGAGTCCAGCCGAGCCGACTTTTTCGGCCTCAATTCTCTCTTTTGGCTTGACTTGTCTCCACTCGGGGAAAAGCTGTCCCGGGTCATCGTCGAAACTTCGCTGCGGACGCTCTGTCTCGCTGGCGCAGGGGTGGCTCCGTTTTAGGCCGCTTCGCAAGGCAGCCGTCCGTCGAGGGCCTGCCCCATTCGCGACAACGATCCGGGATTTTCCCGGGGGCATGTCCGCAGGCCCACGGCGTCTGGAATGACAGTCCAAGCAAGTGATTGAGGTGCGAACACGATGCCAAACAAACTGGCGGAAGAGTTGGATTCAGCAGAACGCTCCTGGGGATCCGGTTGGTTGAGCGGGTTTATCGGTTTGGCGTTGGCGTTGGTCGGCTTGGCAACGGTGCTTTGTTTTCGATATCCGCAGTACCTGGTGATGGACAATCTGCGGTCGCTGTATCCCCTGGTGTGGCTGCGAGTTGCGCTGCAGATGGTGCTGATTGCCGCTTTCGGATTCAGCTTGCTGAGTCTGGTCCTGCGCCAGAAAAAGCTGCTTGGTTTTGCCGGAGTGACGACTGTGCTGGCGGCGAGTTTGCTGGGCGGGTCACAGGCTCAAATGCAATCCGAGGAGTTCAGCAGCTACTTTCTCGGCTTGGATTTCTTCATTCTGAACGGCATCTTTTTGGGGCTGATCTTCATTCCTTTAGAACGCCTCTTTCCTAGCCGCAAGCAGGAAATTCTCCGCTACGAATGGCGGGAGGATTTGTTCTATTTTCTGGTCAGCACCATCTTTGTTCAGATTCTGACCTTTCTTTCCTTGGCTCCGGCCATGACCGTTTTGGCCAACACGGGCTGGGCAGCGGGGATTCGGCGGTTAATTGCCTCCCAGCCTTTTATCGTGCAGTTTCTTGAGATCATGTTTCTCACCGACTTGGTGCAATACTGGGTGCATCGCGTGTTTCACCGCATCCCCTGGCTGTGGAAGTTTCATGCCGTTCATCATTCCGCCCAGGCGATGGACTGGATCGCCGGTTCCAGAATGCACTTGCTGGAGATCATCGTGCTGCGTGGCTTCACGACGCTGCCGATGTATGTTCTCGGTTTTGCCGAGGGGCCGTTGTACACGTACATCCTGTTCGTGTATCTGATGTCCGTGTTTGTGCACTCGAACTTGAAGCTGCCCTTCGGGTGGCTGCAGCATTGGGTGGTGACGCCCCGGTTTCATCACTGGCATCACGGCGTCGAGCGGGAGGCGATCGACGTCAATTTTGCGGTCCATTTTCCGGTGTTTGACCGCCTGTTCGAGACCTACTTTTTGCCTGCCGATGGTCGTTGGCCAACGGGCTATGGGATCGCCGGCCACCCCGTTCCCAAGGGCTATTGGCGGCAGTTCTGGTACCCCTTTCGCCGCACCGAGGCGGATGTTCCGGCAACGCCCCA
>JAJTFE010000076.1:2898-12608 GCA_021298375.1 Blastopirellula sp. | reverse complement strand
TTGCTCGCTTGGATTCTGACTTGCCACGTCCTCGTTCTCAGTCTCGCTGGCCAGACAACGAGCGAGCGGCAGGACTACTGCGTTTACACACCGGAGGCCGGACAGGCGAATGGATTAAAAATTGTGTTTCTGGCGGGAGACGAAGAATATCGATCGGAGGAGGCGTTTCCCATGCTGGCGAAAATCCTCGCGCGCCACCATGGCTTTCACTGCACGGTGCTTTTCCCAATCAACCCCGAAACGGGCGAGATTGACCCGAACAACCAAGTCAACATTCCGCGGCTTGATCTGCTGGACGATGCCGATTTAGTCGTGATGGGCTGGCGCTTTCGCCATCCGCCGGCGGATGCCATGCAGCACTTCCTCAAGTATCTGGAAGCGGGCAAGCCGGTCATTGGAATCCGAACTTCGACCCATGCCTTTGCTTTCCCGGGCGATGCGCCCAAGGAACTCCAGCGACTGACCTGGAATTCACAGGATTGGCCGGGAGGGTTTGGGAAACAGGTTTTGGGCGAGACCTGGGTCAGCCATCACGGCAACCACGGTGGCGAAAGCACGCGAGGCGTGGTTGAGCCGGCGAACGCAAATCACCCCGTTCTCAAGGGGGTCGAGGATGTCTGGGGGCCCACTGATGTTTATGGCATCAATCAGTTGCCGGCGGATGCCAAAGTCCTCCTGCGAGGCCAGGTTCTGACCGGCATGCAACCGAGCGACCCGCCGGTTGCGGGAGCCAAGAACGAGCCGATGATGCCCCTGGTATGGACGCGAGAGATTTCAGCGGCCCCCGGGCTGCCGGTCGGTCGCTACGTCTGCTCCACCATCGGCGCGGCCGAGGACTTCTCCAGCGCCGGACTGCGACGATTATTGGTCAACGCCTGCTATTGGTGCACGGGCCGCGAAGCCGATATCAAGCCGGACAGTTCGGTCGAGTTCGTATCCCCCTATCAACCCACCAAGTTCGGGCTTAACGCCTTCCAAAAAGGTCGAACCCCCCGCGACCACGACTAGTGGCTCCGGGAAAAGTGGCTCCGGGACTAGTGGCTCCGGAACCAAAAGCTCCGGTCGGGGCGGGAATGGTCCGTTCGCGTTGATTCGAGAGCCAAGTTTCCGGGAACAAACCGTACCGCTGTCGCCGATTCCAGCGGCGTGGGCTAAATCGGCGATGCTCCAGCGGCGACCAAGACCGGCTTCAGCCCGTTTTTTCCCGCAAAATTAGCGGTTTTTGCCCGGGAGTCTTGGGGATTTCCGGGTCGTTGTGTATGATTTGTCGTTTCCCAACCGATAGCAATACTTTGGATACTGTTGACGACAGGCAAGGTGAATTGAATGAGTAGAGAAATTCTGGACAAAGTAGCCCAGTCGAGCCTCAAGGCCGAAGCTCCGAAGTTTTCCGTGGGCGACACCGTCGATGTGCATTGCCTGATTATGGAAGGCGAAAAGACCCGGACCCAGATCTTCTCGGGAACGGTGATCGCCCGCAGCGGTCGTGGCGTCAACGAGATGTTCACGGTACGGCGAATTGTCTCCGGTGAAGGTGTGGAACGGAAATTCCCTGTTCACTCGCCGAAAATTGCCAAGGTCGATGTCAAGCGGTCCGCGATTGTTCGTCGCGCCAAGCTTTATTACCTCCGCGACCGATCCGGCAAGGCGACCAAGCTGACCGAAAAGCGCTGACCGAAAAGCGATAGTCACTGGCGGAACAGGAATAGTCGAGCCTGTGGGAAACACCCCCCAGGGGTGCTTTCAGAAAGCTAAACACGAAGGCCCGGAGCAGTCAGCCTGCCCCGGGCCTTTTTCGTTTGCAAACAATGTTCATCCTTCGGCGTAGGCATCCTTCGGCGTTGGCAGCCAACCACTGCGCAGACTGCTGAGGCCTCTGCCGAGAAACGGGGCTGTGAACGGTCAGCGTTGGATGCTCGGGCCAGCGGAGGCCGCCCTGCCGACCGCATGTCAGTCCCTTCCGCGGGGACGCTCGGAATGAGCCCCGCCGGCTTTACTCTCGGCTCAAGCGGCTCAAGCGGCTCAAGCGGCTCGAGCGGCGGTTTCTTCCCGGCCCTTGCGGAGCGTCGTGCGGGTCACCGATTCAGCCAAATCGATCAGCTTGTCTCCGTAATCGTCAAAGCGATAGCGGCTATGGACACGCTCAATCGATCGCGCTCGCAGGGCAGCTGTCATTTCCGGCTGCATTGAGAACATGCGAATGATCGCTGTGGTCTGCTCGTAATCGGCGTAAGGGACGACCGCGCCGACTCCGCCAGCCAGGGCTTCCGGTGCGCCGCCAGACTTGTCGAACGCAATGATCGGCAATCCAGCTGCCATTGCCTCGTGGATGACGCAGGGAAAAGGATCAACTCGCGACGACATCAGGAACAGGTCAGCGCCGAAGAAATAAGGCTCCACGTTCGCCCGCTCACCGATGAAGTGCACCCGACTCTTGGCGGTGCTCCGCTCGAGATCAAGCGTCACATAGTGATAGGGAGAATGCGTCCAGCGCGGCCCCTCTCCTACCCAGACAAAGTGGATTGGCTGGCCGGCGGTCGGCAGGTCACTGATCCGCCGCGCGACATTTGCGAAGTGGTCAATCCCTTTTCTCATGTCGAGCGTGCCGCAGCCGAGCACAACAAAGCTCTGCTCGGGCAGATTCAGTTCGCGCCGCACCTGCAGACGCGCCTGCTCCCGCGTGATGCCTTTGCCAAAATCGGGATTCAGCAAACCTTGAGGCAAGACGATCGCCTTGCCACTGGGCATTGGCGCCTTGGCATCCGCGGCCTCACGCACTGCGTGCACGGGGAAAATCACCTTCTCGGAATACTTGTAGATGTTTTGAAAGTCCTCTTCCGTATAAGAGGACGGCAACTCGTGGACCAGATAGAGCATCCGCACGCCACAGTCCGCCAACTCCTCGGCAATAAAGCGGGACTCCATGCTGTTGCAGAGGGCCAACACCGGGGGATTGCCTTTTTCCCTCGCCACCCACCGCTGGACTTTCTTTTTCAGCTCATCGCTCGGCTTGCGCGGAACATTCACGCAATCGACTTCCGAATACTTTTTAAAGTCGCCGACCAGGTGCCCGCCATTGTGGAGAATGGTCTCGCACTGAATGTCGCAGTGTTGCTGGAAATGCTTCAAAATGTTCAAGATAATCAGCGGAGCGCCCGTCCGCGTCGCTTCATGGGATACGAACAGCACGCGCTGCTTGCCGGAGCCACCGGTGGCCTGTTTCTCTGCGGTCGCCTTGAATATTCGCAACCCGTTTCTCGAGAACTTGGAGAGCATACTCATCCATGAAACTCCTGTATTTCCCAGCTGGCTGGCTGCATCCTTGCACCAGCATCGCGGCAGCGGGAATCTAGCGCCTGATCCCGAAGCCGAAATTCAAACGACCATCGCGGGTATGCTCCAATACGCAATCGGAAAATACCCGCCCATGCTAAATCGGTTCCTTGCAAGCTACTGCTTGAGAGGTGGGAATTAGCAAATCCAAACTCCCAGAGCAAGGCGGTTTTCAAAACTACCCGGGAATTACCCGAGGTTTGCTAGCAAGCTTGCTCCCCGTGTCTCATGCCGAGCGGGCGAAAAGTCCCTGAAACTCGGGCGAACGACCAGCGGCCTCTTCCCGCGGACAGTCGACGACAACCTTGCCAGCTTCCATCACTAGCACCCGGTCGGCCAACTGGAGACTCTGCGCCCGATGGGTAATCAACAGCGTCGTTCGGCTGCGCATGAACTCGCGAAGGTGGTCGTGAATCAGAGCCTCGGACTTGCCGTCGAGATTGCTGGTAGCCTCGTCCAGAATCAGGATGCGCGGGTCAGCCAAAATGGCTCGAGCCAAGGCGATTCGCTGCCTCTGTCCCGCCGAAAGCAGTTTGCCATCATCACCGACTTGAGTTTGATACCCCTCCGGGAGCTGATCGACAAAGCGGTCCACGCAGGCGAGCTGGGCGGCCCGCATGATTTCGCATTCGGTAGCCTTCCGTTTTCCGTAGGCGATGTTGTTCCAGACGGTGGTCCGAAACAGGGCTGCATCCTGGGTCACCCAAGCGAGTTGCCGCCGCAATTTCCGGGGATGGACCGAGCGGATATCGACCCCGTCAATTTCAATTTTTCCCTGATGCGGGTCATAGAACCGGAGCAGCAAATTGGCGAGTGTTGACTTGCCGCAGCCATTCGCACCCACAATTGCCACGCACTGTCCAAAGGGAATTTCGAACGAGACCTGCTTGATCACGGGCTGGCGCGGCTGGTAGGCGAATGAAACACGGTCAAAGCGAATACTTTTCGAGTGCACGGGCATCGGGAGTGGATGCTCGGGAATTCCCACCGTGGGCACGGAGCTGAATGCCTTTTCCAGATTGGTGCAGGCCATTCCGCCGCGGACAAGGTAGTTGACGACCTCACTCATTTTGCGACCCGGGTCGCTCGCCCCCGCCAACAGCGAGTAAAACAGGAGCAGTGAACTTGGCTTCAGGGGGTCGCTGGAAAACTGCAACCCGAAAATCGAGGTCTCCCGATTCAGCACCAGATAAGCTCCGGCAATAATCGAGATGGCGATCGAAATAATCCCCAAAACCTCGGTAATCGGTCGAAGCAGGGAATCGTACAGGGAAATGCGCGTCGACATCCGGCACAGACTGTCGGCAATCCGCTTGAAGCGTTTGCGTTCGGTCGCTTCCTGGTTAAATACCCGCACCGTCTTGATTGCCCCAAATGTCTCAATCAGCGACTGAAACACGGCTCCCATCCCATCAACTTCACGCTGCGTGGCCCGCTTCATCCGCCGCGAGAGACTGCGAATCGCTCCGGCCCCCGCAGGCACTACCAGCATTGATAAAAGCAACAGCGGCCAGCTGATCCAGGCGGCCAGCACCAAACAGGCAATCATCTTCAGCGGCTCGCGAATCATTTTGCCGTAAAAAACCTGCAAGCCGCCGCTGACCATCTGCATGTTGTGAGACAGATGCGTCATTAAGTTTGCGGTACCAAAAGCTTCAATCCGCCGCTGATCCATCTCCAGCGCCTGGCGGTAATACACTCGTCGCAGGTCGCGCGCCGTCCGGTTGGCCACCCTGGCCACCAAAATGGCACTGATCACCAGCAGCACCCCCTTGATGATCGATGTGGCAAGCAACCATCCGACCGCCCAAAGCAAGGTCCCAAACGGCGTTTTCGGAGCATGTCGCTGCACAAATGGCTGGACCCACTCGGTCCAAGCCAACGTTTTTTCCTCTCGCTCGCGCTTCGCAGCCAGCAGGTCACAGCGGGCCATCAACTTTTCCGCCTCCACTCGCCTTTCCGGGTCGGCGGAAAGCGACTCTGCTTCGGTGGTCAGCGATTGAATCTCATCCGCAAAACCGTTCAGCCGCAACCGGCTTTCCTGAAGGCGCTCCGCCAACCAGCTTTCTGCCGTGTTCCCCTCGAGCACAATCTCGACGAAGGGATATATGGTTGAGATGCTAGCCCCCCAGAGCAGGGCGATCAGCAACGAGCAGATAACGGCCCCGCAAATGGACCATTTATAGCGCAGCGAGGATTTGACCGCGGGCAAAAACTCAAGCATGGCTGACAACATCCGTGGGCGAAAAGAGGCCACTTCCCTGTGCCTCTGCAGCCTGAATGCTCGCAAGTATCGCTCCAGCCGTCAATTTCAATCGGCAGCGAGAATGACCTGCTCCCCTGCCGCCATGCGCGACCTTCGTACTCCCGAAATCGCAAACTTCTCATCAAGCAGTCTGCTAGCTAATCAGGCCGCAGCCCAGATCGGCCCGCCCAAAATAGCTCCCTCGAATAGTGAAAGCAGAGTCCCCGTTCCCAGCCCACGGGCGATAGCGATCGCCCCCAATCCTCACCGGCATCGGCCGACAAACCTGCTTGCAGTCGCCAGCTATCAACTTGGGGGCCGTCGGCCCAGAGCAGCCGTACCCATTTGGTAGCTGTAAATCCTGGGCTGCTTTCAATGATTGGCAGACAGCGCGGCTTAACCCACCCGCAAGCGCCGAGCCAAAAGCTGGACCGCGTCACTGACTGGAACCACTCCATTTTCCAGTTCGATATTTCCGCCAGCTTCCAGCCACTGCTGAACACGTTTCTCGGCGGCAACCACGGTGCTGTGGCTTCGTCCCCCGAAGTAGTCCCCAATCTCAGAGAGGGCGTTGGAGGTGTGCCGGCGGGAAAGCCACATCGCCAGCATCCGGGCCGAGCTGATTTTTTTGGTCCGAGAATCGGACCGGAGTTGAGCTGGAGGAATTCCGCAAGCTTCACAGACCAGCTTTTCAATTCGCGGCAGGGTGGACACTGTTTCACCCACGGAAATCAGGTCGCACAAGTCGCGCTGAGCAGACTCTCGCGTTGCCGCTCGGCCCGTGGCCAGTTCCGCAGCCCGCAAGCGATTCAGCGCACCCGCCAGTCTTCGGCTGTCGCGGTCAATTCCCTGCGCCACCAGTTCCAATACCTCGGCCGCAAATTTCCAGCCGCGTTGCTCGCAGAGCATTTCCAGAATCCGTCGCCGCCCCTCGAGGCTGGGATAGCGCAATGGACAATTCAATCCGCCGTGCAAGTGCGCCATCAACTCCTGACTGAGTTGACTCAACTCCTGCGGTTGGCGCTCGGTGGTCAGAATGACCTGTTTCCCTTCCCGAACCAGTTGCCCCAGCGTGATATTCAACTCGTTGACAGTCGCGGTCTTTCCCGCAAGGAAATGCACGTCATCAATCGCCAGCAGGTCCAAGTCCCGAAATTTCCGGCGAAACATCGGCAAACCCGATTTTTTCAGGCAGTAGACGAACTCGTTCAAAAACTCTTCCGCGGTCAAGCAGACGCAGCGACGCTGCGAATGAGCGGCCCGGAATCGACGGCAAATCGCCTCCAGGAGATGGCTTTTTCCCGAGCCGGTCGGTCCGTAAATCAACAGCGGAGAGAAATGCCCAGTGCCGCGAAAATTCTCGCGAATCGCCGTCTCCAGCAATTGGTTCTCCGGGCCGAACCAGAAACTCTCCAAGCTATGCCCCCGCCGCAACGTCGAACTGGTCGGTGTCGAACTGGTCGGTGTCGAGCGACTTGGCGTCGACTTGTTGACCGCCGCACGATTGTCGGTCGAGCCGACTGGCTCGTCAGCGGCGCGCTGCGATCGTCCCAGCTTGCCGCCGCTTGCTTGAACCCGCGCCCGCACCCCATTGATTCCCGGCACAGGAGGCTCGCCAGTTCGTCGCTCAGCAGCGTCTCCGGCCTTGGGGAGAGCCCGGCCAAAGTCTCCAGCCGAGGAAGCGGGCAAAAGTTGCTCGCACGCTTCAACTTGTGCGAACGGGGTTGCCTCGGGTGAAGCGGCGCCGGTTGCCTCGCCAGCTCGATCTTTTTCAGTTGCCTCCGCCAGATCGCCTCCAGAACGGTTCAAGGCATTCGCTGGGTCAGCCGTTTCGTCCGACGACGAACTTACCGGCTGCATGTCGTTCAGACCCGCGCTGTGAAGGTGCACGGTAAATCGGACTGGGATTGGACTACCGGCAAGGCTCTCAACGGCCTGTCGCAATTGGGTCCCGTGTTGCCGCACAACTCGGTTCATTTCAAATTCGGATGCAAAACGAAATTGCACGCCGGCTTCGTCCCAGACGACCGTTCCAGGTTCGCCGAACCAAAGCTCGCAACGGACTGGTCCCACTGTCTCGGAGATCCGAGCCAGCAGGCTTTCCAGCCGACGGTTGTCGCGCAATTCTGAATGATCCGCTGAAGCCACGTCCTGAACCATCTCCTTTTCGAGAGCTGGCCAGCCACCGTGCTCCGGCCACCAGCGTGACCCGCACAGGGTTGAACCACAGTCCGCCAATTCCACATTCCACGGAACTCCCGGGAGGGCCCTCGCTGCCAAACTCAAGCTCCAACTCCCGCGGCGCGGTTACCCGACCGTGAGGGCAGTGATCTTGAGGGCGCCGAAAGAACCGTCGAGAAGCTCGGCGGGAATCGTTTTCCCTGCGAACTGCATGCTCTCGCCGTCACACGTTCCCTGTCGGGAAAACCAGCCAAACAAGCGAGGTCTGACCTCGGCTGGAATCGGCGATTTTTCCCGGGCGAATTGAATCCTCGGAATCCACCGCACCCGCTGAATTCTTCGCAAAAAACGCGAAAAACAGCAGAGATGCGAAGCGATTCCCCCACGGCCGTTTCTTGCGGCGACCCGACCGTGGGAGCCTGATTCTAGGGCCGCTAGCAGCGCTGTCAAACCACCGCCTGCAAAAAGTTTTCACACTTGGAAGGAGGCCAAAAATTCCGGCCTTGGATTTCCCGAAAGGGAACTCGAATCAAGTAGAGGGCAGCCCCGGAAAAAAAATTTTTCAGCCCTTTTGGTCCGGCGAAACGGCAATTTCGGCATGGTGTGGAAAACTTGTCACCTTGGATGGCACGCCCGGGAAAACACGCTCATTCGGTACTCTCGCCGCCCCTCCAAACCCCACCGACCGGCAACGCTGGAACGGGTAAGTCCCTGACCGTGAACGTGCGGTCAACGGAGCGAAAAATCTCCGTCCGCAGCGCACCAGCCTTCGGCGACATCCACAGGCGAACTTCGCACGTTTGGCGAAGGCCAGCCGCGGACCCAGTGGTGCAGCGAACATGGAATGGGGGCCAAGAGTTGGGGGGCCCCAAAGAGTTGGGGGGCCCCAAAGAGTGTAGCCGTCTCCGAGCGGGAGCCTGACGAGAAGCCCCAGCGGCTTTCACTGCGACTAAAAGCGAGTCGCTTCCTGTAGATGGCGCGCCGCCTCTTCCGAAACTTGGGCAGTACCGTTGGGATTAACCAAGTCAAGCAAAATCGCCATCCGCTGTTGTGGGAGCTCAGCTCGAATCACTGCCGGTGGCTTGAGCAACATCACGCCCTTGGTCCGTCCCCAACTGCTGCTGGTGTAACAGCCGCTCAAATTGGATCGCTTGGGCTGCATCTGATAAGCATTCTGCACCAAGCCTGCGATTGCTGTCGGATCTCCAGTCCACCCCCGAAAGCCGATCCGTTGCAGGACTTTCCCGGCATCGAAGTAAAATGTCAGCGAGCCATGAATGTCCGTCGTGTTGACTCCGCTGACGAACGCAACCCGCATCCCTCTCAGCCCATCTCCCTCTTCGATCACCGAGACTCGCTCCCAGCGCTGGGTGATCATCTCCGGGGTCCAATCGAATCGGAACACTTGACCGAGATCTTGAACCGGCATGAACTGGAGTGGCTGCGCGTTTAAGTCAGGCCCCAGTGCGGTGCCGGGATAGTAGGCTGTCACGGGTCCTGGGATCGGATAACCGGCCAGCGCAGCCGCTGTCTGGTCTTGCGTCTGAACCATCGGCAAAGGCTGTCCGTTACGGTCATTCACCAGCAACACGGGCATGCCCAACGCGCCAGCCAGCATAAACGGATAAAACAGACTGCGGTTCATAACCGAGACTCTTCGGGAAAACAGGCCGCCATCAAACCTCGCGGTTGGTATCGACTAGCCCACCCAGTGCCGTCCAAACGAAGGCCGGTCAATGCGGATGTGCAGGGGAATCCGGCGACGCTGACGGACTCATCAGGCTTAATCGTTGTAGTCAGACGGGATCGCCGGGGACGGGCCGCTCAGCTGCCGGTCAACGCCCGCGGCAGAAAAGGCCTGTCCCACCCCGGGAACAATCGCCGCTTCGGCCCCCCCAATCACACAGGCCCGCGGATGACGAATTTCCGATTAAAATCGAAGTCTCCCGGG
>JAJTFE010000076.1:0-2883 GCA_021298375.1 Blastopirellula sp. | reverse complement strand
GGCTTGTATCCCTCCGCATGAGCGTTCAATTCTCCGCCGCGCAGCGGGCCACCGCCAAGGAACTGGTTGCGGCCGTTCTTCCCCGCGGCTCGCACCCGGCGACTCGCGAAGCCGCCCCATCGACCGGCGAGCCACTGGAGGAAAAGCTCGTGGCTCAATTCGAGCGGCTCGTCGCGCGGGGTCCTGTAGCGCTCCGCCGCCGAGCAGTTCAACTGCTCGCGAGAATAGATGGCTCCCTCTGGAGCCGGTTGCGCGGTGGCATCAGGGTGAGCTTTTCGAATGCGACTCCGGCCCAGCACGAGCAAGCGATCTGCAAACTCCTCGCCCGGGGAGGTGCTGCCGATCGTTTACTTTTGAGTGGGTTGATCAAGCTCATTCATTACCATGCTTATGCATCTCCGACGGATCAGCCAGAACAACTGGAAAGCGTCTGGCGATCCATCGGCTATTCGCCGCCCGTAAGCGAATTCGATCGCGGCCACTTGCCGACGGCCGCGACGGTTCGCAGCGACCAGGAAGTCTTCGCGGCGGATTATCTCGTCATTGGGTCGGGAGCCGCGGGCAGCGTGATGGCTGCGGAACTCGCCGAGACAGGGCGCTCAGTGATCCTGACGGATGCCGGACCATTGCCCCACGAGTCGGAACTGGGGCACTCCGAGGCGCTCTCCAATCGGCTCTGGCTGGAATCACAAGGCACGCTTCCAACCCCAGATTTGCCGCTGCAATTACTGGCGGGTCGGGTGGTCGGGGGCGGGACCGTGCTGAACTGGGGCACCTGTCTTTCAACTCCGCCGGAATTACTGGCAGAGTGGCGGAAACGTGCCGGCTTCACTGCTGCCCAGAGCGAAGCCTGGACGCACAGCGAGTACGCCGTCAGGCGACGACTTGAGTTGACCCCGGCGAGAGACTGGAACCAGTCCAATCAGTTCCTCCAACAGGCCTCGGAAAAACTTGGTTGGTCCTATCAAGTTGCCGATCGCAACCAAGGTCACTGCCACCAGTGCAATACCTGCAGCTTCGGCTGCCCCAGCGGCAAAAACGATGCCTTGCGAACGTACCTGCTGGATGCCGAGCGGCTGGGAGTGCACCTGCTTCCCGAGTGTCGCGTTGAACTGCTCGCGGGTGAGCAGGGAAAAGTCGTCAGCGCCCGTGGCGTCTGGAAATCTGCCGACGGACAGAAGCGGGAGGTCGAGTTCCGCTTTCGGCATGTGGTTCTCGCTGCCGGCGCGATCCACACGCCCGCCCTGTTACTGCGCAGCGGCATCGGTAATCCCCATGTGGGAAGACATCTGCAACTCCATCCCTCCGCGATTGTCCTCGGCGAATTTGAGAAAGAATTCGATCCTTGGGCCGGACCTCCCCAAGCAGTCATCTGCGACCAGTTCAGCCGCGGCACTCGCTCGGCACTCGGCTTTCGGATCGAGACCGTTCCGCTTTCGCCGGGACTGCTCGCCTTGAGCCTGCCTTGGCATTCATCCAGCGAGCATTTGAGAAGCATGAGCCGCGCACGGCACCTGGCCGGCTGGTTGGTGCTGGTCCACGATCTGGACGATCGCCTGGGCAGCATCTCGTTGAACGCCACTGGCCAGCCCGAGGTTCGCTATCGCCTCAGCCGCTCGGTTCGCGAAGCGTTTGGCCGCGGCATTTCGGCGGTCCTCCAGGGGCTGCGCGCGGCAGGAGCCACCCGCCTGCTGGCCCCGAGTTGGGGGCTGGGGGACTTCACAGCGATCGCCGACGATGCCGCCTTTGAAGCCTATCTTCGGTCGCAGAACCAAGCCGCCAGTTGCATCGGCAATCTGCGTCTGTTCAGCGCTCATCAAATGTCATCCTGCCGTCTTGCCAGTTCTTCCAATCAGGGTGCGATTGACCCGTCCGGCCGATTGTTTGGCTGGGACAATGTCTACGTTTGTGATGGTTCCGCTCTCCCGACATCAACGGGCGTCAATCCCGGCCTGACCATTGCCACGCTCAGCCACTTTCTGGCTCAACAGATCAAGCGGCGAACAAATTGAGCCGAGATTCGGCTGAGGAGGACGCTGTTGAGATCGCGGCCGGCAAAATCGCGATCGGGACTGCCATCCCAAAACAAAGGCCGGAAAACAAAAAAGGGTGGCACCGAGGCCACCCTTTCACGATCTTGAGCGCTCCCTACCCCGTAAGCGCTCCCTTCCCCCTGAGCGTTCTCTTCACCCTGAGCGGGAGCATGTCCGGTGGCGGGACCTATTGCCCCATTACCGACTTCAACTTGGCGACGATTTGTTCTTTGGGCTGAAGGCCGACAATCTTGTCGACAACTTCCCCATTTTTGAAGATCAGCAAAGCGGGGATCGCATTAATCTCATACTTTTGGGAAATTCCCGGAGCCGTATCGACGTCGAGCTTGGCAATCACCGCTTGCCCCTCGAAGTCTTTGGCAATCTCCTCGATGACCGGAGCAATCTGGCGACAGGGGCCACACCAGGGCGCCCAGCAATCGACCAGAACGACTTGGTCACTCTTGAGGACGTCGGTCTCGAAAGATGCTTCACTGATCACTTTGGCAAAATGCGTCTCGCTTTCGCCGGCCGCGGCGGTCACCTGATTTCCCGCTCCTGCGGTTGTCGCTGGACCATTCGCCGCCGCCTGCTTGCCACCTTTTTCCGGAGACGCAGCTTTGTCTGGAGTCTTTGCCGCTTCGCAGCCCACCAGACCGACCATCAAGAGCACACTGCACAATCCAATAAGTTTTTTCATCTCGGTACTCACTCTTTCAGGAGGGTTGTCGGGGAACGCCCAGTGGAGCTCTCCGCCGGGCCGCGTGCCGCCCGCAACGTCCAGACATTGACTTGAGGAAAACAGTGCCAGCGAATGGGTTCATCTCCCGAAATGCCCCGGGATACCAGC
>JAJTFE010000318.1 GCA_021298375.1 Blastopirellula sp. | reverse complement strand
TCGGGGCTGGGACCTAACTCCCGACCGCTCGGGCATATTGCACGGGGAGCACGGCGGCGGCCTGATCGACCCCCAGCTTTTTCGCGGCGTGATAGGGCCAGTAGGGATCGCGAAGCAATTCCCGAGCGAGCATCACGATCTCTGCCTGACCCTGCTGGATAATTTCCTCAGCCATCTCGGGTTCGGTGATCAACCAGCCAGCGGCAGTGGCAATCTTGGCTTCGTTTCGAATTCGTCCGGTCGCCGGAACCATAAACCCTGGCCCCCAGGGAATCTGGGAGATATCAGGGATGACGAAACCGTGACTGACGTCGAGCAGATCCAGTCCATCGTTTTTGAGCAGTCGGACCAGTTCGATCGATTCGTCCAACGTGACCCCTCCGGCAACCCAGTCGGTCACCGATAACCGCGCCGTGAGCGGAAGGCGCTCAGGCCACACACGACGGACCGCTTGCAGTGTTTCGCGCAGAAACCTTGTTCGGTTTTCAAAACTGCCTCCGTAGGAGTCGCTGCGGAAATTGCTCAGGGGCGAGTAGAACTCGTGGGCCAGGTAGCCGTGTGCAAAATGCAGCTCGAGCCAACGAAAGCCCGCCGCCAATGCCCGCTTGGCTGCGGCAACGAAATCGGTTTGAACGCGGCCGATGTCTGCAGTACTCATCTCGCGGGGAAGCTTGGGGAGATTTCCGCCGAACGCCACGGCGCTCGGGGCAATCGTCTCCCATCCACCCGCAGCAGTGTCCAAGTGAGCATCGCCTTCCCAAGGTCGCGCCGCGCTCGCCTTCCGCCCCGCATGAGCCAATTGAATGCCCGGAACGGCTCCCTGCTGATTGATGAACTCGGCGATGCGTGCATAAACGGGAATTTGGTCATCGCGATAGAACCCGGTATCTCCCGAACTGATTCGCCCCTCCGGCGAGACCGCAGTCGCTTCGACAATAACCAGCCCCGCTCCCCCAACCGCCCGGGAACCGAGGTGCACCAAATGCCAATCGGTTGGGGTGCCATCGACTGCCGAATACTGGCACATCGGGGCCACGGCAACTCGATTTCGCAGCTCGACGTCCTTTAACCGATAAGGCGAAAACAAGACAGCCATTCGAGCGACCTCTATAAACATCGTTCAAGCGGTAAACAAAAAAGCGGCTGGCTTTTTGCCAACCGCTTCTGGATCGTATCGCCATCTGCTTTCGGGGAAAACCCTTTCGAGGAAAACCATAGTGTTCCCCGGAAATTCGCTAGAAGCGGATCATCAGCCCCGTGAAGGGCCCGTGCAAGTTCATGTCAAACAGAAATGCCTGAGCACCGCTCCCCTTGGATTGTTTGATATCCAGTACTTTGTAGCCGAGTGCCAGCGAGGTGTTTGGATGTCGACGCAGTCGATTCTCCAAGCCGACGTGAAAATTCCAAGCGAAGTCCGATGAACTTCCCAGCCCAAAGCCACCAAAATCGGCCCGGGCAAAGGCGCTGCCGCCGTTGGCAAGTTGCATGCGAGTGCGGGTTCCCAAGACCAGATCAACCCAGTTCTCGGATCGCTCCTGAATAATTTCGGGTGCACTCGGCGGCACGACCGTCACCTCGGCGCCAATCTGATAATACCGAACACCGTACAGCATGTCCCAACTGACTCGCTTGACCAGCGGACCGCATTTGTCGTAGGTGGCCACGGGACGAAATCCGAGCCCTTCCAGGAACGTCATTGTCGTTTCCACCGTCGCCGTGCCACCACTGGGAAGCGTCTCGGTCGAGGCGATGTCGGTCAGCAGTGTATCCAATATCAACCCCCCACGATTGCCGCGCCCTATTTCCAAGTGCACCATCGCAGCACCCTTGAGGTCGCCCAGCAAATCCCACATATCGGAGAGGCTGAGGTCGACATTGGCGACCACTGCACCCGCTCCGATTTGTCCTTTCATCGCGGGTAGCCAGAGGTAAGGCGTCACTGTGGCCCACACCTGATCGTCGCCACCGCATCCCGTAGTGCACTGCTGGCAATTGCACGCGGACGGCTGCAAATAGTTTTGCCCGACTGGATTCGGAGTGACAGCATTCGCCCACTCTCCATTGCCCCCGGTTACGATGGGCACAGCCGATGGCTGGACTGGAACTGCCGATGGCTGGATAGTCTGAGCCGTAACGTCCAACCCACCTGCCAGGCAGGCTACGACAGCCAACCAAAACCGAAACTCCTTGAGCAATGCGAACATGCTAGCGCCCCCCCCGGTTGCTGAAGTATCCCAATCAAAATCGCCCGACAACTTTGGATATCTTCCGGTAGGTTCCCAATCTTGTTCCAGTGCCGGCATGAGCTGCTTTAGCGGGCAAAAGTACGGATAGCAAACCCGGCCTGCCCGCTCGGTCATGCTCCCGATTTCAGGGGCTCCAACATTTCTTTCCGCGTTCCGTCGAGAAATCGCCTATGATTGGGGACGGGTCTGACTGCCCGCCTGACTTTCAACTTGATTCCCTCCGGAGATTTCCCATGCTCAGATTACTGGCGTGGTTCATCTGTTGCACCGTGGTACTGTTGCCAACCCCAATCGCGCGGGGCGATGAAACCGCAATTCGCAAGGCAATTGACGCCTATACTTCAGCCTTCAATCGCGGCGATCTCGAAGCCATGGCGTCTGCCTGGACGGAAACGGCAGTCTGGATTCATGCTGATGGTTCTCGCACCGAGGGACTTTCGGCGATTCGCGCCGAGTTGCAATCCGGGCTGGCCGGAAAAGCGACCTTGGAAATCGTCGCCTCCCAAATTCGCCAGGTCACGCCAACTGTCGCTGCCGAGGAAGGAATTGCGCGGCTGACTGTTGATGGCAAGGTTCAAGGCGAGGAACGCTACGAAGCCCTCCACGTTGCCACCGAAAGTGGCTGGAAACTGGCGAGCCTCCGCGAGTTCGCTGCCGAGGCCGAACCGGCCGTCAATCCCAATCTGGCTCGACTGACTTGGCTGCTTGGCGACTGGGTCGACGAGTCGGAGGATTCCCGAATTGTTTCACGGGTCGAGTGGACGCGGAACAACGCCTTCCTGATCAACAACTTCTCTGCCGAGTTCTCCGGCCAAGATGCGCTCGAAGGCGTTCAAGTGATCGGCTGGGACCCGGCTCAAGGGGTCATTCGCTCATGGATGTTTGACTCTGATGGCGCCTTTGGCGAGGGTGTCTGGAGTGAGGAAAATGGAACCTGGGTCGTTCGCAGTCGGATGATCCTGACCGAGGGACAAGAGGCTGAAAACACTCTGGTCTACACGCCGCGCGACGAGAACAGCTATTACTGGCAAGCGATCGGTCGCAAAGTCTCCGGACGTTTTTTACCCAATATCAAAAAGATTCTGGTCGTCCGTCCTGGTTTCAACGCGACCGCAGGTGACGCCTCGAGCTCTCAAAATGCGCCCACGACAACGCCTGCCGAAATGGAATCACCTAACAGCTCCACTGAACAGGCCCCCAACCAAGCGGTTGCCCCCAGCCTGCCGAGTGGCGACAAATAGCGACAGCTTCAGCGGACACGGCACTGTGCTTGAAATACTCCTCAGTGTGATGTTGACGATGTGGGCCGCGACTGTGGGGCTTTTGACCGTTTGATCCGTGGACGGTGATGTTCGATCGGGTTTTCCGTCTGTTATCGATAAATGAATTTTTGATCCATTTAACCTGCGAGTCTTCGAGATGCGTCCAACCTTTCTCTTCACCGCAATTGCCGTCGCATTCTGTCTCGGGTTGTTTGCCGAGCCCGCTTGGGCCCAGCGTGGCCGAGGTGGAGGCGGTGGCGGCGGAATCCGGGGTGGCGGAGGAGGAGGAGGGATGTCGCGTCCGGCTCCCAGCGGCAACTTCAGCCGCCCCTCAACGCCGGCTCCCTCCATTTCAAACTCGCAAAACCGTACGCCTTCGATGAGCCGAACGGCTCCCTCTGCCTCACCGCAAACGATCTCTCGGCCGCAAACTGCACAACAGCCCGCAGCCCAGCGCCCCGCAGCGCAGCGCCCTTCCACGCAACGCCCTTCCACGCAGCGCCCTGATGCCGCTTCGCGGCCCCAAGCCAACCGCTCGACGATGTCCGGCAACAGCAATCGGGCCGGCGGAGTTGCCCCCAACTCGGAACGCTCGTTCCAGAAACCGACCAGCAGCCAAGTCAACGATTTTCTGAAACTTCCAAGTGGCAATTCCAGTTCCTCCAGCGCTGCCAACAAGCCTTCGTCCAGTCGATTCAACTCGGCGCAAACGACCAGCGGCGATGGCAGCAACACCAAATCGTTTACCACCGAAAAAGGAACGA
>JAJTFE010000075.1 GCA_021298375.1 Blastopirellula sp. | reverse complement strand
CGTCCCCGCCTGTTTCTCAGGACTACCGAATTTCTTTGGCAGGAAGGCCATACGGTGCACGCCACCAAGGCAGAGGCTTGGGAAGAAACCCGAATGATGCTCGATGTCTATGCCCGCTTCGCCGAGGATTACATGGCGATCCCGGTAATCAAGGGAGAGAAGTCGGTCGGCGAACGCTTTCCAGGAGCCGACTCGACGCTGACCATCGAAGCGATGATGCAGGACCGCAAGGCGCTGCAAGCCGGGACGTCGCACTTCCTCGGCCAGAATTTCTCCCGCGCCCAGGAGATTAAATTTCAGGATCAAAACGGACGCGAGGTTTATGCCTGGACCACTTCCTGGGGGATGTCGACCCGGATGATCGGGGCGCTGATCATGACGCACAGCGACGACGACGGCTTGGTACTGCCTCCCAAGATTGCGACCAAGCAGATCGTGATTCAGCCGATCTACCGCAATGACGAGGAGCGGAGTGCGGTGCTTGAATACTGCCAGAACCTGCGGCATGAACTGGCTGCGGTGCAGTACGACGGCCGCGGACTGGTGGTCTTCATTGACGACCGCGAGATGCGCGGCGGGGAAAAGAAGTGGTATCACGTCAAGCGGGGCGTGCCCATCCGGCTGGAAATTGGGCCGCGCGATGTGGCTGCGGACAAAGTCTTCGCGGCCCGACGCGATCAAGGAAAGGCCGAAGGAATTGATCGCCGGGAGTTTGTCTCGCGGGTCGTCGGAATCCTCGACGAAATGCAGCAAAACCTGCTCGATCGGGCCCGGCTGTTTCGCGAACAACACACGCGAACCTTTACCGACTTCGAGGAGTTCCGCAAGTTTTTCACACCCGCTAACGAAGAGGAGCCCGAAATCCATGGCGGCTTTGCCCGGGCGCACTTCGTCGACACTCCCGAAATCAGCGAACGCCTGAAGGAATTCAAAGTCACCGTTCGCTGCATGCCGCTCGAAGACCAACCCGGCGCTGGCCGCTGTTTGTTTACCGGCCAGCCAACCGAGCGCGTCGCGATCTTTGCCAAGTCCTACTAAGATGTCCCGGGAGTGAGCAGTAGCGCCGGACGAGCCCGGCCAAATCGGCCCTCCAGGCGGCACGGTCTGGAAGTGGGAAATTGTGACCGTGAGGCTCAATTTTTCGAACAGGGGATTGCTTGAAATGGGAGACGTTCGAACACTCAGCCGCAGTTTGCTGCTCTGCGCGTTGATTTCACGTTATCCCGAAGCACTCCGCTGGGCTCAGGAGCGACTCGAGAGCCGCTGGGGAGCGGCGGCGTTGGTCAGCCCTGAGTTTGACTTTCAGGAGACCGGCTTTTACACGGCGACCATGGGCGAGCGATTGCGAAAACAGTTTGTCGCCTTCCAGCCTGGCGCGTTTGACCCCGCAGATTTGGCCAACTGCAAACTCCAAACCAATGCCTGGGAAGCAGAATATGCTGGATTGGGCCGGCACCCGGAAGTGCGACCGCTGAACCTTGACCCGGGCTATTTGACTGAGGCCAAACTGGTGTTGGCGACGACCAAGGACCGCGATCATCGCATCTATCTGCACTCGGGGATCTACGCCGAAGTGACACTGCACTGGCTTCGCGGCGAATGGACTGCGGAGCGTTGGACTTACCCGGACTACCAACGGCCCGATTTCCAGTCTTTTTTTACGAACTGCCGCTGCTTTCTCCGCGGTCAAGCGATCGGTTGAGCCGGCCCGCGCGGCATCGTTTTCCGCAGCCCGCGCGGTGGCTCCGGTTGCTCGGCTGGCTTGCGGTCGCGATGATGAAGGGGTCCTGTCGAATGCAGTGCAGGTGGCCAAGCTCACCCTCTTCCCGGCGGGAAACTTGTTCCGACAGACAGACAGATATCCCATCGAAGGTCCTCCTTCATCATCCCCAATGAGCTGACTGAACATGGTAAGCGCTATCTCCGTAAAGTACCTGTCCCTAACTATCGCGATGATGTTGTTCGTTACCGATACGTACGCTCAAACGCCAGAAGTCCGCCAAATTTCCGGCGGACTGATTCGCGTTCAGACAGATACGGGATTGGATGTTGTAATACTGCCGAGCAAGACAACAAAGTATCCAGCAAAGTTACAGCCGAAGCAGGAACTGATCCTTGGCGAAGAATTTGAGCCGAAAATGATCAGTTGGGCTGGAGATCTGATATCACGCCGCGCGGAAGAAAGCGACAACTCCCCGCATGACGGGGTTTTAATTGAATCAGTGATGATTGGCGAAAAGAGAGCCGGAATACGCATCCAGGCTGAGGAACTCAACATTCTCGTTGCCTCCCTCGATTTGGTTTCTGACCAGGGATTTATCCCTACTCAACAGCATGAGAAGATCGATTTATTGATATTGACTGTCGGGGATGCCAAAAAACTGGATACAGCAAGAACCAATCTGTGGTTGAGTGGTACTGAGATTAAACAAATCGCACTCAATTCAACGTCCACTATGGCGGTTGCAACGATGGAAAAATTCAATGCCTCACTTCGTCGAAGCCGGACTTTGCCAACCGCTGTTCTCCCCATGATTGAGGTTCCTAACAAGAACCTGAAGTTTGGTGATCGCCAAGTCGTGTTACTGAAAGAACTGGAATGAGGTCAGGGCTTCCTTTGTTATCGCGTAATCTATCGCATCCTCTCTGCCCGCACCTTGGCACCAGAGATCAATGACACCAGAGATCAATTGGTCGCTACGAAAGAAAAATGGAAGGCGTTACCATGACCTACAAGCTGCCGAACTCGCTCTGGCTGGTCGCCCTTCTCCTCGCATTTCCAGGCTGTGGCCAGGAGCCTGACGCCGTTTTCTCTCCACTCGAATTTGCACGAAAGACGTTGTCGGAATCCTATGCGGCTAAAGCTGAGCTGGGTGAAATACTGGAAGTCAAGCACAAGACCAACGAAGTTCTTGGGCATGGTTTCTTGATCAAAGCTTCAAAACAAAATGCTACAATGACGTTGTTGCCAATGACGCCCGGCGGTGAATCTCAAGGGACATTATGGCTGGATGATGGCCGCCAGATTCCGCTGTTCATCCCCGCTCTTGAAGATTCCTACAAATCTGATTTGGATCGCTGAAAAGGCGATAAAAAAGGTTGGATTGACGCCCCCGACAGTCCGTTTTGAATTGAAAGCCTTGTTGGCAGGTGCTCGGTCTCCATTGGCATGGATAGACAGACGTGCCGAGTTTACATTTCTCTTTCCCCCCGGATTTGGCGCATGCACCTCGGTATTAAAGGCATTCTCTTGGCAATCTTGGGAGTGGTCCTCGGCGGTTTGGCCGCGTGGGGGTTTTTCCAATTCCAACTTGCCTACAACAAGGAAGGATTCTTTGACGGGCAATGGGCTCCCCAGGCCGAAGAGAACTCGCAGCAGGCAGCGACCAAACTCACCATCGATGGTCTCAATCCGCGCGATTTGGGGAAGTTGCTGACCGGCACAAAAACCAGCGTTGATTTTCTCCTCCGCAATCCGGGAGGACGCAAATTGAAGTTTCAAATGTCAGGGCCCCCACCCGCTGCGCTGGCAGTTGACCTGCCGGCCGGCGGTGCTGAAATTGCGGCTGGCAGCACCTATCCAGTGACTATCACGGTCAGTCCCAAAATGGCGGAATCGAGGTTCAGCAAGTCAATTGTGGTGCAAACGGAAGAAGGGGCCCGCACAGTGCTGACCGTCACGGCCCAAGTCGACGGGGGACTCGGCCTGCTCAACGAAGAACTGGCTTTCTCCCGCGCTCAACTGGGCAGTGACAACATCAAGGAAACCGAATTGGTCTGCGCGACAACGGAAACTCTCAAGCTGAAACAGATTCTCTTGAACGGAAAGCCGGAATTGCCCGACTGGCTCAGTGTTGAGCCGCTCGAAATGAACTCGGATCTGCTCAGTAATCATCCGGGAGCCAAGTCTGGGCTGCTTCTGAAAATTACGATAGGCGCCGGCTTGCCTGCCGAGTTGAAAGCGGCGCGGTTAGAACTGGTAACCGACCAGGCTGAGTATCAGCCGCAAGTCGTCAATTTGAAATTTGAGGATTGAATTTGGAAAGTTCGAGCCCAGAGAACGGATTCCGCCTGCCGGGCAGGTGATGGTGTGATTCGCTCCAACGTTGGCCGGCACTCGCTCTTTCGCGCAATGTTGGCCGAATTACACGACGACTTGCTGCGATGCTGGCATTTACGTGATGCTGGCAGATTCAGGATGCTGGCAGATATTTGAACGGACTTCCCGGTGTCGGCTGATTTTGGGTCAGCCCGCCGAGCTGAAATCAAATGAAATTCCGGCCCGGCAACGGGGCTTTTGAGTTTGCCTGCCGCCGAGCGATTCGATTGGACTTTCACTCAGTCGAAAGATGCTTCTAGAATGGGCGGATTGGTTATTCCGGACCGTTGAGCAAGCCTGCTCCCGGCTTGGTTTGATTCCTTGATGTGCTGAGACCCGATAAGAATGACTTCCTCGATTCGCTCCAACTTGTGCTGTTTCCTCGGTGCCGTGTGCCTCAGCTTCGGCGGAGCCTGGTGGATTCAGCGTCCATCCGATTCGCTGCCCGAGTTGGACCAATCCTCCGTTTTGCTGGCCGTGCAAGAAAATGGAACGGTCCCTCAGGGTCAAGCCACCCAGAATCAAGCCGCTCAGAATCAAGCCACCCAGGAGCCAGGCCCGCAGGAAACGGCTCCGAAATTTCCGCCGGCAGAAGAACTGGTCAAGGATTGGGCCAAGCCCGACCTTTGCCTGATGATCTCCGGTGAACTGCACGGCTACATCGAACCTTGCGGCTGTACTGGCTTAGCCAATCAAAAGGGAGGGCTGTTGCGGCGGCACACCGCACAGAAACTGCTTGAGCAACGGGGCTGGGACTTGATTCCGATCGACACCGGCAATGTCATTCGACGGATTGGCAAACAACCTCAATTGCAACTGGAAATGGTCTACCAGTCGCTGGCCAAGGTGATGGGCTATCAGGCTGTTTCCGTGAGCCACGAAGACCTCAAGACCAGCGGAACTGACTTGGCTCAAATCATGGTCAATAGTTTTGAAAACCAAAACCCTTTTGTCAGCTGCAACGTTGTTGTGCTCGACGAGTCGTTGATCAATCCCTATCGGATCGTGGAAAAGAATGGCAAGCGGGTCGGCATTACGTCGGTCCTCTCCAATGAGCATCGGGCTCTGATCAAGGACACCGACATTCGGACGGTTTCCGCGGAAGAGGGTCTGAAGAAGATCGTCCCCAAGTTACAGGCCGAGAAATGCGATCTGCTGGTCTTGATCGCCGACGCCTCGCTGGAGGAGAGCCGCGGCTTGGCGAAGCAATTCCCGATCTTTGACGTGATGGTAACCACGGGGGGAGCTGGCGACCCGACGTTGCTGCCCGAGCCGATCGTTTCGGAGCGGCATATCACCCAAATGATTCAAGTCGGTGTGAAGGGGATGCACGCTGGCCTGGTTGCGTTGTACACCTCTCCCCAACGAGAGGTGAAGTACGAACGCGTCCCGATGGATGCGCGGTTTGACGATTCTGAAGAGATCAAGCTCCAGTTCAAGGCGTATCAAGACCGTTTACGGCTGCTTTACGAAAATCCTGCGAGCTTTCCCGACATCACACCCCGCAATCACAAGTCAGGTTACGAATTCGTCGGCACCAACGCGTGCCAGGAATGCCACCAGAAAGAACATGACATCTGGTTGAATGGGGTCGACGGCGCAGGTGGCGAAATTGGGCCGCACTCGCGGGCGACGAAGGATTTGACCGACCCCGGCGAGCGGACCTGGGTCAAACGCAATTTTGATCCCGAGTGCCTCAGCTGCCATGTGACCGGGTGGAATCCCCAGAACTTTTTTCCCTACAAGTCCGGTTACCTGAATCTGGAAAAGGACGTCGCTCTCCACGGAAATGGTTGCGAGAATTGTCACGGCCCCGCCTCTGCCCACGTAGCTGCCGAAAACAAGGCAAATCCTGCCGCAGAAGATGTGCAAAAGAAGTTGCGCAAAGAAATGCGAGTCACCATGAAGCAAGCTCGCGAGGGGCTCTGCATGGAATGCCACGACCTCGACAACAGCCCAGACTTTTTCCTTCCCGGTGCCTTCGACGAGTACTGGGCCAAGGTCAAGCACTAAGATCGTCCCGCCCGGCTGCTGGACCGGCCGCCGGATAGGACGCAGCCCAGAGGCGGTGTCACAGGATGCGCTGACGAAGTGCGCAGTAACAAGGTGCGCCGTGACGAGGTGTGCCAAAACAGGGTGCGGGCGATTCCGGCCAACCTTAAGATTGCCTGAACCCTGAGAACTTTCGGAAAATTTTTTCGGTTGCGCGGGCCGAATCAGCGACGATTACGTATTATCGTGCGTATTATCGAGTGCCCTCGCCCCAGCGGCGGCACGGCTTGAGCTGGCCGGGTTCCTGCTCGTCTTCCCGCCAGCGGCACTCTAATATGTAAGGATAGCGGTCGTCGGCCGGCGTGGCCGACCTGTCCGCGGCCACCGCTTTGCGGATCTGTTCGTTTACGGGGACTTCGTGGATAAGGACTTTCCAGCAAAGCCAGCGTCTCAGGGTCCGGGGTCTCGGGATCCGGGGTCTCGGGATCCAGCGCCTCAGGATTTGGTAGGGCAAACCTTGGGTGACTACACGCTCCTCCGCCGGCTCGGATCCGGTGGGATGGCCGATGTCTATTTGGCCGAGCAGATTTCGCTGCGGCGCAAAGTCGCCTTCAAGGTGCTCAAGCCCGAATTGGGCAAGGACTCCGCGTATGTCCAGCGTTTCGTCCGGGAAGCTCAAGCGGCTGCGGCTTTGACTCAATCGAGTATTGTTCAGATCTACGAAGTTGGCGCGACAGGCGGTTTGCACTTTATCGCGCAGGAGTATGTACCCGGGCGCAATCTCCGCCAGTTTCTCAGTCGCCATGGCGCGGTCGAAACGACCATGGCCTTGAATGTCCTCCGGCAGACGGCGATGGCCTTGCAGAAGGCTGGTGAGATGGGAGTGACCCATCGGGACATCAAGCCGGAAAACATCATGATCAGTCCCAGCGGCGAGGTAAAAGTCACCGACTTTGGACTGGCCCGCTTGTCCAACGAAGCCAGCCGGATGGACCTGACGCAGATTGGCGTCACCATGGGGACGCCGCTGTACATGAGCCCGGAGCAGGTCGAAGGTGGCTCGGTTGACCCGCGCAGCGACATCTACTCGCTGGGAATTACCGCCTTTCACATGCTCGCCGGTTTTCCGCCCTTCGAGGGAGACACGGCCTTGGCGGTGGCGCTCAAGCAGGTGAACTCGCCGCTGCCCGATTTACACAAGATTCGCCCCGACGTTCCAGCTGACTTGTGCGACTTGATTCAGAAGATGTCGGCCAAGCGTCCCGATGACCGGCCGCAAAACGCCGCCGAATTGCTGCGGGAACTTCGCAAAGTAAAGCTCGACGGCGAGCAGGATTTTGACTCGCTGGCCGAGAAATTGGCTGCGACCGAACTGGCGACCGGAGAATTCGAATTGCCTGGCCGGACCGCCAAGCTCGCGGTGACCCGTCAACTGCAGTCAGTGATGCAGGGGCATCTTCGCTCCTGGTGGCGTTCGCCCGCCGTCATTGCCGGGCTGCTGGCGATCAGCCTGGTTGGCCTGATCGCCGGAGTGACCTTTGCCCGGCTGAACCCGCCGTTCGATCCGTTCCGCAGCGATTATCAGCCTGTCCAGCGAATCGCGCGGGAGAAAGATGTGGTCGAACAATACCGCGCCGCCTACTGGGGGAGATCTCCCGAGTACTTTGAGGCGGTGATGACCTTTTTCCCGATTGAGGAGGCGGCGGCGGACGCCCGCAATCGGACCCAACTCTATCATCGCTTTGCCAAACAGCGCCTGGCCGAACTCTATCTCGCCGGGTCGGAACCGAGGCTGGATAAAGCCTTCACGTATTTCAATGAACTCTATCTCTGCGATGACCAACCCGAGTTTCAGGCCGCCGGGGCAGCGGGCCTGGCAATCGTCTGCGACGACTTCGGGGAAGAAGAACAGGCCCGCCGCTTCCTGATGAAACTGGAGCCGAACATTGACCTGCTCAACGAAACCCTGCGGCGGCTGATCACGCCGCTGCTGGAAAAGTATCGCTATGACTTAAAGAAGCCCTGACTTAAAGAAGCCCTGACTTAAAGAAGCCCTGACTTAAAGAAGCCCAATAACCGAGGACTTCGCTCTGAATTTGGGGCTTGGTTCGCCAAGTCCGGCCGCGTCAGCACGCTGAACCTAAGCTACCAGCCCCTGTCCGGCAGCCCCTGTCCGGCAGCCCCTGTCCGGCAGCCCTCACCCGGATTTTTCCCGCCCCAAGCACTCAGCTGGCGAAAATCCGATCCATCCGTTCGGCAATCTGCTTTAATCGCTCGCGATCGCCACCGGGAATTTCCGCAGTAGCCCAGCCACTGTAGCCCAGTTCCTGAAGGGCGACCATGACATCGTGCCAGGGGAGCCCGCCTTCGAGCAGTTCCGGCTTGAAGCCTTCGTACCAGCCCTTGGTCTTGCCGAGCTCAAGGTCGTATTCCTTGATATCGAGTTTGCGGATCCGCTTGCCCAAGACCTTCACCCATTCCACCGGGTTGGCGTAGCGCACGCTGTTGCCGACATCGTAATAGGCGCCAACTCGGTCGCTGCCAATTTCGTCGATGTAGCGGGCCGTTTCCTTGGGATCGGTCAAAAAGTTGTTCCAGACATTTTCCAGCAGAATATCGATCTGGAGTTCCTCGGCCAGCGGCAAGGCCTGCTTGATCAGCGGAATGGACCGCTCCCAGGCTTGTTCGTAGGTGACCTCCTTGTTGCAGACGCCGGGTACGAGCAGCACGCTGGTTCCACCAAATGCCTTGCTGTCCCGGATCGCGGTTTTGAGTCCCTCGAGACCTTCCAGCCGAACGGCCTCGTCGGGGTGAGAGAGGGTCTTGTTCCAGTGGATCGAATCGACGACTCCGTGCACGGGCAAACCGGTTGCCTCGCTGGCGGCGCGAACCTCGCCGGCCTTCAGATCGGTTGGACTGTCCATTTCAACCCCGTCAAAGCCCAAGTCTTTCAGGACTTGAAACTTGTCCTGAAGCGAACCGGGGACGTTCACCATCCCGATCTTGACGGCCTTGCGGAAACGCTGGGGCTGGTCTTGCGTCATCGTCCACCCTGGAATCGCCGCGCAAACCGGACGCGTGCCCAAACAAACGGCGGCGGCAGCCAGAGCTCCTGTCCCGAAAAATCCTCGACGACTGATTCGATTCATGGTGTCTATTCTCTTCGCTAACAAAAACGGGAATGTTCCGCAGATGAAAAAAGTTGGTCGCCGCTGCCAGCCCGAGGGCCTCACTTGCCGGGGCAGCCCCGCTCAGGCTGCGCGGAGCCTGCTCCTCATTCTAAGGCAAGCTCCGGGCAATTCCGAGCCAAGGTGCACCGCCGCTGAAAGCCACGTGTCTCGGCATCAAGCTGCTGGTCAGGTTCCAAAATTGGCGTTGAACCACCACCACAACCGGGCCGCGAGACTGCGGTTACCAGCGTAGAGTCGGCACTGCCCATCGATTCCAACTTTCAGTGGCAGGCCTTTGGGATCGACCACGGCTTCGGCAAAATACTGAATCTCTTCCTGATACATTCGCGCGACGAGCTCGGAGACGAGGTCCGGAACCCGAATCCGTTGCTGCATCGTGTCGATCGTCTCTTCACGCTGCTGTCGCATCGTCAGCCGATCCGATACTCCGACGAAACCGACCTTGGCTTCGATCGTTGCACGAAGTCGATTTGATTTTCCTGCAGCAGAATCACGGCTCGCCAATTGGTGAAGTCAGCAACCTCGCAAAGTCGCTCGCCGCGACTGAGGGTGTAGCCGACCTGCGCGCCGCTGACGACTGGTTGGCGGTCGACCAAGGGCAGGTCAACTTCGCCGGGGAGGGTCTCCAGCATCGGGGTTGCGACAACTGATCCGGCAATCGGGCTGGTGATTCGCAGGGCACCGATGCGACTTTGGAGCAGGACAATCCGTTTCCGCAATTCCTCGGCTTCAGAATTCAGGGCGCTGATTTCCCGCAAGTAGTCGATGTTGCTGAGGGTATCGACATTCGCGGCTCGCTGGGCAAGCTCGCGCTTGTGCTGTACTTCCAGCAAGGCACCGCGGTTTTGCTCGAGTTCCAGGGCGAGATCGAGATTTTCCAACTGGGCCAGAACCTGGCCGGCGGCCACCTCTGAACCGGGGCGAATCATCAGTTCGCGGATCGTGCCGCCCTCCCGGGCGTAGATGGTCTCGAGCCGGTTGGGGATCATCAGCACGCGGCAGCGGAGGTAATGCGGCCAGGGGATAAACAAAATCGAGCCGACCACAGTGGCGATTATCGCCGTGGCAATCGCGAATTGCCCCTTTTTGATTTGCATCATGCGCCCCGGTACTGTCAGAAATCGAATCAAGCGATACAACGGAAAACCAACCAGCCCCAGCAGCGAGAACAGGGCGATCGCCTGTCCGATTGCCTCCAGCCCATAAGGCTTCAACCAACTGTGGAGGAACAGGAAGATCGAAACCATGATGAAAATCCGATACACAAACGCCAGCACCGTAAAGGCGGCAAAGGCCCACATGCGGTTTTGCGGCAGCAGCGGGTCTGGCGAGGGTGGCAAGCCCAACCAGTAACGCCCCAGCAGCGAAGACAGAGCCTTTGCCGAACGCTGATGCAAATTGGGGATTTCGAGCAAGTCGCTCACAATGTAGTAGCCGTCAAAGCGGAGCAGGGGATTGCCGTTAAACAAGACCGTGCTGACAGAGGCGATCAGCATCACCTGGAGACAGACATCGCGCACCACGCCCGGCTCGGCAAACCACCAGACGAAGGTTGCGAGCGTAGCCAGAATCAGCTCCACGTACATCCCAGCCGCGCCGATGATCGCCCGATGCCACTTGTTCGGCATTCGCCAACTGTCCGATACGTTGCAGTACAGACAGGGTGTGAAGACCAGCAGCATTACGCCGATCTCATGGCACTCGCCGCCAAATCTGCGGCAGGCAAGACCGTGGCCAAACTCGTGGCAAATCTTGGTTCCGGCGAGAACCAGGGCAAACAACCACCACTTCCGCGGATCAAAAAACTGTTCGAATCCGGGCAGCCGCGCTTGAAAGTCAGTCCAATTGACAATCACGCTCCCCGCTGCGACCAGCCCCAGCACCGCGATCCCCAGGGCAAACGCCGGTGAAAAAATCCAGCCGACCCAGCGGTTGAGGAAATTGAGGACCGCTTCCGGATCAAAACCTCGAAAGCGAATCGCGAGGATGTTGCTCAGCGACGACAGACGCTCCATCCATTTGGCCTTCCGGCCTCGTCGCAGCAGCTCCGTGCCTTGACCGCTGACTTCGGAAACGACCAGCCCATCCTTGTGGAATCGCTGCAGCAATTGTTGCAGTTGGTCGCGGTCCAGTCGCTTGGGGGCGAACTGCTTGTGATAACGGTCCAGGACCTGTTCGACCGAGGTCTGACCATCGAGCTGTTGCAGAATGTAATAGACATTCGGCGGGAACTGATAGAACTTCTGCCCTAACGGCTCTTTGACAACCCAATACTCGACACCCTGATACAGTTGCCGCACCGCGGACAGGTCGCCGCGCATTTTCAGCTTGATGGCTGCTTGCGGTTCTGGCGGAGCGGCGACTGACATGGGGAAAGTGTCCGAAGAAACAGTAACAACGATCCTCAGCCCGGCAGAGCCGGCAAGCCCCGACGGGGGGCCGGCGACGAGCTGAAACGCTTAGAACCACAAATGGGTTCGCACGAAGTCAACAATCTGGAAAAACCAGACAAAGCCGACCGGTTGCTGGCCGCAATTGACCCGGGCAGAAACGCCCGCACCCGGTTGAGGGTTGGTTAACCCCGCCTTGTCGACCTCGACAATCGCTCGGAAAGCCAGCGACCCGTTGGGGTCCGCTTCGGCTCGCTCGGCAATCCGCAGGAGGCGGCCCTTGATCCTCACGTTCGGATTGGTGGCGAGGACAAATTCAGTCTCGAGTTGTTTGGCGGGATTCTCCTGCAAGGCCCGGGTCACGTAGCCGACCCGATTTTGCGGGATCATCAACTCAACCTGCCAGGGACCGTCGAGCTTGGCAACCGAAAGCACCGGTTGGTTGGCTTGGACGGGAAGCTGCTCGAGGCGACGCCGGGCCTCCCAGGTCAACACCGTGCCATCAATGGGGCTGTAAATCCGCAGCGACTCCAATTGCCGCTCGACGCGAGCCAGTTGCTCTTCGAGGCTCTTGTTCTGAATTTCCAGCTGCTCGATTCGGCCGGCAATCGAAAGCCGTTCGTCTTCCTTCATGTTCTTCTGCTGCAGCTGCTGCCGGCGCAAGCCATCGATTTGCTCGCGATTGGTTTTGATTTGGCCTGAGAGTTCCAGCGCCTTGAGCCGCAGCGGTTCGTTGTTCAACTCCAGCAGGAGTTCGCCCTGCCTCACATTCGACTTGTGATCGACGTTGACTTTTTCCACCACCCCGTCCAGTTCAGTGAACAGGTTGCGGCGAATCTCGGGTTGCAGGACTCCGTCGATCTTCAAACGCATTGGCGTGGGCCAAAGGCACATAAATGCGGTCAGCAACGCCAGCGCCCCGAGCGCCGTGAGCGTTTTGGACAGGTGGTCGGCGAACAGGAATCGCTTGATCCCGCCGAGCCAGCGGAGCAGCGGCAGAAACAGAATTTCATTCGTCTCCAGAGCATTGGTCAGAGCTACCGAGCCCTCGTCGAGCACCAGTTGCAGCTCATCCTCGTGCGCCTCTCGCGGGACCTCGCGATCGAAGTACTCCAAAACCAGAGCGCCCAGCTTCCGCTTCCGCTGCGGTCGAGTCCGCTTGACGCTAATCGACGTGCTGGCAGCTTGATACTCTTCCATCGGAAGCACCGCCAGGGTTCGGCTGTGGGCTTCGTCCAGATAGCTGTTGACCAGGGCGGCCACCTTGGGCGGGAGTGCCGTCGTGTCGCCGGTCAGCCAGAGCGGCGTGGAGGAACGGACTGCGGCGGTTGCGACTGCCCGAAGTCTTTTGACCACATTTGCCCGATTATCAAAGCGGTCCTGGCTGCTGATCGCGCGGATCTGGCACTGGCTGCCGTCCCAAATCGCGATGCAGGCCCGGTCGGCATGCAGCAGGCGACGAGCCTCGTTGGCCACGGCATAAGCCGTTGGCTCCAGTTCGGTCGAGCGGTGAATTTCCTTGGCGAAGTTCAGCCGATTGACCCAGTTGGATTCCGCCGAGGACATTTGGCGAAGGTCGTTTTGCTCATGCCAGCGTGGAAACAGTCCGGCCAGTTCGCCGAGAAACTTCAGGTATCCCTGCTGGGCCGCCGGCATGATATCCGGCCGCTGAAGCAGCTCGAGTACACCCCAGCACTGCTTTTTGCGATCAAATACGGGAGTCACCAAAAGCAGCATTTCGCCCGGCCGATCCCCCGCTGCGTTCACGACTCCGTTAAACAGGCCGAGCGCTTCGGACGGCACAACCAGAGAGTGCTGCTTGCTGGCAGCGTCGAGCAGCAAACTTTGATGAGCCGGATGCTGCGGCTGAATCTCTTCGACGCGGGGGCCATGCGCCGCCGCCATGATGAGTTGCCCCCCCTCGCCGCCCGCGCGCCAGATGATCGCCCCGTGGGCGCCAGTCAGCGGCACAGCCTTGTTCAGCAAGGTCTGGCAGAACTCGTCAAACGAGAGGTCGGCCCGGACCAGCGCCCGCAGTTCCTGAATCGTGTTGCGAACCTGCTGCTTGACCTGCTCCGCGGCTTCGTTTTGATTGCGGGTGTCTGTAGACATCTCTGGAGGGTTCCGTGTTTGCTGATTGACTGCTGCGGCAAGTGCGAGGACGAGCGTTACTCGGCCAGTTCAAGGCTGGGGTCCGTTCCAATTGAATCGACGCATTCGAATCGCCTGCGGTTGGCCATCGTCCCCAAGCGACAGTTACCCAGCCGGCATGCGCCCAACTCCCTGCTCAACCCGCGTTGAACTGAACCGATGCTTGCCAAAGGACCGCGTGCTCGCGCGGAGCTCGGGCAACTTCGCCAGCCGGATTCAGCCCTGATGGCAATTCGAAGCGCATTCCGGCACCGCGCCCGGAATCGGGTTCCGAACAGATTCAGCGGGCAACGGAGGGAGCGCGATGGATCCGGTTGTGATCGGGCGTACGGTTTTGATTGGGGGAGGGGTTTTGATTGGCGAAGTGGGCAGTCGTCTAGTCGAGATGGTCGAGGATTGGGTCCAAGCCCATTTCTTTTTGCGATTTGGCGAGTTGAGCCTCATTATACATGAGGATTTTTCTTGCCCGGTAGTGCCGGCTTTCGACTTTTTGCTGAGCCTTGCGGAAAAGTTTGACCCACCACTCTGTTCCCCGCAGCTTGCCAATCTTCCGATACCAGTTTGCTCGCGCCGTCCCGTGGGCGGCCTCCAGCAACTGGTCATCGTGAGCGATGAATTGCCGAATCGTTCCGGGATCGCCTTGCCGGGCACAGCGGCCAAACAACTGCAGGTCGATTCGAGCTGACTCATGCAGTTCGGTGCCGACCACATGGAGACCGCCCAGTTCCTTGCACTCGTCGCTGATTTGGATGTCTGTTCCGCGCCCAGCCATATTGGTAGCGACGGTTACGCGCCCAAGTTGCCCGGCATGCGAGACGATTTCGGCCTCGCGTTCCACATGGTTGGCATTCAGCACCAAGTGGGGAATTCCCCGGGCGCGCAGGTGGTGTGAGAGGATTTCGGACTTGGCAATTGACCGGGTGCCAACCAGCACGGGCCGCCCCAGGCTGTGCACTGCGGCAATCTCAGCCACGACCGCATCCCATTTTGAGTTTTCATCGGGACAGACGATTTCGGGAAGGGCTTGGCGTTTCGAGGGCCGGTTCGGCGGGATCACTTTCACGGGCGTCCGGTAAACCTTGCGAAACTCGCGGGCGCTGGTGAAAGCGGTCCCGGTCATTCCGCCGATGACGGGATAACGATTGACGTAGGCCTGGACGGTGATTTTGGCTTCCGTCCGCGTCTCGAGCGTGACTTCGACTTTCTCCTTGGCTTCAATAGCCTGATGGATTCCGCGACTCCAGCGCCGCCCCGGCGAGACTCGCCCGGTCGCTTCGTCGACGATCACGATCTCACCCTCGCGAATCACATAATCGCGATCGAGCTTGTAGTCGCGGTAGACCTGAATCGCCCGCTCGACAGCTTCATACATTTCCAGCAGACCGGTGCCGGCCAGCGAGGGCGGTTTGACGAGACTGCGAATAAACGCTGTGCCGATAGTCGATAACTCGACGCGGCGCTTTTCTTTGTCGTACAGGTAGTGCTCGTCTTCTGCGCACTGGGGAGCGACCTCCGCTGACCAGCGATACAAGTCGAGTTGACGCTGCTTCGCGTCCGGGTCGGGTGCGGCGCTGAGAATCAGCGGCGTCCGGGCGTCGTCGATCAATATACTGTCGGCTTCATCGACCAGCAGGTAGTAAGGCGTTCGCTGGACGGGAATGGCATCGGCCGTCTGGGAGTTGGAGCGGTGATGCCCGAACCAGAGTTCCGCGTCTCGTTGGCGTTTGCCCATGGAGTGATCGCGAAGGAAGTCGAAGCCGAATTCCTTCATCGTGCCGTAAGTAATGTCAGCCGCATAGGCTCTGCGGCGTTCCTCCCGCTGCATCTCGGTTTGGATGAGTCCGACCGTGAGCCCGAGCAGGCGATAGACCGAGCCCATCCATTCGGCATCGCGGCGGGCGAGGTAATCGTTT
>JAJTFE010000074.1 GCA_021298375.1 Blastopirellula sp. | reverse complement strand
GAGCGGGCGGAACGAGGCATGGCCGGAAACTCGAACTCCAAAATTTGGGAAAGACAGCAACCCCACACTCGCTGCCCGTTCGCCTAGAACCGGAGCAGGCCCGCATTCAAGATGCCTGTCGCAAGCTACGGCTTCCAGCATACCGCAGCGGCCCAAATTCAGCCATTCCCCGCAGTCAAACAACCCCCTCGGCGACAACCCGCCAAATCGGTCTCAAGGCCAGCAACAATCATGGTTTTTCTGAGTCGGGGCAGGCGCAAACCAGCTTCCCGCAGCCCGGGCAACCACCGCCATACTTCTTCCGCACCGCACCCGCCAAGTCGACCCCAGCCACGTTTGCGATGGTCGCCAGCCACGCCAACACATCGGCGAATTCCTCCGCCAGGTTGATTGGCTCTTTCTCCCGCAAAGCGGTCGCCAGTTCTCCAACCTCTTCCATCAACCACATGAATGTCCCCTCGACTCCGCGGGCAACATCCTTTTCAAAGTACATTCGCTTAATCAACTGTTGGAAATCTCCGAGCGAGATGTCCGCCACTGGATCTCCCCCGGCCGTCCGCTCCACGTTCGCTGCACTCATGCTCCCGCCCTCACTTGATTCCCGATCACTTGATTTCCGATCGGCTAATACCACTCCACGCCAAAACCGGCCGCTCGGCCACTTCTCCGTCTGTCTTGTTCCTGGCGGGTCAATCGCCCGGGGGCTCGCCTGGCAGTTCGACCCAGATTTGATCGCCCTCGACTTTGAGCTGGAAGGCATCGATTTTGACACGTGGATTGTCGCACCACGATCCATCACGAAGATCGAATCTCCAAGCGTGCCAGGGGCAGGCGACCACACAACCCTCGAGATAGCCGGCTGCCAGCGAAGCGCCCATGTGAGGACACTGATCTTCGATCGCATGCCATTGCCCAGCGATGTGGAACAAGGCAATGGTTCGCCCGGCAACTTCGAAGGCTCGTCCCTCACCGAGAGGAACATCGCCCGCTCGGGCCAACAGCCACCATCCCATTTGGCAACGCTCCCAATTCCCGGACTGCTTCAGTTCAATCGCTGCGTGCGCAGCGAAGTCGTGGACCGATACACGGTCTTCATCGTCTCTTCGCGATAAACCCGTTCCGCCTCGATTCGCTGCACGACTTTCCCCCCGAGCAGTTGCCCAGCGGCCGGGTCGAAAAACCACTCCCCTTGCGCTTCGTGCTGGCGCAAACGAGAAGACTCGGCCACCCCCGCGTTTGCGGCGGGTTGCGCGGACTCGGTTCCCGGCTTGACGTTCCGCTCCATCACGACCATCAGCGCCGGACGCTCATCGAACGTCTGCTCTCCCGCCAGCCGATACTTCGTTTCCGAGTTCAACTCACCCCAGGGGCCGGAAAGCTTGCCGGCGACAGCCCAGCCATCCTTCGCGGCTGCCTCATCCAGCGGCAAGGGCAGACTGGATTCGGAAAACAGCTTCGCCAGCCCCTCGGGACTGAGTTGCGAGCGAACAGCATCCGAACCCGATGCGGCCTGCCAAGCCGTCAAACTGGCCGAGTCGGCCTCGACTCCCTCAACCTGTCCATTGTCGCGAATCTTGACCTGAAACCGGGTCCCTGCCAGAGCCTGCAAACGAGCCTGCATTTCGGGCTTCAAATTCAGGCTCAGCGACGGGTCTGCCGAATCGAATAAGACCTTGCCTGCGCCGTCCTTGGTCGGCAAATCGAGTTGCAGAACCAACCGATCCAGCCGCTGACTGACCGTCGCCACACCATTTTCGACCGCCACCACTTCCCAAGCCAACTCGAGCCGCGTCTCGGAAGCCAGGTTGCTGGACTTGGTCTCGTATTCCGTCAGCGTGCTGGTGTTTTGCGCCATCTCGACCCGGTACTTCTGTCCAGTTTCGAATTTCCAGCGGAGTGGTTCCTCGGCCTTGAGCAGTTCAGGCCAGAATCCGAGAAAACAAACCAAACACAACAGTCCCCAAGGCAGCTCCCAAAGCTGACGGTGGAGGCTGTGACTTCTCCCTTGCGGCTGCCGATACTTGATCTTCACACTCTGTCTCCAACTGATAACGAACTTGCAGTTTCCGCCGCGGCGCCGCCTCAGCGCTCCAACCTGAACGACTCGCCCGATTTCAGAACAACCGGCACGGCACTGGTCTCGGCTCGGACTCGACGGGCCCAGTCTTCCACATCCTGAGCGATTTGCGGCCAAGTCCCGTAATGCGAGGGCAACACATATTCGGGCTTGAGCAGTTTGATCGCTTCGATGCTGTCTTCAATCCCCATCGTGAACAGATCGCCGATCGGCAGGATCGCTGCGTCAATCGGTTTCCGTGCATTCAAGCTCATGTCAGAGAACAGAGCCGTGTCGCCGGCAAAGTAAATCCGGCTCTTGCCAATTTCCAGCAGAAACCCGCCTGCCACCCCGCCATCGGCGCCATCGGGCAACATCGAGCTGTGCAACGCCGGGGTCAGTTTGACCGCCCCGAACTTTGTCCGAAAGGTGCCGCCCAGGTTCATGCCCATGACACTGGCGACTCCCTGCTTGCGAAGCCAATTCGTAATTTCATAGTTTGCCAGAACCTGAGCCCCGGTCCGTTTGGCAATCGCAGCCGCATCCGCCACGTGGTCAAAATGACCATGCGTCAGCAAAATGTAGTCGCATTCGACTTTCTCTGCCGACTGTTCGCAGACTGGGTTTTCGTCAAAGAACGGGTCAATCACGATCCAGTGCGGCGGGGCTTGAATCTGCCATGTCGCATGCCCGAACCAGGTTAAATCCAAACTCATCAGCCCGACTCCCCGTTTGCCTGTTGTCTCAAGTCAATTCCCGCACCTCAAGTCGAACACAGCTTCATCCACCTGCTGTGCCTGAACCATCTACAAACCTTGCCGCAGGTATCGGTTCATATGCAGCTTGTACGCTTCAACTCCCGGTTGCCCGTAAGGATTGATTCCCAATAACCGCCCCTCGACAACGGTAGTCAGCATCAGCATCTGGAACAACTGCCCCAGCGAAGCTTCGTCCGCTGCAGGCAGATGAAGATCGGTTGTCGGCCGACCGGCCTCGCGGTAGGCATCGTTCGTTCCCCGAATCGCCGCAGCCATCAATTCGGGCAGCGTCCGCTGCGCCAAATCATCCAATCCATCCTGATTCCAGCCCGTGCGCCCAACTGGCAGGGGGTCATGGCGGTAATGATCGACGATCAGATTATTGACCAACTTGTCGCGCCGGCCTTCCTGATGTTGCTGGGCGCGGGAGTGCAAATCGCGCGTGTTGACCACGGTCAACGGCAATGCTCCCAACTCCTTCTTGCCGAGGCTCTCAGCCAACAACTGGTCGTACCATAACCCGGCCGACTCCAGCGCGTTGGACCAAGCCGACAAGACCCGGGTTTGACAGCCGAGATTCCGCTCGGCGAGGTGATTGACGGCCACGTAGTCGAGCACCGTGTTTTCGCCGGGGCTGGCGAGGCGAAAGTGATCGTTCATCGCGGCCGCGCCTTCGAGCAGTTTGACCACGTCGACTCCCATCGCGGCGGCAGGCAGCAGGCCGACTGCGGAGAGCACCGAGAACCGTCCGCCAACCCCCTCCGGGACCGGAAAGCGAACCGGGCAGCCAATCGCATCGGCGAGGCTGGCCAGCTTGCCGCTGGTTCCAGTAATCGGGATCAGAAACTCCCCCAGTTGTTCGCGACCATAAGTCTCGATCCAGGCATTGATGAACTGCCGCAAGGCAGCCGCTGTTTCGAGCGTGCCACCGCTCTTGCTGATGACGATCATGCCCCAGCGGGAATGCGGATCATTGGGGCGGTTGGTTGCTCGCAGCAGATGCAACAGGCCGCGGGTCGAGTCGTTGTCGACGTTATAGCCGGCAAAATAAACCTTCGGCCGTCCACCCCGCTCTCCCGCCGGCAACTCGTTCACAAACGGATCGCAGCAACACTCGATGATCGCCCGCGCACCCATGTAGGAACCGCCGATCCCCAGGACCACCAACCGATCGACTTTGGCCTGCAATTCCTGAGCGGTGCGAAGAATCCGAAACAACTCGCTCTCCTTGCGGGTCGTCAGATAGGGATCGAGCATCCGCTCCGGCAATTCCAGAAAGCCGGCATCGAGCGGTTGCTTCTCGGGCGGGATGGTCCCGTTGCCTGCGAATAGCTGCAGGTCGGTTCCCAGCATCTCGGCGCGAATTTCGTCCAAGCGCGGCGCGAGCGCCGCCAAATCAGCCGCCGTCACGCCCGGTCGCCCGACGGTTCCTCCAGGATTAAATCGCAGTGGTTCCAATTTCGTCACGTTCCCGACTCTCCCTGCCTTTGTTGCCTGACAAACCGCATTGTCCAGTCCCTTACGGGTTCCGATCCAAGTCGCCAAGCACTTCCCCATCGTTGATCAAAAACAATTTCCGCAGCACGTCCAAATCAACTGTTTTGGCGATCAGCCTCGTACTGCCATCGAGAAAGGCAACCAAAAATCCTCCCGGCCTGACGCCTTGCAGCCCGGACAAATCCGCGCCCTCCTCATAAGTAAAGTCCTCGGGCTTGGTCCAAGGCACCGCCGCGGAGGGAGCGACTTCGACCAGCCCAATCGTATTGCTCAGGCCGTCGGTGACATCCCTCAACCGTCGCTTTTTCCCCGATTCGAACGCAGTTCCCGGTCCGGTGACCGCCAAATAGAGCGTTTTTCCCTCCAAGGTGACATTCGGACTGCGATAAACGTCGGGCATTTGCTCAAGCAACTTGAGGTTGTGCTCACTGTCCCAGGGTTCGTCCAGGTGAAATTGCTGATACAAATCCAGCTCTTCCATAAACGGCAGCAGGGCGACCCGCCAGCTGAGCAGCTTTTTTCCATCCGCTCCGGCAATCGCCTGAAGCGGGAAATGCTGATAGGCACTTTCATAATTCAGCATTCCAATCATCAGCTGGCGAAGATTATTGCTCGCTTGGGTTCGCCGTGCTGCTTCCCGAGCGGCTTGTACCGCCGGCAACAGCAAGCCGGTCAGGGTCCCGATCACGCTGACCGACATCATTTGGGAATTCTGCCTGAGATCGATGACAAACGCATTTCCCGCGCGGGATGCCTCCACGCCCGACTTCAGTTCTCCAGCGACCCGTTCGCCGAACGCGAGCAGAGCCTGCTGGTAGTCTTCATCCTCCCATTGCAATTCGTTAAGTAACAGCGGCAATGCCAGCTGCTGAGCATTGTTGATCGCCGCCCGCATCAGCCGCTCCAACCGATCCGCATCCTCGTCCGAGGCCGTTTCCAAACGCAGTTCGGAGAGCCCGTTTTCACTCCAGCTGTGGCGCAAGGAAAGCTGGGAAACAAGCTCAGGTACATCGAGAAAGCCGCGGAATGGCGGAGGGACCTGGTCTTCCGGCGGAAGCACTTCCTCCAGCGCCGGGCGCAGTGCCTTCCAGTCAACAACCAGCGTCAGGTGCTCGGCTTCGCCCGCTGCCATTAATGATTGACCAATCACTCCCGGTTGATGTTGCTCGAGCAACACTTCGTCCAAAAAGTCGGACATCCCGAGAGCAAACGTCTGTGGAGTTACCTGCCGCAGCTGCGTCGCCGGATCCAGCTGCCAGACTTTTCCGCCCGCTTCCTCGACTGCGGGAAGCTGACTGGCCAGACGTCCCCCCAAGGTTTGAGGCGCCGAAAACTCGGCAATCACGGCGAAGCCGGGCGGCTCGGGCGTATTAAAACTCTCGACCTTGTCCACGACGATCAGAAGTCGCTCCAATTCGAGCAGATTGAGGCCCATCTCCTTGCGGCCAAAAACCTCCAATAATTCCCGGGGAGCCATCGCCATTGCGGGCTGTGCCAAGGCCGCCATGGGCCGCAGCTGGATCGCCATCGTG
Source organism: Blastopirellula sp. (assembly GCA_021298375.1). Taxonomy (GTDB): domain Bacteria; phylum Planctomycetota; class Planctomycetia; order Pirellulales; family Pirellulaceae; genus BJ22. The sequence goes on along the minus strand of JAJTFE010000074.1, from coordinate 3,919 downwards.
GCCGAACTGGGAACGTACTTGATTTGCTGCGCGGCACCCGGGACCGTCCACAGCCAGATGAACATTACTGCCCAAAACCAACAAGCTCCTCGCAACTCCATTGATTTCATCTTTGAGTTCCTTGAGAGAATTCCTGCCTTGAACACCTTAAACCGTGGCCCCACCCAACTCGGCTTGAATCTCGGGGAGGCTGAGCAGCAGCCGGCGAAGTTCATCTGCGTTCAGCAGCTTCGTGTCGGCGGAGCAATAATCGCGCTGGCGAGCAATCAGCGGATCGCCCTCCGAGAGATACTTCGAATAGTTCAAATCGCGCCCATCCATCGGAATCCGGTAGTAGTCACCGAGGTCTTCGGCGCGGCTCAGCTCTTCCGCACTGGCGAGGGTCTCATGCATTTTTTCGCCGTGGCGCATGCCCATCGTCACGACGGGCAGCTTGGTGCCAAAAATCAACTGGAGCGTTTCGACCAGGGTCCCCATCGCCGCCGCCGCGGCCTTCTTGATAAAAATGTCACCCGGCTGGGCCTTGAGCAACGCTACTTTGACCAGTTCCACCGATCCCGCCAAGGGGAGCATGAAGCGGGTCATCTGGGGCTCAGTCACCGTGATTGGCTGTCTCGCCTTAATCTGCCGCACAAACAAGGGAATCACGCTGCCGCGCGAGTACATCACGTTGCCGTAACGTACGCAGCTGACGCGAGTCTCATTCTGACCTAAGCGGCGAGCTGCCGCCTGGGCCACCTTCTCCATCAGGGCTTTGGTCATACCCATCGCGTTGACAGGGTAGACCGCCTTGTCCGTGCCAAGGCAAACCACGCTTTGGGCTCCATGTCGGATCGCCGCTTCGATCACATTGGAGCTCCCCGCGACGTTCGTCTCAACCGCCTCCATCGGAAAAAACTCGCAGGAGGGGACCTGCTTCAAGGCCGCCGCATGGAACACCAAATTAACGCCGTGCATCGCCTCGTCGAGACTCGACCGCTTGCGGACATCGCCGAGGTAGAAGCGGAGGCGATCACAATTCAGCTCCTGCCGCATCTGCTCCTGTTTGAGTTCATCCCGGCTGAAGATTCGAATTTCGCGACATCCTGCCCGCAGCAACTCCTCGACCATCGTCCGGCCAAAGGACCCGGTACCTCCGGTGATCAGGACAACCTTTTGCACGATTGCGGTGGTTAACTCTGCGGTCCCCATCACTGCATCCTTCGGCTACAAATTCTTTCCGATTTGCTCACCCACAAATCGGGACCAGAAAACTGTCGCCCATTGTGCAGGAAATTCGGGACGCTGGCGAGCCACAGTCCAATTCGCGCTCGCCGATTCCGGGACGCGCGCGGCCGTCCTGATCGCCAGCCACAGAGTCGTGCAGGAACCGCCGCGCTCGACTGCCGAAAGCGGGAGCAGGGTTGTATGATATCGCCTGCCGCCCGCTTTGCGGATTCAGGTGTTGGGGCGCAGGTCGGCCGGGGTTCAACTTTGTTTTGAGGAACTATTTCCCATGGATTCAGTGGATATCCACGAACTGACGCGCGAACTTCACAAACAGAACGACTCCAAGCTGGTCATGGTGGTGGCCGATGGCCTGGGGGGACTGCCCCTGACCCCAAATGGAAAAACTGAACTGGAGACTGCTCGGACCCCGAACCTCGATGCACTCGCATCCCGAAATGTCCAGGGCCTGTCGATTCCGGTCTTCCCCGGAATCAGCCCCGGCAGCGGCCCCGGCCACCTCGGGCTGTTTGGTTACGATCCCCTCAAGTATCGAATTGGCCGCGGTGCGCTGGAGGCGACGGGAATTCAGTTTGCTCTCGAGGAGGGTGATGTTGCCGCTCGCGGAAACTTCTGCACTCTCGACAGCAGCGGCCTGATTTCCGATCGCCGTGCGGGACGGATCGCCAGCGAAGAGAGCGCACCGATCGCCGAGCGACTGAATGCCGTTCGCATTCCCGGCGTCGAAGTGTTTGTTCGGCCTGTCAAGGAACATCGCTTCGTGGTCGTGTTCCGCGGGGCGGGCTTGGCCGGTGATGTTGACGACACGGATCCCCAAGCCACGGGCAAGGCGCCGCTGGCCCCCCGCGCCCGGAATGTTGCCAGCGGGCGGACGGCTGAAGTGGCCGCCGAGTTTGTCCGCCAGGCACGCGAGTTACTGAAGTCAGAAGCCAAGGCCAACGGGCTGACACTGCGCGGATTCGCCGCCCGCCCTGCCCTCCCCTCGTTTCAGGAAGTCTACGGATTGCGGGCTGCTGCGATTGCGGTCTACCCCATGTACAAGGGGCTGGCGCAACTCGTTGGCATGGAGATTGTCGGTCAAGCCAAAACGCTCCAAGAGCAAGTTGCCGTGATGCGCGAGCAGTGGAGCAAATACGACTTCTTTTTCCTGCACTTCAAGTACACCGACAGCACCGGGGAGGATGGCAATTTTGCCGAGAAGGTTCGACAAATCGAAGCTCTCGATGCGGCGATTCCCCAACTGATGGCCCTTTCCCCAACGGTCCTGATCGTGACCGGCGACCACAGCACGCCGTCTTTCCTCAAGTCTCATAGTTGGCATCCGGTTCCAACCCTGTTAGTCTCAGATTGCTGCCGTCCCGACGGCTGTCAGGAATTCAGCGAATCCGCCGCGCTCCGCGGAGGCTTGGGACAGTTCCCGGCCAAATACCTGATGCCCTTGGCGCTGTCCAATGCGGGGCGGATGGAAAAGTACGGCGCCTGATGGCCAAGCTCCGAGCCTGCCGTGAGAGGCCAAGAGAGAGCGTCTTTCGCAGTCGCCACCGCCCCACCTCGAAAACACTTGCCAGCTTTCAATCTTGTAGAGGAACGAACGATGTCCAAGCAACTCAATCGTCGCCAATTTGTCGGCCGCAGCCTGAAAGTGAGCGGCGGCCTCGCCGCCGCGATCTACGCGGGAAACGGCTGGGCCGCGCCCAGTCGCTCGCCGAATGAGCGGCTGAATCTCGTCGGAATTGGCGTCGGCAACAAGGGACGCCACAATGTCGACCAGATGGCGGGCGAAAACTGGATCGCGATGTGCGATGTCGACACCAACTTCCTCGCTTCAGCGTGCGAGGCCCATCCCCAAGCGAAAAAGTTTCGCGACTATCGGGAACTGTTTGACAAGGAAGCGAATAACATTGACGCCGTCGTTGTCTCAACGGCCGACCATACTCACGCCCCGGCAACCAGCGTCGCACTGCAACTCGGAAAGCACGTCTACTGCGAAAAGCCGCTGACTCATACCGTGGCTGAAGCCCGAACGATTGCCGAATTGGCAGCCCGAGCGAAAGTCGCTACCCAAATGGGGACTCAGATTCACGCCGAAGCCAACTACCGCCGTGTGGTGGAGCTGGTCCGGAGCGGCGCGATTGGCAAGGTTACAGAAGTCTTCACTTGGTGCAACAAAGGCTGGTCGGACGGACGCTTTCAACCCTCCGCCAATCCGGCGCCGGCCAATCTCGACTGGGACCTTTGGCTTGGCCCGGCCAAGAGCCGCCCTTACTGCGATAATGTCCACCCGGCAAATTGGCGCCGCTTTTGGGAATACGGAGCAGGAACCTTCGGCGACATGGCTTGCCATGTGATCGATCTGCCGTTCTGGGCACTCGAATTGGATCACCCCACCTGGGTCGAATGCGAAGGGCCGGAAGTCCATCCGGAAGGAGCACCCGCCTGGGCCAAGGCGTCCTACGGCTTCAACACCAAACAGTTTGGCGAGATCCAGCTGCACTGGTCCGACGGCGGCGCGAACTTTGATTTCGTCAAGCAAACCCAGGATGGCTTCGGGCATTCGCTCGCCGATTGGGGGCTGGGCATCCTGTTCGTCGGAACCGATGGACTGCTGGCCGCGGATTACGGCCAGCGACACCTGTTGCCCAAAGAAAAATTCGCCGAGTTCAAGGCGCCCGAGCCCACCATCCCCGATTCG
>JAJTFE010000073.1 GCA_021298375.1 Blastopirellula sp. | reverse complement strand
CTGAGACGGGACGTCTGATTACTCCGGAGCGGAAAGAGCGGACCGATGGCAGCCGTTATCCGGTCGATCGCGTCTCCTGGGATGATGCCGTACGATTCTGCGAGAAGCTGAGTGCGCGGCGGGAGGAAGTCAAGCGGAGCCGGGTTTATCGACTGCCGACCGAAGCCGAATGGGAGTATGCCTGTCGCGCAGGCTCCAAGACCGCTTTTTCGTTTGGCGGCGAAGCGAGTCGCCTGTCCCAGTTCGGCTGGTATTCGGAAAACTCCAATCAGTCAACTCACCCAGTCGGGGAGAAGCAACCCAACGCCTGGGGTCTGTACGACATGCACGGAAACGTCAGCGAATGGTGCCTCGACTATCACCTCAATTATCCTCAGGAAAACCTGATTGACCCAGCCGGTCCTGCAAATGGACGGCGACGAGTTTGCCGAGGTGGAAACTGGTCAGAGTTGACCGCCGCCAATTGCCGGTCGGCTCATCGCGAGGGGTTGGCCTCGGGAGTGAAGCTCCGGGCTGTCGGTTTGCGGGTGGTGATGACGATCGAAAAGTAATTTGGTGGAATGAATGAGCTGAAGCGTGCCGCAACGCGGTGGGGCTGCCGAGGGCCCGCGCCGCTTCTCGGGCAGCTTTGCTCTACTGCCGGTTGGACCACACCGCAAGTTTTGGGGCTGTCGGGGCGCTTAAATCTCCGGGCCTCTGCCCAGTCGGTCAAAAGCGGAAGACCGTTCCCACTCCGCTGAAGAAGTCGGTTGCTTGACTGCTCAAGCCCGTTCCAGCCCGCACATCCAGCTGCAGGTTGTGATTGACGCGAAAGATGAACCCTCCGTTGAAATAGTGCTCCGTGACTTCGGTTTCGGCACCGTTGGGCGCGAGCATGAACCACTCGGTATAGCTGCCGACTCGGGGATGCCAAGACTGTCCCAAGGTCACGCTCTGAGCTACCTCGCCATGCACTTTGGCGGTCAACTCATCGACGGAGATGTTGTATTGGGAGCTTCCGGCGAGTGACCAGAATTCGTTTAAATCCCAGCCGTAAAGCCAGTTCACTCCGGGAAGAACGCGCCCCGCGGAGAACTCGCCTCCTACAGGCACCAGCATCTGTGACACAAGGGCCATTTCCGGCAAGACACCCTGTTGGGGAGTCAGCCCGAACTTGGCTCCAAGGTAGAGGTCATCGGCCGCGTGAGCTGTCCCGGACGTTCCACTCAGAACCAAACGCTCGGAATTGAAGGACCAACCGACTCGGAGTTCGAGCCAATCAGCGAGCACGCCGTGGCGGTAGAGGATCTCGGGATACGAATGAGCCTGCAGAGAGGTCGTTCCTTCCCTGTCGCTGAAAAAAGTATAGCCCAGCTCCAATTGGCGAACGCCGAGTCCGACCGTGGAGGATGCTTCGGTAAAGTCTGGACGATCGCTGGCCAGTGGCTCATCCCAGCCGGGTGGTCCCCCTTCGGCTGGGGCTGTTGAGTTCCAGCGGAGCAGCGTCCCGGGCTGCTGCTCCTGTGCCGCAAGCGGAGCGCAACAGAGCGCACCGACCAACCAGGTCGCCAAGAGCTTTCCGCGCCGCAGGGACTCAGCCTCAAGCATGGCTTTTCTACTTCGCACGTTTGTGGACCGAAGCAATCCAATCGCGGAACGCCTCGACAGGATGAAGCCGACTCTCCTATTTTCGTCCTTTTTTTCGATTTTCTGCCTGTATTTGTTCAAATAAAATTTCGACTCCCTTGCTAGCGGCCCAGCTGGTGTGGTTGCGGCCTGAGGCTGAATCTCGAAAATCAGGGAAGGTCACGTTCACCCCGGCCGCAACATGCCTTGGCCCGTTCACCGCGGCCTTTTCGATGCCTTTCAGGAACCCCGCCGATGAAACGTCGCGACTTTCTTAAGACTACCGCAGCCACCGGCCTCACTCTGGCAGCACTGCCTCCCACTGCTTTTGCCGCCTGGGGGCAGGAACAGGAGGCGGCATGTTGCAACCGGACCTGGGCTACGGTGGCCGATGCGATCAAGTCGCCCCGGGAAACGCTACTTTACGTTCCCGCGATCTACTCGGGGACCGACATCCATCAGCCCGACTACTTGGCCACAATCGATGCCGAACCAGGATCCCAAACCTTTGGTCAAGTCATTCACCGCCTGCCGATGTTGCACGTGGGGGATGAGCTCCATCATTTTGGCTGGAACTCCTGCAGCAGCTGTCACGGTCAGCCCGGAGAGCATCGTCGCTTCATGATTCTGCCTGGAATCGCCTCCAGCCGGATTTACATCATCGATACGGCCGATCCCAAGGCGCCCAAAATTCATTTCGTCATCGAACCCAATGAACTGAAAGTCAAAGCAAATCTTTCGGCCCCGCATACGGTCCATTGTCTGGCGGATGGGCACATCATGATCTCGTGTCTCGGGGATGCGGCCGGTGACGGCCCGGGCGGGTTCGCATTGCTCAATCAGAAGTTCGAAGTACTCGGGCGTTGGGAACAAGACGCCACCGGAATGAAATACAATTACGACTTCTGGTACCAGCCTCGGCAGAACGTCATGGTCAGCAGCGAATGGGCCGCGCCGAACACCGTGGCTCAGGGTTTCAAAGTTCCTGATGTTCAGGCTGGCAAATACGGCCAGCAGATTCACTTCTGGAACTGGAAAGAGAAGAAGATCGAACAGACCATCGACCTTGGCGGTAACGGATTGATTCCCCTGGAGGTGCGGTTCCACCACAATCCCGAGAGCACGCAGGGCTTCGTCGGCGCGGCGCTCAGCAGCACGATGTGGCACTGGTACAAGGCGGGTAATACTTGGAAAGCTGAGCAGGTGATCTCCGTCGACCCGGTCAAGGATGTCCCCGGCTGGGAGATGCCGGTTCCCGGTTTGATCACCGACCTCGTTCTTTCCATGGACGATCGCTTCCTCTACTTCGCCAATTGGCTGCACGGTGACATCCGCCAGTATGATGTCAGCGATCCGTCCAAACCGAGATTGACTGGCCAAGTCTGGCTGGGCGGGCAACTGGGCCAGCCGAGTTCGCTAGGCCGGCCGCTGAGCGGTGGTCCCCAGATGCTCCAGTTGAGCCTCGACGGCAAGCGGCTGTACGCCACCAATTCGCTCTACAGCCCGTGGGACAACCAGTTCTATCCAGGCATCAAGGAACAAGGTTCGTGGCTGGTGCAGATTGACTGTGATACCGAGGCAGGTGGGATGCGGGTCAATCCGAAGTTCTTCGTCGACTTCGGGCGGGAACCGCACGGCCCGGCCCGAGCTCACGAAATGCGTTTCCCCGGAGGGGACAGCACTTCGGATATCTGGAGCTAAGGAAGGGGAAGCCATCTGGTTTGGGAAGGTGATTCGGCAACCCTAATCTTCCCGATCTTTTCCTCTTGAAGGGGATAGCTGTCGAACGGAAGGCAGTCAGCCAACGATTGACCGAACATGTGGCTCGACTGTTCAACGATCCCCGATTTCGGACAAGCCCGTCGGCCACCAGCCCAACTTCGTTCCGTTGAGTTGATTGGAAAAGAGGCGCTTCGTCGTCAACGGCCCGACCAAACCGCTCCGCGGACGAAACCCTTCCGAGACTCCGGGTTCTCCTGAAAAAATTACCTCTCAATCGCCATTCTCCCGGGCCTCCCTTCCACTCCCACGGACTTTACTTTTTTGTCTTCGCGGAAATCAGCGGTTTGCTTTCTCTCTTCTCATTCATTGCGATTAGTGCTGATTAGTGGATCCCCTTCCCAGAGTAACGAATGCAGTTTAAGGCGCGTGCAGTGAGTTTGGATCGAGCGGTGCTGGGTGAAGGGCCGCTCTGGGATGCGAGTTACCAGTGTTACTGGTGGATCGATATTGAGCTGAAACGCTTGCACTGCTTTCGCGATGAGTGGAGACAGAGCCTCACCTGGCAACTTGATCAGATTCCCGGCGCAGTGGCCCTCCGACGAGGCGGCGGGCTGGTCATGGCACTTCAATTTGGATTCGCCCTACTGGAGCCACTCTCCACGGAGCGGTTCTCAAGTCGCTCGACCGCTCCCTCTTGCGGTCAAGCTGGAAACTTGGGCGAAGACTGGAAGCTCATCATGCTCCAGTCTCCTGAACCGGCGCGGCCGGAGAATCGCCTGAACGACGGCAAGGTTGACCCGGCGGGCCGCTTTTGGGCTGGCACGATGCGGATCGATGATCACATGACGCACTATACGGGAACGCTCTATTCGCTCGAACCGAATCATGCCATTCGCGCCCACTGGGGGGATGGAGTGATCGGTGTTTCTAACGGGATGGCCTGGTCGAGCGATGCCCGCAGGTTTTTTTACGTCGATTCACCCCGACGTGTGATTTACGCTTTTGACTATCAGCAGGACTCAGGCGAGATCTCCAACTGCAAGGTCGCTTTTCAGGTTCCCGCCGACCTTGGCTATCCGGACGGAATGACGATCGATGCCGAGGACAAACTCTGGGTGGCGCTCTGGGGGGCCGGCCGGGTGGCTCGGGTTTGCCCGTTGCAAGGAAGAATATTGGACGAAGTGATTTTGCCCGTCAGTATTCCAACTGCCTGTACCTTTGGCGGACCCAATCTCGACCAGCTTTTGATCACCACCGCCTCGATCGGCCTTTCGGATTCGCAGCGCGCGGAAGAACCACTGGCCGGGGCCCTGTTCCACGCCAACGTCGGTGTGCGCGGATTCGCGCCCCATGAATTCGGCGGCTAATTGGCCGGTCGACGGGCAACTGTCTGAAGTGCTCAAAGTGCCATTCGCCCCACTCTGGGCGAGCGTCCAGCGATCGCCCAGAATAAGCATTCACTTCACTTCCGACTGAAGCCTCATGCAGCATCCCATTGTTCAAATCTCGCTCGATCTGACCGATATCCGTGAAGCGATCGAAACAGCCCATCTGGCCATTCGCGCCGGGGTTGATTGGCTGGAGGCCGGGACACCTTTGATTCTTGCGGAGGGACTGCATGGTGTTCGGGCCTTGCGCCGGGAATTTCCTGAAGTTCCGATCATTGCCGACCTGAAGACCATGGACGGCGGCTATCTTGAGGCTGAAATGATGGCCCGGGCCGGAGCAACGCACGTCGTCGTCATGGCGAGAGCTCATGAGGAGACAATTCGTTGTGTGGTAAAGGCTGGCCGGGATTGCGGCGTCCAGGTCATGGGTGACAACATGATCGAGAGCGATCTGGTTGCTGCGGCCCGCAGGCTTGAAGACCTTGGTTGCGATATCGTGATTCACCATATCGGCTATGATGAGCGGCGGGGAATTGCGGCACGCGGCGGGCGCATGCCGAGCCCGCTGGACCAGCTTCGCGCCGTCTGCGAAGCCGTCCGCGTCCCGGTCCAGGCAGTCGGCGGGCTGAGTCTGGAACAGGCGATCCAATGCCCTGCCTACGGTGCCCCGCTCGTGGTCCTCGGGGCGCCTTTGACCATCGATGCGGATGCCTTCAAGACGGCCAGCGGTGACTTGGAGACCTCGCTGCGACTGATCTGCGACGCCATCCACACCCAACCTGTTCCCGCTCATTTGCGAGTCAAGCCATGAATGCAGCTGTCGTGAACTTCGCGCCGACTCGCGGTGCGGTCGAACTGCGCGATCTCCCCACGCCGGAGATCGGGCCGGATGATGTCCTGCTCGAAGTCGCCAACGTCGGCGTCTGCGGCAGCGACTTGCATCAGTGGACCGCCGACCACTCCTGGCCCGTGAATTATCCGGTCGTGCTCGGCCACGAGTTTGCTGGTCGCATCGCCCAACTCGGCACCGATGTCCAAGGCTGGAAGGTCGGCGATCGAGTCGCCAGCGAGACAGCAGCCGTCATCGACACGACGAATCCGATGAGCCGTCGTGGACTCTACAATCTCGATCCGACTCGCAAGGGCTTTGGCTACGGGGTTCATGGGGCCATGACTCGCTTTGTCCGCGTCCCCTCGAGAATCCTGCACGCGCTGCCCGACCCTCTGCCCTTTGAACACGCCTGCCTGACCGAGCCCTGTTGCGTCGCTTACAACGCCGTGGTCAAGAACGCGCGGATCGAGCCCGGCGATCGCGTTGTCGTACTCGGACCGGGGACGATCGGGATTCTCTGCGCGGCGATGGCCCGGCTCTGCGGGGCGGAAGTGGCGTTGGTCGGGCTCGAGGCCGATCGCCGCAGGTTGGAAATTGCAAGGGAATACGGCTGCGAACCGATCATCGGCAGCGCGACAGACTGGGCCAAAGCTCGCGACGGGCTCGGAGCTGATGGCGTGATCGATGCGGCCGGAGTGAGCGCCACGCTCAAAGTGGCGATCGACCTGGTCCGCCCTGCTGGCTGGATTTCCAAAGTCGGCTGGGGCCGCGACCCGCTGGGCTTCAGTCTCGATCCGCTCGTTCAGAAGAATGTCACGCTGCAGGGGAGCTTCAGTCACAACTGGCCGACCTGGGAGCGCGTGATCGCCCTGCTGGCCAGTCGTCAACTGAATGTCGCGCCGATTATTGGCGGAGTTTGGCCAATTGCCCGATGGCAGGAAGCTTTCGAGAAAATGCACCATGGCGAGGTAGTTAAGTCCGTACTTTCTCCAGTGTAAATGGAATGCAACGACTTGCAGAAAAAGTGATTATCGTCACCGGTAGTTGTACGGGGATTGGCAAGGCAATCGCCCGCCGGGCTGTGGCTGAAGGAGCGCGGGTCGTCATCCACGGCCTGCACCCCGAACTGGGTGCCGCGCTCTGCGCGGAGCTCGGCCCCGACCGGACGTTGCTGCGAATCGAGGATCTGACGCTGGACGGGAGCCCAGAGCGCCTGGTGGCCCTGACCATCGATCGCTTCGGCCGGGTCGACGGGTTGGTCAACAATGCGGCCTTGATCGCCCCCGGCAACATTCACACTACAGACGCCAACCGCTTTCTGGAATTCCTTGCGATCAACACGCTCGCACCCTATCTGCTGATCCGAGCCGCGCTTCCCTGGCTGCAGAAGACAGGAGGAAGTGTGTTGAATATCGGCAGCGTCAACGCGCACTGCGGCGAGCCCGACCTGCTGCCGTACAGCGTCTCCAAGGGTGCGCTGCAGACCATGACTCGAAATCTGGGCGACACGCTCTTCCGCGAAAATGGCGTCCGGGTCAATCAGATCAATCCAGGCTGGGTGTTGACCGAGGTCCAGAGGAAATCGCCGCGGCGGCGATCTACTGGCTGGCCGACGAGTGCGGACCGATCAGCGGCCAAGTTGTCGATCTCGAGCAGCACCCCTTCATCGGCCGCAACCCGCCCAAAGATACGACCACGCTGCCGGCCCGCTGAATTCGCATCGCTCTCGGCAAACTCGCTTCCATTCTCGACGGAGTCTCACGCATGCCCAAGCTTGCGGCTTTTCCCAAGGCCTTCATGCAGCAGCTCTGCAAAACGGGAACGATGCAGCTGGCGGAGTGGATCGAGCTGGCCGCGCCGTTGGAGCTGGACGGACTGGAATGGTACGCCGGTTTTCTCGAAATGACTGACCGCAGCCAGTGGCCACGGTTTCGCCTGGCGGTGGAAGGACGCGGAATGGTCATCCCGATGCTCTGCTGCAGCCCCGACTTTACCCATCCCGATGCCAACTTTCGCCAGCTGCAGATCGCCCGCCAACTCAGCTGGATCGAAATGGCTGCAGAACTCGGCGCCAGCTACTGCCGCGTCCTCAGCGGCCAGCGGCGCCCGGAATTGTCGCGCGAGGCGGGCGTCGGACTCGCAGCGCAATGCATTACTGCCTGCCTGCCGCGGGCGGAACAACTGAATGTCACATTGATTATCGAAAATCACTACAAGGACGATTTCTGGGAGTATCCCGAGTTCGCCCAGAAGATGGACGTCTTCTGCCAATTGGTCGAGAGAATTCAACATCCCCATTTTGGAGTCAATTACGATCCAAGCAATGCCTTCCTCGCAGGGGACGATCCGCTGGAGCTTCTGCGACGCGTCGCTCATCGCGTCGTGACCATGCATGCCAGCGATCGCTATCTCAAGAGCGGGACGCTTGAGGACCTGCGGCAGGAAGAGGCTGGCACGGTCGGTTACGCCAGCCGCCTGAGCCATGGTGAAATCGGCAAGGGGCTGAATGACTACGATGCGATTTTCAGCGAGCTGCGCCGCGTCGGGTTCGATGGCTGGATCAGCATCGAGGATGGCGTCGAGGGGATGGAACAGTTGCGGCGAAGTGCGGATTTCCTGCGCGGAAAAATCTCTCACTACTGGGGGGAAGCAGGGGTAGATAAAGAGGCTCCAGACCGATGATGAAACTGGACCTGACCCCGTTTTGGAGCTGCAAACTATCCATTGCCTGGCCAGGCGTCCTCGGCATGCTTGGCTTCGTGCGGTGAGCGGGCTTCCTTGAGCAGCATCACCAAATGGCTCAGGGAACTCGCGCTCATGTGCCCCAATTGCTCGCGACCGCAACTGCGGACATCGGCAGCGATTTTTTTCAGCAAAGCGATCCCTGCCGGGGTGATGGAGACCTCGACGACACGGCGGTTGGCTCGATTCCGCTGCCGAACCACCAGTTTCCGATCTTCCAGCTTGTCGAGCATCCGGGTCATATCGGGGGCACGGGAAACGAGCCTCGCCCCCAGCGACGAGGTCGGCATTGCCTCGCCCTTGAGTGACTTGAGCACGCGCAGGGCGTTGTACTGCTGGGCTGTCAGCTGATGTCGCGCGAACAGTTGCTCTTCAATTTCGCGCAGGCGATCGTACGTTCGCCAGAGTTGCAGGTACGCCTCCTGCTCGGGCGAGTCAAACAAGCTGGCAGCGGGTGGCTTGGGAGGTGGTCGACTCATTCCCCGAGATTACCAGCGCCACGCCAAGCGAACAACCTGCGGCCCCGGGAAACTACGGTGCCGAGGCAGCCAACTCCTGCTCGCGGCGGAGTTCATTCATCAGCGGCCAGAGCGCATCAAGTTCCGGCTTGTCGAGATCACCGATCAGGATGTCAGTGATCAAACCCTTGTGATGCTCGCCATGCTTCCGCACGAACTGGCCGAAGTTCAGCCCGTCGTAAAACTGGCAGACGAGGTTCCGCATCCGCTCAACGCCTGCTGAGTAATCCGGTCCCCATTTACCAAGTTGGGTGCTCGAAGTGTCTCCCTTGGAGAGCCCTTCGTTGATCGCATCCGCCGCCAGAGCGCCCGACTTGAGCGCCAGCAGGATGCCAGACGAATAGAGAGGGTCGAGGAAGCCATAGGCATCGCCAACGAGTACCCAGCCATCACCGGCGACTTGTCGCGATTTGTACGAGTACTCTTTCGCCGCGCGGTAGGGAGCAACGCACTCGGCACCTTCTATTCGTGGCTGAACGCCCGGACAACGGGCGACTTCTTCCCAGAAAATCTTCTCCAGGTCTTTCGATGCCCGGCCCTTGAACAGGTAATCGAACGGGGCGACCACGCCGACACTGACCGTGTTGTCTTGCAGCGGGATATACCAGAACCAGCCGACCTTGCCCTGCAACTGCATGACAATCGTCGCTCCCTCATCCCGCCCGGTGGACCGCTGGGCACCGCGGAAGTACGTCCAGACGGCGGCCTTTTTGAGGACGGGGTCCCACTCCCGCAGCCCCAATCGATCCTGAATGAGGCAGCTCTGTCCGGCCGCATCAACGACAACCTGGGATCGCAACTCCACCTTCGTTCCGTCTTCATCGACGGCAACAACCCCCACGGCCCGCTCGCCTTCGAAAAGAACTTCCAGTACGCGAATTCCTTCGAATGCTTCCACTCCCTGTTCGCGGGCGTTGTCCAGCATCACCTTATCGAATTCGGCGCGAGTTACTTGCCACGTCTGCGACGACTCGTGCGGCTTGTGTTCCACAAAATAGAACGGGGCCGAGAGTTTGCCCTGTTCGGTGATGAACTGCACGCTGTGCTTTTCAACGAAGCGGCTGCCGCGAAGTTTGGGGAGCATCCCCAGCCGCTCCAGCACCCAAAACGTCTCGGGAATGAGCGACTCGCCGATGTGGTAGCGGGGAAACCGCTCGCGTTCCAGCAGCACGACCCGGTGCCCCTTTTGAGCCACCAAGGTCGCAGTGGTTGCTCCCGACGGCCCACCGCCGATTACGATCACGTCGGGAGGATTGGCGACGAGCGCTTTCAGTCCGGCAGCGGCTTGAATCATGACTTTTCCAACCTTGTTTTCGGGGAACTCTGCGTGATCAACCGAACGCACGCCTTGCTCTTCACCAGATTATCGCCTGAAAAGCGTCAAAACAATAGTTGTTTGAACGACTATCAGGGCCAATTCGTCCAGTTTGCCCGGTTTTTCGGCTTTCAACGCGGGCTATTCGGGGCGTTAAAATGGCCGGACACGCCGCCGCACCGATCCCGGAAGCTTACCGATGCGATATTTCCCAAACCTTCTTCCCCCATCCAGCCGGCTGTTGCTCTGGGGGATCGCCTTGCTGGGCTCGATCAGCCTGCACTGCCCTCCGGCAGTCACACAGTCGCCCGCCGAGAACCCCGCGACTGACTCCCCATCGGAAAAGCGGCTGACTCGCGGCCACGCGCACAACGATTATCTGCACGAGCGGCCGCTGCTGGAGGCGCTCGAACTCGGCTTTGCCAGTATCGAAGCCGACATCTTTCTCCGCGAGGGACAACTGCTGATTGGCCATACCCAAGCCGATCTCCGCCCAGAGCGAACTCTCGAGGGGATGTACCTCGCGCCACTCGCCGAGCGGCTCGGAAAACAAAATGGGTCCGGGCCGGCTTCCGACCGGCCGCTGATTCTGCTGATCGATATCAAGACTGAAGCCGGCAGCACTTGGGAGTCCCTGCATCCCCTGCTGCTGAAGTACCGGGAAATTCTCTCTGAGACGGTCGATGGGAAATTCCAGCCGCGAGCGGTGACCGTGATTATCAGCGGCAACCGGGCGACGGAAAGGATTCTCGCGACGCGGCCGCGGCTCGCGGGAGTGGATGGCAGACTCAGCGATTTGGAGAGTTCACTGCGTCCCGACGAAATGCCGCTGCTGAGCGATGCCTGGGCGAAACATTTTCAGTGGCGCGGGAGGGGCCCGATGCCGGACGCAGAAGCGAAGAAACTGCGCGACCTTGTCGCCAGAGCGCACTCGACCGGGCGCATGGTTCGCTTTTGGGCAACGCCAGAGACAGCGCCGCTCTGGCGGGAGCTCCAGACTGCGGAAGTCGACTTGATCGGCACCGATCAACTCGAGCGCGTGGCGGAATTTCTCAGGCAATCCGCGGACAAGAAATGATCAGTCGCACAACCAGCGCATCCACTTCTCGGCTCCATCGAAACAGACCCGCCATTGGGACCGAAACGCTTCCCGGCATCGCCACTCGCCAGAACGCGGTCGGCTCGCTCCCAGCATAAGTTCCATAAATCCAAAGCGGCCAGATGTGTATCACATGATGCAACAGATAGATCGTCAGCGAGTGCCGACTGAAGGTCGTCGCAACCGACTGCCACCAGCTTTCCTTCGGGACTGCCGGGTTCAGATCGATCCAGCGATGCCCCAGTGAAATCGTCAGCAGTCCTGTGCCCACCGGGGTCAGCAGATACTCACTGGACGGTGGAAACATCGTCCAGCCGGTAAAAAATCCCTTTCCAATCGCCTCTGGCAGGTAGCCTCGAAAATAGATGGCCAGCAGCCCCGTCGCTATCAACACCGCCCCAAGGACCGCTAACTGCTTCCAGGGACGTCGTGAAATTTCGGGCTGGTCATACAGCAGTCCACCCAGCAGGAAACCGACAAACGGATAGGTCAGCCAGGGGATCAAGGGAAAATAACCGACGACCAGAAAGCCAATCAAAAGGTCGGACAGAGTCATGTCCGGTTCGAAAAAGCCATCGGGCCAATATGCGGGGTAATCTGCCAGCGTACGCAGCGCTGGGCTGAGCCCAAACATCAGCAGACAAGCCGCAACGAGGACTACCGCTGGTACGCGTCTCGCCCAGTTGAGCAGCAAGAGGGATGTTCCGATCAGCGTCAACACGTCCCAGTTAAAGACGTCTTCAGGCAACCAGACGAGAACGTTGAAAGCGAGTCCGAGCCCAAACAGAAACAACCCCCGCCGGGTGGTCACTTTGGAGATCTCATCCTCGCTCCGTCCCTTTCGCTCCTGCGCGGAAAGCCAGATGCGATAACTCAACCCTGTGAGCAACGCAAAATGCGGAGCGCCAAACCCGGCAAACCGCCAGACAAGTCCGGAGAGGTTTTCTGAAAAGTGCACCAGCACCATCAGAAAAATTGCCAGCGTCCGCAGGATATCGATCGTCGGGTAGCGCATGGATTAGTTAACTCCTTGCCCACCCAGCATCTCAACGAGCACGAGCACGATCTGGGCGAGAAGCAGCAGAATAATGATCCACTCCAGCTGGTTGCTGGACCGTTGGAGCAGAAACTCGTTCCGCCGCTGACCGGCTTGTTCATAGACGCGCTCGTAAACCTCCAATTGCTGGCTGGCGAATTCGGCTCGTTCGACCAGCCGCGTCCGCTCGCGAACCCGCTCGCCAATCTGACTTGCGAGGGTCGGCGGATAGATCGGCGGAAATTGCAGTCGGGGGACCAGCCGCACCAGCTCCGCCCGTTTGCCAATCACCGACTGATATTGATCGCGGAGATCGGTGCGCCGCCGCAACTGACGCTCGTCGAATTCAAAGGCGGGGTTGAGGTCGGACTGTAATTGCAGCCAGCCCTGTTCGATCCAGGCTTCGATTTCGCGCAATTGGGTCTCCAGGCCAATCGCCTCGACCAGTGCCGCGCGCGCCGATTCCTGGCGGTGTGCCGGCGTCGCCAGCACTGCCCGCCCCGGCCCCCAGAAAATGCGGCAACCCTGCAGCTGCAACAGGCCGCAGCGCCGCTCCAGAGGATCGCTTCCCTGCTCGGTCCAAGCCTGCAGCCCACTCAGCAACCCTGCATCCAGCTCTTGCTCCACTGGCGATTCGAGCAGCGCCAGGCTGGCGGTTTGGGGAATGGCCCCGGCATCCGACAGAAATTGCACAACTGCCCTGTGCTGCATGCGGAGTCCCACGCCCGGAGAAAAATCATAGGCGCTCAGGCTACTGCCCGGGGGAAGCTCGAGCGGTTTGCGTTCGTTGGTCTTGGGAGCATTCATGAAACTGGATTCCTCGACGAGGCCCGGCTGGTTTGCGCCGGAAGTGAATTGATTTCGCTGGCCAACCACTCGGCGACGTAGCTTGCCGAGTCAAGCACTCCATTGAGTGTCGAATCGAACAGATAGTCGCCGACGACAAACAGCCCCGGAAACCGCTCCTGACAAGGTTGGTGCCGGGCATCCAGCGGCAAACTCGGCACGCCTCCGGGCCAGGCGCTGACTTCGCCAATCCAGCGATGGACACGCCCCTCAAGCAGCAACTGCCTTCCGGCTGAGAGTGACTGGGGGAGCGATCCGAGCGCGAGCTCGATGAGAGCTTGGTCACTTAATTCGCTGTGCTGGATCGCTGCTTCACCCCCCAGCAGCCAGCCAAGAATTCCCTGCTCAACCCCCGGGCTGCGCGTCGATTCATCGTACAGGCAGCAGCCGCCCATTGCTTCGAGCATGCAAAACGAATCCCGCAGCAGCTCGCGCCAAAACGGACGGGAAAACAGGAGCGTGATTCGCAGGTAGTGCGCCGGATGATGAAACCGCCGCAGATGCGCGCTGAACGCTTCGGCCAGCTGAGGTGGACCAAACCGCAACGACCCGAGCGATCCACTGGGCAGGGCCAATACCAAATAGTCGAAAACATCGTCGCCTGCGGTAGCGTGCTGGCTCGAGCAGGTCGCCCGCGGGGAAACAACGAAGTTGCCCTCGTCGTTGACATCAATTCCCAAAACGCGTTGCCGCAGCTGAATCTTCGCCTCAATCCGCCGAGCAAGCTCTTGCACCAACTGGTCGTTGCCACCCTCAATGCTGTACAGCCGCATGTAGGCGGGATGATTCATCAGGTAGTTCTGAAGCCCATAGCCCAACCCGGTCTGCTGTGGTTCGGTCGCCAAGTCGCTGTGAATCAAGTTTTCGATCAGCCTGCGGACTTCGGGGGGAGCATTCTTCGCGAGCCACCATCCAAATCGCTCGCGGGGTCCACCTTTGTCCTGAGCCCACCTCGGATCGTCCTCG
Source organism: Blastopirellula sp. (assembly GCA_021298375.1). GTDB lineage: Bacteria > Planctomycetota > Planctomycetia > Pirellulales > Pirellulaceae > BJ22. Next base: position 6,949 of record JAJTFE010000073.1, on the reverse strand, counting down.
TAAAATTCCTTCGGAGTCATGAGGTCGCGGGCGAGTCGATCAAAATCGCGGAGTCCCCGGGCGCAGTCGTCGCCGAGCGACTCGCCGATTTCCTCCAGCCGTTCGAGCAGCCTTCCCTGATACAGCAGCCCGCCCCCTTCCATGCTTCTTATGGAGAGGCCCAGTTCGCCAATCAATTCCTTGAGGGGGTCTTCGCCGACAGGCGAGTAGTCGTAGAACTCGGCCGCTCCGGCTTCGTAAGTGACCGGGCATTTGCCAAAGCGCGAGGTGAGAACCTTCCCGCCCAAGCGTTCACTGGCTTCCATGATTGTCAGCTGATACGGCGCCGCCGCGGCGTGCTGCAGGCAGTACGCGGTCATCAGCCCGCCCGGGCCGCCCCCAATTATTCCAATCCTCGGAATCACCATCGCCGCATTATGGACGATATCACCTTAAGGCAGGATTAAGACTTGCCAGGCAAGCCAGCAAACTTGCCTTAAATTTCCGGAAAATCCGAACGGCTTTTTGGCTCCCAAATCGCGGCGCTGGACCACCAGAACATCCGCCGACTTGAGGGCCTGCGGACCGCCTTAGCCGATCAACTTACCTCGAACTTTTTTTACAGAACCAGAACAGGGCAAGCGCTGAGCAGGCGATCAATCCGCTCGAGGCCAAGGCCCAGGCAGGACCGGATTGCTCCCAGAGGAATCCGACGAGCAAGCTGGCCAGCAGCGTGGCGACACCACTGGTGGCGTGAAAAATCCCCATGGCCCGGCCCCGCAGTTCAACGGGGGCGCAATCGGCGATGAGCGCCTTGCCGACCCCCTCGGTCAAGGCCATGTAGAAGCCATAGATCGCCATCAGCGGCCAGACCCACCACGCGCCCGGTTGCTCCAGCGATGCAAAGGCAAAATAGACTCCCGCGTAGAGCACCCAGCCCACTGAAATCATGCTCCATCTACCCCAACGATCGCTGAGATTTCCGGCGGGGTAAGAACCGAGCGCGTAGGTCGCATTGAACAAGGCGTAAACCAGAACCACTTCCCAAGGAGAATATCCCAGCTCACTGGCCCGCAGCAGCAGGAACGTATCGCTGCTGTTGGCGAGGCTGAACAGAGCAAGCACGCACAGGGTGAGCCAGTACTTTCGTCCAAGGGACGACCGCAGGCCGGGTTCTCCGGCACTGGCAGGAGCCGTCTGACCCGAAGTGCGTTCAGACGCATCTTCCGGCCGGTCCGCCTGTGGCAACCCATTCCCCTGCGGCTCTTGAATGATGAACGTCAGCAGCCAGGAGCCGAGCCCCAGTAAAGCAGCCGTGGCAAAGACAGCGCGGTAAGCCCAGATATCAACCGCTGGACCAGAGGCCGATTCCGCTGGCAAGCCAATGGCGCCTTCGGGGGAACCGGACCACCACCAGAACAACAGTGCCGCCAGCAGCACGCCGAGCAGAGCGCCAATCGTGTCGAGAGCGCGGTGCAGCCCAAAGGCCTGACCGCGCTGGGACTCATCAACGGCGTCGGCCAGAAGGGCGTCGCGAGGAGCTCCGCGCAGCCCCTTGCCGAGGCGGTCGAGCAATCTGCCGGCGAGGACCAGCGGCCAAATCGCGGCAACCGCAATCAGCCCTTTGCCGAGCACCGGCAGGCCATAGCCCCAGCGGATCCAGGGAACGCGGCTTGGGCCAAACATTCCCAACCGGTCGCTCTTCCAGCCTGCATAGGCCGACATCAGGGCGACCATCAGAAGAGCCAAACCTTCAATCGCTCCGACTTGAATCTTGCTCGCTCCCAAGACGCCGACAAGAAACAGAGGCAGCAACGGGTACATCATCTCACCGGAGATGTCCGCCAGCAGCGAAACCCAGCTCAGCAGCCAAACGGTCGCGGGCAGACGACGAGATCCGTCAGGCTTGGTTGGTTCACGCGTCATGGCTGGGCTTTCGGCTAGGCTGCGGGACCGAGGTCACTCCCCGAGAAAAAGGCTGGAGACACGGGGGTAGAAGTCGAGAGTTTAGAAACAGAGCCTTCAGCAAGCAAAACCTCGACTGCTTGAATTTTTGTCAATTCAATTTCCTCCTTTTGCCAGAGTGCAGCCACTGCGAACACTGACTTCTTCCGGGTTCAACTTCTTTCGCCGCTTCAATCCGGCTTGATTATGATACGCTGTTCGTTCGCCGGGGACCTCATCCTCTGGCGGATCCGATTCCAGTCCTCGCCTCGCCCGCATTATGCCGCTGCACCTGCTCTTTCCGCTCGCTTCCAGCTTCGGCTTTGTGCTGGCGATGCTGCTGACCAAGCAGGCCACCAGCCGCGGAGCGAGCCCTTGGACGGGAACGTTTCTCGCCAATCTCTGGCTGGCCATTGGCTGGGGCTTCGTCTTCGGGCTGCAGGAAGAGCGGCTCCCGGCCGAGGGTTGGTGGCAGGCAGGGCTGATTGGCGGAGCCTTCGTGGTTGGCCAATTGCTGACTTATCTCGCCTTCTCGCTGGGGGATGTTTCCGTCGCTGCTCCGGTGCTGGGCGTGAAGGTCATCATCGTCGCCTTGCTGTTGGCTCTGCTCGTTGGGGAACCAGTTTCAGGACAGGTTTGGCTGGGAGCGGTTCTCGCTGCAGCGGGAGTAAGCGTGATCCAACTGGGTGCAAGTTCCGCTGCGCGGACCCGGCTGACAGCAACCCGGGCCGTGCTCACCGTGGTGCTTGCCATCCTCTCAGCAACCTGCTTTTCCCTGTTCGACGTCGGCTTGCAAACCTGGGGCCGTCACTGGGGAGCCGACCGCTTTCTCCCGCCAATGTTTGTCTCGACGGGACTGATCTCACTGGTCTTTCTCCCGAAATGTGACTCACCCTTTCGCCTCCGACAACTCGGAGTCGTCCTCCCCCTGCTCGGTGGAACCGTCGTCATGGCCCTGCAATCGATGAGCATGGCCTATGTCCTGAACCATTTTGGCGACGCGACGCGAATCAATATCATTTACGCACTCCGGGGACTCTGGGCAGTCCTGTTCGCCTGGTGGTTGGCCCGGCAGTTCGGTGGCGCGGAAGCCCAACTCTCGCGCGGGATCATGCTCGTCCGCCTGACCGGAGCCGTGTTGCTGATGCTTGGTATTTTGATTGCCCTGTGGCCAAACTAACCTATAGTTCCCTGTGGAGTCGGTTCCGGAACACGAACAAGGAGAGGCTGGAGATGTCTTTTCGACCGGGCGATCGCGTGATCAAGAATTCCGCCAGCTGGGAACCGAACGAATTTGATTCCTGGGGCCGGGGAATCGGCGTCGGGATCGTGGTCGAGCCCCCCTTTCCTGTCGACGACTTGGATCAAGTCGATGTCCGCTGGCCGAATGGCCGCTGCTTTGAACCGATTGCCGGTTTGCTTGCCGCGCCGGAGGAAGAGGGAAGAGAGGCTCTCACGGAGGCACAGAGGCACGGAGGAAGACATGGAAGTGGTAAGGAGTAAATGGCGGCTCGGATGATGGAAGTGGTAGTAGAGACTAATTGAAAAAGGAAGTACTGGCTGGAACTGAGCCGACAACCCTGAACATCACTTATCCACTCCGCACCGCACCGCACATTCCACATTCCCAATCCTCCTCTTCTTCCCCTGTGCCAAGGACCTCTCACGGAGGCACAGAGGCACGGAGGAAGGCATGGAAGAGGTAAGGAGTAAATGGCGGCTCGGATGATGGAAGTGGTTGTAGAGACTAGTTGAAAGAGGAAGTACTGGCTGGAACTGAGCCGACAACTCTTCTTCCCCTGTGCCTCTGTGCCTCCGTGAGAGCCCCTCTTCCGCCTCTCTCAACGCCCCCCACTGAACAGCACGGCGGCTTGCTGGAGCGTCACCCACACACCCCAACCGAGCGGAACCAGCACCAGCAGCCAGAAGGGGATGAGCCAAACATTACCGCTCGCCGCTAACTTCGCCTCGACACGGTTCACATCGGCACTCCCATCGCCTTCGCCTACCGGCGGTTTCTTCACCGGATCGCGGAACCAGCGTTCCGCCACGGGCCGGACCAGCAAGTTGCAAATGAAACCCACAACGAGCAGCCCGGCAAGGATGTACATCGTTTGATCGTAAGCCCGTTGAGGCGGCGTGCCCGACCTGATTTGGTACATGTTCCAGTAATTCACCAGCACCGGCCCCAGCACTCCGGCGACGCTCCAGGCGGTCAATAGACGTCCGTGAATCGCCCCGACCATTTGCGTCCCGAAAAGGTCGGCGAGATAGGCTGGGATAGAAGCAAACCCCCCACCATACATTGTCAGAATCAGACAAAAGACCGCCACAAATAAAGTGATGCTGCCGATCTGGCCAAGCGAGGGAATGGAGGCATAAGCCAAAAAACCTAACAGGAAAAAAATCGCGTAAGTCAGTTTTCGACCGAGGTAGTCCGAGAGCGAAGCCCAAAAGAATCGCCCGGCGATATTGAATAGGCTCAGCAGCCCAGTGAACCCCGCGGCGACCGTTGCAACCTGCTTGAGCTGGTCCGCGTTGAGCTGATCAAACTCCAGCGACGAACCGATCAGGCGGCCGCCGAAAATCTCTTGCAGCAGCGGCGAAGCCATCCCGAGTACGCCGATCCCAGCCGAAACATTCAGGCAGAGCACCAGCCAGAGCAGCCAGAACTGCGGGGTCTTCCAGGCGTCGCTGACTGGGACATAGCGTTTTGACTTCTCGGGATCACCGGCCGAAACAGGTGGCTGCCAGCCCACAGGTCGCCAACCCTCCGCCGGAACCCGGTAGGCGAAGGCTCCCAGCAGCATGTAGACCAGATAAATCAGGGCCAGCACGACAAAGGTTTCCCAGACGCCTACCGAACGGTCGGTCGCAAAGAACTTCATCAGCCGATCGGCCAGCGGCGATCCGATCATGGCGCCACCGCCAAAGCCCATGATCGCCAGACCGGTCGCCATCCCGCGGCGATCGGGGAACCATTTGATCAAAGTCGAAACGGGAGAGATGTAACCCAGTCCCAAGCCAATCCCGCCGATCACTCCCGCCCCCAGCCAGACGAGCCAGAGTTGATGCAGTTTGATACCGAGCGCCGCGACCAGTAACCCGCCGCACCAGCAACACGCCGCTGCGAAGCCCGCCGCGCGGGGACCAACCTTTTCCAGCCAGCGACCAAAACAAGCTGCGCTGCCACCGAGGAACACAAAAAAGAGCGTGTAGATCCAACCGAGGATCGGCTTGTCCCAATCGTACTGCGTCGTGAAGAGCTTGCTCCACCAGGTCAACTCAGAGGGCGCGACGACCGATTCGGTAATTCCAATCGCTTTCGTCAAAGGCAGCCAGAAAACCGAAAAGCCGTAGGCCATCCCGATACAGAGGTGGATGCAGAGCGCAGCGGGCGGAACCAGCCAACGATTAAACTCCGGCCGGGCAATGGTTCGCTCTCGTTCCAGAATTCGCCACATGCCAGCCCACTCGCTCGGTAAGGTAACCCGCCCTTGTCCGCTGTCGACGGGCGCAGCTAACTCCATCTTATCCGATCGACTTGGGCAACTGGGAAACCACGCCCGTGGCTCATCCGCCGCAGCAGTGTTCAAGCTGCTGAGGTCGGGGTAGGCTTACGCACTGAGCCGCACCAACTTGGCATGCCTGCTTTTTCTGGAGAACTTGCTCGGGCGGGAAGGTTGCAGGCTGGCTCGAACGGCAGATTCAGTATTCGATTCGTCTCTACCTCGCATGCATTCGCGGAGCGAATGTCCAAAAACATGGTCGTCGAAAGTGTCTTGACGCTGAACGAACAAAGCCTGAATGAGCAATGGGCCTGGATCCTGCGGTCCTTGGCGCAAGTCCTCCAGGAGTCCGGGTCTCCCGAGCTGGCTGCTTGCCTGCCCCTGTCCGATGGAAAACTCCCCAGTGTCGACCCAACGCTGGAGAATGTGCACCTGACCCAAGCCTACTCGATTGCTTTCCAGCTGCTGGGAATGGCCGAGCAGAACGCGGCTGACGAGTTTCGCAGGGGAATCGAAGCCCAGTCCGGAGCCGATGCGCTTCCGGCACTTTGGGGTGACGCTCTGCGCCAACTGAAAGATCGCGGCTGGAACTCGGAGCAGATCGCCGCGGCCCTTCCGCAAATGCAGATCGAGCTGGTGCTGACCGCCCATCCGACGGAAGCCAAACGGGCGACCGTGCTCGCTCACCATCGCCGGCTTTACGAGCGCTTTCAGCGGCATAGCGAAATCTCCGGTAAGCAGCCGGGTCCGCGCAGCTGCGATCGGCAGCAAAATGATGAAGCGGTCCAGGCCTTGCTTGCGATTCTTTGGAAAACGGGCGAGATCTATCTCGACAAGCCCGATGTCCAGTCCGAGCGGCGGAATGTGCTCGATTACCTGACCAATGTCTTTCCCGGAGTGCTCCGGCCGCTCGACCAGCGACTGCGGCACGCTTGGGCTGACGTGGGGCTCGACCCCTCCGTGTTTCATGATCCGCTCTGCTATCCGAGATTAACCTTTGGAACCTGGGTCGGCGGCGACCGGGATGGCCATCCGCTGGTAACCGCTGAGGTGACTCGCGAAACGTTGCAGGAGCTGCGGCAGAGCGCCTTGCGGTTGATTCGCCAGGAACTGGTGCAGCTGGTCAAACTGCTCAGCGTTTCGGCTTACTGGCAGCAGCCGGACAAGGCGTTTCAGCTGGAGCTGGAGCGGGTTGCTGCCGCGCTCGGGCCGCGGGGCAAATGGTGTCTGGCGCGGAATCCGAATGAACCTTGGCGGCAGTACCTCAATACCATTCTGGCCCGCTTGCCGGATGCGGCCAGCAGCAGTGGAACGACGACGATTGTCCCGCCGGAGCTGGTCTACCGTTCGGCCGGCGAACTGCTGGCTGATCTGCGCCGCCTGTACGACAGCCTCGTGGCCAGTGGCCAGCAGCGGACCGCCGAGTTCGCCGTCCAGCCGCTACTCCGGATCGTGCAGACCTTTGGCTTTCACCTCGCGGTGTTGGATGTCCGGCAGAACAGTGCCTTTCATGATCG
>JAJTFE010000072.1 GCA_021298375.1 Blastopirellula sp. | reverse complement strand
TCCCGGGCTTCAGGTCGCCACCTGCCATCCAGACGGAAAAGCCATAGCGGTTGTGATCCCGGCCGGTGCCAACCTGATCGGCTGCGGACTGGGCAAAGGGTGTCCGGCCAAACTCTGTCGTAAACATCACCAAGGTGTCTTCCAGCATTCCCCGCTGCTTGAGATCCTCGAGCAGTCCGGCGACGGGACGGTCGATTCGCTGGGCCTCAATCGAATGGTTCTCCAGCACGTTTTCGTGCGCGTCCCAGCTGACCCGAGGCGAGCCACCAATCGGTCCACCTGAGAAAATTTGAACGAACCGGACGCCGCGCTCCAGCAATCGCCGGCCGAGCAGGCAGCGACGCCCCGCATCGCTGGTCAGCTCTTGGTCCAGGCCATAGAGTTTTCGCGTCGCCTCCGTCTCACCGCTGAGGTCGCTGACCTCGGGAACGGAGAGCTGCATTTGGGCCGCGAGCTCATAGCTTCTCAAACGGGCGACAAGATTTTCGTCTTCACCCGCCTGCTGCAGGTGGCGTTCATTCAACAGGCGGAGAAAGTCCCTCGTGTCGGCCTCCATTTCCGCAGGGATCGCCCTGGCGGGAAACAGGTCCCTGACCGGCTGTTCGAGCCCGCGGAACTCGACGCCTTGATGCCGGGCGGGGAGGAAGCCATTGCTCCAGTTCGAAGCACCACCCGTTGGACCGCCCCGCAGATCAGGCAGTGCCACATAATCAGGGAGCGACTCAGTTTCGCTTCCCAGTCCGTACGAGAGCCAACTCCCCAGCGAGGGATAGCCGTTGAATTGGAAGCCGCTGTTGGCGAAAAACAGGGCCGGCGTGTGATTCGCGGAGTCCGAGACCATGGAACGAATCAGCGTCAGATCATCGGCTCGCCGGGCAATCTGCGGGAAGAGGTCCGAGAGCCACAGGCCGCTCTGCCCTTGCTGCTGGAATTTCCAATCGCTTTGGCGGAGGAGTCCGACCTGGCCGAAAAAAATATCGGGCTGCTCACTCGACTGCAGCGACTTGCCATGAAACCTGGCCAGTTCCGGTTTGTAGTCAAAGGAATCAAGGTGACTGAGTCCGCCGATTAAGCAGATTTGAATTGCCCGTTTGACTCGGGGAGGATGATTCGGAAAGCCATCGAGGCGCTGATCTCGACTGGCTGTCGCCCCGGCATGTGCCAGCCCCTCGCGCAGTAACAGTTGCAGCAGCGCGGTCGCTCCGACACCGCGGAGGGCGTAGTCAAACAGTTGTCGCCGGTCAAAAGGTGAGGCCATCAGTTGATCCTGAAAATAAAGGAGCGGGCGAAGCTCTACCGCACCGTGACGAATTCGCTGCTGTTAAACAGACCGCGGGCTACCGCTGCGATCCCGTGTTTTTCGCTCAGTGCCACGGCTGCCGCCAGTTCATCCGGGGCTGGTGATCGGGTGAGCACTTGGCGGAACATCCAGTCAACCTGCTTCTCGGCCGAGTCGTTTTCGCTCTGGGCCCTTTCCGCCAATGCCTCGCACATCCGCAGAACAAAAGGGCTGTTCAGCAAACTCAGCGCCTGTAGCGGCGTTGTGGTTACCGTGCGCCGCGGTGTTGCAGTCGAGGGATCGGGGCAATCGAGTGAATCGAGCAGAGCGGAACGCCCGCCTCGAGGGCTGAAACGGTAAATTGTCCGACGATTGAGCTCGGGCTCTTCCGCATCCCGTTCGAGATAAAACGTTGTCCCATCCCCCTTGTCGACAATCGTCACATCCTTGAAACCGGGGCCCCCGCGGAGTTGATTGAGTTTGCCGGTCACAGCCAGCATGGAATCGCGAATGATTTCGGCATCCAGCCGCACGGGGCTTTTTCGCCAGAGCCAGCGATTGTCGGTGTCGACCGCCATTGCTTCCGGACGGGCTCCGGAGCTCTGGCGATAAGTTCGTGAGCTGACCATCAGGCGATGCAATGGCTTGAGCTGGTAGTTTTGACGTTGCAGCTCACCGCAAAGCCAGTCCAGCAATTCAGGATGCGAGGCATGACCGCCATTGAAGCCGAAGTCGCTCGGGGTTGAGACAAACCCGCTCCCGAAATGCCATTGCCAAAGTCGATTGACAATGACGCGATGAAATAGAGGATTGTCGGGGTGAGTCACCCAGTTGGCAAACCGCCGACGCCGTTCGAGATCATTGGCTGCGGCATCGAGTTCGAAATCAGAGTGCACACAGGCAGCCAAGGCTTGGGTTGTTCCCGAGATCATGATCTCGCCCGGTTTCATGACGTCGCCTCGCGGAAGAAAGAAGGTCTCCTGCGGTTGACTCGAGACTTGAGTGTAAACCTCGCGCTGGGCTGCTGCCTCCAATTGTTTGATCTCGGCCGCGAGCAAGCTCAGTTGCGCTTGTAATTCGCTTCGCCGCGCCTGCTGCTGGGGTGTCAGCTGCGCCTGGAGTTCTGGTTCAGTCACGAATAAGCCTTGAACCCGCGCTGCGGCGGCGATTTCCTGAGCATTCAGGAGGCGGTCGTGGAGTTGGACGCCCAGTACCTTGCCGGCCAGGGTCCGATTTCCCATCGCGGGAGAGTGCCGCAGTCCGATCAGCAGGCGTGATTGGTCTGCTGCGAAGGCTGGTGGAACTCCCGTCTGGTAACTTTGCCCGTAGGCCTCCCCATTGCGATACGCGGTGATGGTCCCGTCCGCCGCCCATGAAATGGCAAGGTGAATCCGTTCCGGGGACTGGGCGGTTTCGGCTGAACCGCCGAAGGGGCGGGTGCGCGCGAACGAATTGCTTCCCGCCATCCAGCGCTGCGGCTCCTGTTCACCAAAGACAATCGAATCGAAAAACTCGCCATTCAGGGTTTCTACGCTGACCACTCCCCCGCCCTGCTGTTCGAGGTTCTCCAACTCCAGCCAGGCCTCGAGCGTCTTGGCCTGCAGACCGAATGGAAGGGGAGGAGTCGCGGCGAAGTCGCCCACTCCATCGAGCACCAACTTGCCAGCTTCAATCCGGGCGTCGCCATTGAGTTCGAGGCCGAGCCCGCTGACCCGGTCGCTGAGCCCGGTGTCGAACGACCAGCTCAAGCGAGGCGCGAGCGCGGCTGCCGCCGTAATGGCCTCAGCGGGCAAGGTCTTTTCCAGAACTGTTCGCCGCGCGGGAAGTTCGATTTGTTCCAGGTCCGCAGCCAGTTGCCGCCGCTCTTCACGCTTCAGCTGCAGACGCTGGTCTGCGCTTTCCGAGCGGACGGAGCGGGTGCCATGATTGACTCCGTTAAAGGTCGCGACGAGCTGGTAATACTCCCGTTGAGTTATCGGATCGAACTTGTGATCGTGGCAGCGGGCGCAATTGAGGGTCAAACCGAGAAATGTCTGCCCAACGTTGCCAACCAGATCCTCGACTTCGTCTTGCCTGGCCAGCAGCTGCATCGTCCGGCTGCTGCCCACAACCGTGTTGTGGACGCCCGCAACGAGGAAACCCTCTGCCGCAGCGACTTCATAGGGGTCTTTGAGAAACGCGGCCCCGGCAATCTGTTGCCGGGTGAACTCATCGTAGGGAAGGTCGCGATTGAAGGCTGAAATGACCCAATCCCGATAATGCCACATTTGATTCCGCGGCGCATTTCGCTCGAAGCCATCGCTTTCACCAAACCGAACCAGATCCAGCCAGTGCCTTGCCCAGCGTTCGCCGTATTCGGGGGCGGCCAGGAGCCGGTCAACGATCTCCGCATAGCGAGCATCACTGGGGTCGGCCTTGAACGCGTCCACGACGTCAGGCGGTGGAGGAAGGCCAATCAGGTCGAAGTAAACCCGACGCATCTGGACTTCCGGTGCAGCGGGCGGCGCAAGTTCGAGTTGATGCTCTTTGAGCTTGGCCGCGATGAAGGCATCGATCGGATTGGTCGAGGGAGCGGCACGTTCCGCATCAGGGGGAACGGCCGGCTGCGACAGCCGTTGCAGCGACCACCAATCGCGACCGGCTCGGGCGACAGTGCTTAATTGCAGGGGGTCGATGCGGGGTCGACTCCAGTTGGCCCCCGCGCGCAGCCAGGCTTCCAGCACGGCCCGGTCTGCAGCCGGCAGTTCGCCCTCTGGCGGCATTTCGCCCGACTCAATCCGCTCCCAAAACAGGCTCTCCAGTGGAGCCGTGTCGCGGGCCTCACCCCGCACCGCGAGATCGGGTTGGGTCAGGTCAAATTCACCAGCCGGTTCGGCTCCGGCATGACAGGTCAGACAATTGCGGGCCAATACGATCTCGACGGCAGCCTGGTCGACGGTTGAGGCGGGATTGGTCTGCCCCGCCAGTCTTCCACCGGCGAACAGCAAGCAGACGATTACCAGTGCCCTGATCAATCCGAGTTGATTCGCCATCGCAGCAGCTCATGAGAGGTGGAACGCCGGCCACTGAGGGGCGCCGACCGGTCCAGTATAACCCACCCCGACAAGTGGCATGGGCCAATGATCAGGCAGATGGGAGGATAATCTCCAGGCGGCCGTCGGCACAGAATGTTCAGGGCAGCAGGAATTGCAAGTCGTGCAAAGTCTGAATTCGCCCCTCTTGCAGCGCCGCCGGTTGATCGCGTTCAAGCCAGATCGCCTGCCAGCCACGGGCTCGCGCAGCAGCCACATCAAGAGTCGGGTTGTCGCCAATCATGCAGAGTTGCGGCTCGGCAATGCCAAGCCGATGTGCGGCCGCTTGGGCAGCCTGCAGGTAAAACTCCGCTGCCGGCTTGCTCCAGCCTGCCGAGGCTGAGGTGATCACGAGTTGAGCAGCGGCCAACGCGGGCTGGTCGGCAACAATCGACTCCAGCCGTCGGTCAAAGTTAGAGGCGATTCCCCAGGCGAAGCCGCGGTCATTGAGCCATTCGATCGCCGATGGTACATCCGGGTAAAGTTCCCAGTGCCGGGGTTGGGAAAAATGTTCCCAGAGGGCACTGAATAACTGGTCTGAAGCGGTTACTTCAGCGAATAATTCCTGGACCAGGGCTTGCCAGCGTCGTCGCTCGTGCTGCTCGCTGGTGCGGAGAGTTTCCCGATTTGCCGAGTCTCGGGCAAAGTGGACGCGATAAAGTTGCGAGAATCGATCGCGAATCGCGGCGGTGGTCAGTCGACTGCCGTGAGCGTGCCCCACCTGATGGTAGACCGTTACGACATCCGGCACCGGCCTCAGCAGCGTCCCGACGGCATCAAAAAAGAGGAAGCGGGGGGAGGCTCCCGTGGACATGGAGTTTACTCGCCAATAATCTTGAGCAGCACGCGTTTGGAACGATTGCCGTCAAACTCGCCATAAAAGATCTGCTCCCACGGGCCGAAGTCGAGTTTGCCGCCAGTGATTGCAACCACTACTTCGCGGCCCATCACTTGCCGCTTCAGGTGGGCGTCGGCATTGTCTTCGCCTGTGCGATTGTGATGATAATGATCCGGGTCGGGGTTGAAGGGGGCGAGTTCCTCCAACCATTTGCCAAAGTCCCGATGCAGTCCCGCTTCGTCATCATTGATGAAGACGCTGGACGTGATGTGCATGCTGTTGACCAGCACCAGTCCTTCCTGAACCCCGCTCTTTCTGACTGCCGCCGCGACTTCGGGAGTGATGTTCACAAACGACATCTTCCCGGGAACCCGCATGGTCAAATATTCAGTCAGTGATTTCATCGGTTCGCCGGGAGCGAAATTCGGAGGCACTCACCCTGGCGGGCTGGCGCGGGAAAGACTACTTCGGCTGGTCAGCGATTTTTTTCAGTTCGTCTGCCAGCTTGGCGCGAATATCCTGCGTGACTTCTTCGAATACCGCGCGAACATTGTGAGCCTTGTCGATCAGTACTACCGCCGGCAGTTCAGTGATCCGAAGGTCGTGGATCACCTCTCCCGTTTTGTCGATCGCCACGTCGAGTGTGACTTTGTTGGCTTCCAGAAACGCGGCAATGACATCCTTTTCCTCAGCGACATTCACGGCGACCACACGGACGCCCTGGCTCTCCAACTGTTTGGCAAACTCAACCACACCCGGCAGGTCTTCCGTTGTCGGCGCGGCCCAAGTCGCCCAGAAGTAGAGCAGGACCGGGCGATTCTCCTTTTCGATCGGCACCGGTTGCCCGGCGAGGTTGACCAGCGAAACCTGGGGCAGCGGGCGACCAACCAACTCCTCACTCCCCTGCCCGGCCAAGGTGTCGGCGAGGTTGGAGACCTGTTGATATTCGGCGGGCAGGTTGACCGCGAAGTCGGCATCGGTGATCGGCACATTCAACTCCCAATCGAAGTTGGCCGTAATTTGCAGCTCCTGCTTCAGGTCTTGGCCAATCGACTTGACCTCGCGCGTCACGAGCTTGACCGGCAAGTGTGGAGCCGCCTCGGTAAACCAGACATCCGCGACTCGCCCATCGGCTAAGCCGATTTGGAAGTGCCGCAGATTGGCGTCATCGCCCAGGTCGGCAACCTGGGTCAATTGTTGGAAGACCGAGTCTTTCGCCTGGTTGGAGAGCAGCAGGCGGGAACCGCATATCTCCAGAATCGACTGGGTGATTTCGCAGCCCGCCAACTCGGCTTGAGGGTCCGATGTTGCTTCGCGGCTGTACTTCGCCAGCGGCGCGTGAACGCGCGTCAGATTCGCTCCATCCGCCACTGCGATGAATTGGGCCGGCTGGTCCGACTGCTCGCGGGCCTCCAGGCGGAGCCGATTGTTTCCGCTGATCAGGACCTGCAGGTAATTGGTGCCTGAGAGGTCAATCTGTCCATTGCGAAGCGAGAGCCACTCCGATTCGACCTTGACCCGGTACGGCTGGCTGGAGCGGAGTGCCTGCTCGGCAGTGCCGAGGAATTGGCCGAACGCCTTCATCGCCGGAGGAAGTTCGATCGGCGAAGTCGCCTGAGCCGCTTCCTGCGGGGGTTGCTGGGCTGCGGGCGGAGCAGCCGGAGAAACAGTTTCCTGAGCCGGCAGCGGCGCCGTGCACACCCCAGTCAAAACCAGCATCCATGCCAGGCAGTTAAGAGAACGCATTGAAAGGCACTCCTCAGAGTTAAACGCGGCTGTCGCTGAAAGAAGCGCAGCCCCGTGAAATGGTTGGGCGTTGTCGCGAAGCAGAGACTAGCAGAGACTAAAGGCCAAGTGACTGATTGAGCTGCTGCAGCGAGCTGTTCAATTCATTCAGGCTGGGGGCGCCTTGCCCGGTTGAACGGGCCGAGCGCAGGATTTCCTGCTGCGCCTGGTTGGCATCACTCAAACTGCTGCGAATCGCATTGGCATCCGTTCGCCAGACACTCGGGTTATTGCCGGCCAGGACATTGGCCCGCAACTGCACCAGATTGTTGCGAATCGCCCGCACGTCGCTAATCAAGCGACCAAAGGCACCGCCCGAGAGGTAGTACTGGTTCAATTGGGCAAGCAACGCGTCGCACTGGGCAATGTTTCGATCGATCTGCTGCAGGATTAACTGCGTGTTGACGTTGGGCACGTTGGGTTGGAAATTCGTGCTGCCGAAATCCCCGACTAACCGGGTCGCCTGATTCCGCAGGTCATCCCAAGCCCGACTCGTACTCATCCAGGATTGAGAAACACGCACATCGACGTACAGGCTGCGAATCGAGTTGTCGATGTTCCGCAGCTGATTGTCGAGGCTCAGTAAATCGCTGCGCAACCGCTCGATCGGATAACCTTCAACCGTGTTGCGGCTGAGGGCCTGCACGCGGCCAGTGAAGCTGGACAGGTCAGCGCTCAACCGCTGGTAACGGTAATCCTGATTGGCGATCGACTGCACGAGGTAAAAGGAATCATTCGCCCGGTCGCCGAGGTTGTCGACCTCACGGCCGATTCGCCGTGCGTCATCGCGGCTCAAGCTGGGACCCGGTCGAGCGGGAGGATTCACCGGGGGATAAATCGTGCCTCCTCCACCGGTCCCCGGATTGAGTCCCGTGACGACTGAGGAGAGCGAGCGGTGCAGTTGGGAAATCTCGTTGAGATAGTATCTGGAATTGACCGCGCTCGGGGCACTCTGCAGGCTGGTTCCCAGACTCTTTGTCGCCAGTTGCACATTGTTCAGTGCCAACTGGGCGGCCAGCGGATCGCGGGCATAATTCTCCAGAGCCTTTTGCGACTTCTGCAAGATTGACTGCAGATTGTTCGCCTGCAGCAAAACGAGACTTCCGTTGAAGCCAGTCACTTCGCTGCGGACATTTTGCGTCAGTTGCCGGGAGTTGTTCAGCATTTGGGAAGCGATCTGCTCATAGCCTGTCGTTCCACTGATTCCGGGCTGAGGTGTAACGACCGCCTGTCCCCCGTAGGACTGCAGGAACTCACGCCCCACCGCCCGCCGGTTGTAGCCGAGTTGCCGCAGCCGCTGGCTCCAGTAGCGGAATTCCTCCGAGCTGGGACTCCGATTGGTGACGGCTACAAAAACATTGTTCAGCCAGGTGTTGGCGTTCAATCCACACTTTTCGAAATACTCGTCGCTGCCGATGAACGCAGCGTGAACATCCAGCGGCGAGTCTCCCCGCTGCAGACCATCCAGCCAGATCTTCAGCTCCTGACTCGAGGGGACTCGCTGGTAGTATTCCCGGTAGAGCTGGGTAACAAAGTCGCGATTGTCGAATCGCTGGGCGACCAGGGGGGTGCCCCAAGCGAGCAGAAGCAATAGCAAAACATGGCGGAGCGAGACATGAAGCATCCGGATACCCTGAGTTGGTAAACGAGCGGAACAGGGGTGATTGGCAAACTAACGTAAGTTTTTCCGCGCAGCTGTCAATTCGGCAACCGGTTTTGCGAGTGCAGCACGCCTCTTCTCGGCGAACGCCAAATGTTCCGTCAGCGCGGGCCAATTCGTGCACGGGCTCGCACTTTTCTCGCGTTCCGAGCGTTCCGCGCAGCCACGCTCTGTGGCGTCGGCTGCGGCCCAGATACCGCAACTTGACCGGCTCTGTGGGGCTCGCGCCGCAGAGCCGTTTTCAGCCGCTTTGGGAAATGGCGCGTTTGAGGGGAAATGAGTAGAAATCCCTGCTTGCGACATTTTGGAAGCAACTCAATTCTGTGGTCAAAACGTACGAATTTCGGTAAGAGAAGCAATCAGAAATTGAGCAGGTCGCCGCCCGCATTGGGCGGACCAGAAGAAAGTTGAGCGATGGCATTCAAGCAAACGAATTGCATTTATTGTGGCCAGGCAGTCAGGCTGACTTACGAGCAGGGCCGCCCAAAGGCTTTACAAAACGGTCGGGTCCACAAGTGCTCGTTCTCAAAGCTGGGGATTCGCAACGGCGAAGCTGGATTGGGTCGCGACCCGGCTGACGTGGAGCGAGGCAATCGCAAATCGAATCGGGCCAGCAAGTGGGCCTTTTGGGCGGGCCTGTTTGGTTAACCGCTCCAGGTCCGGTTGCTGGCTGACGAGATCCGCAAGCGCCTGTCTGGAAATCCAAGCGCCTGTCTGGAAATCCAAGCGCCTGTCTGTAAATTCGGCTGAGGTCCGCAACTCGCCGCGGCTCGACCCGCATGTGAACCGTCCGGCGATCTAGTTCCCGGGCCCTGGCTTCGGAGCATCGCTTTCGGTTTTGGCCAATTCGGCTGCGAGAGCTGCCTGCAACTTCTGCAGTAGCGCGCTCTGCTCGCCCGCCAAGTCGCGAGTTTCACCCGGGTCCTGCTCGATCTGAAACAGTTGATCAACCTGGCTGGCTGGGCCTGGTTTTTGTCCGGGCTTTTGACCGGCTGCGGGCGGAGACTGGGTTCGGACGAGCTTCCACGCGCCCTCTCGCCAGCCAAAACTGCGGCCTGCGTTGTCCTGTGTCAGCAGCGACTGACGCCCGGTCGGGATGTGACCGAGCAGGGCGGCGGAAACGTCGACGCTGTCCAGCAGTTCAGCTTGTTGG
>JAJTFE010000071.1 GCA_021298375.1 Blastopirellula sp. | reverse complement strand
GGGTCGACCCGCTCGGGCCATTCAAGCCCGGGCGAAGACGCCTGGCTCAGGAAGATAACCTGAACTTCCCGACGCGGCTCCCCTTCAAAACGGGAGCCGCGTTTTTTTGCGCGCTTGGCACTTGACTTCCCGCTCTACCTTATGATCGGCCAGCTTTTGCCAGTTGAACGGCGAGCTTCGCCATGCCACTCTGGGCTTTTCTGACGGCGGCTTTTCTGACCGTGTGTCGCGCCCCTGACACTGACATTTGGGCTCGATTTGGAAGTGTCCACTTCAGTCAACAGTCTCGCCGAAGCTTGGAAATTCGCTAAAAACCGGGGAATGGGGGGGAACGCCTGAAGAAAAATCAAAGAATACGCTGAATTGCGGAAGTACTTTGTTAGTGTCGCGCGCAATAATCCGAGGAACGAAACCTCCCCGCACCTTTGGACTGGGCAGGTGGTGAATAAGCAGCGAAGTCTCCTCCTGAAAAACCGTAAGCCAGAGTCCATTTTTTTGCACAGGAAGTATCGAATGAAAGCGCACAAGCGTGGTTTCACCCTGATTGAGTTGCTGGTGGTGATCGCCATCATTGGCATTCTCGTGGGGATGCTGTTGCCGGCTGTGCAAGCCGTTCGCGAGGCGGCGCGCCGCGCCGACTGCTCCAATCGCCTCCGCCAAGTTACACTTGCCGCCCACAATTACCACGACTCTAACAAGCGGCTGCCCGAGGTTCTTTGCCAAAAAGGCGCGGTCAATTGGGGAGACTGGAACAATGCCAGCAGTCCGCTGTTCTACATGAAGGCCCAAAACTCGGGCGTAATTGCTGCAGTGATGCCCTTTATGGAGTTGACCAATGTGCTCAATCAGGTCGATCCGTTTTATGTGCAGTGTGGCCAGACCTGCGCGACGTATCTGAACAGTTCAGGCCAGCCGGTCTACGCCAATTTCTATTCGATCCAAGGTTACTGGACGATCGCTTATACCGACGTGCCCTCAATCACCTGCCCGTCTGACAACATCCTGGAAGTGCAGGGGCGGCCGGTGTTTGTCGCTCAACCGGTGAGCTTAACCGGCAATCCGGGGGCTCCGAATGACGATTTCACCGCTCTGGGATACTGGTATTTTGCTCCGCCGGAAGGTCGAACCGACGAAATGGGGAGAACGAATTATGTTCCCAGCGGCGGCGCTTGCTCGGGCGGGATGAATCGCGGTGGTGTTCTGGGGCCCTTTATCGGTGCGACGGGTGCGCGCGAAAAGCGAACACTGGAAACCATCCCGGATGGCACCAGCAACACCATTTTCTATGGTGAGACACTTGGCGATGTCATTGCCGACCTCGCAACCGACGCTCCGGTGAGAAACTATGTTCCGACCACCACGGGAGCGATTCTCGCGCGCGGCCGGGGTAATGTCCCCTGGCAAAAGGTTCCTGCCTTGGCCAACACGCCAACGAAAAATTATCCGGGAGGAAACGACCCGCGCGGCACGATTCTCGGCGGTTCGCGGATGGCCTCCTCGGTTGGCTTTTCCTCCAATCACAACGCCGGGGTCAATTTCACGTTTGCCGATGGATCCGTCCGGGCCTTTCCGCGGAGTATCAACTGGCAAAACCTCTACGCCTACTACGGGATGAACGACGGGCAATTTGCGACCGGAGTCGACCAGTAGGAATCAGAGATTCGCCCAGCGGCATCAGCCTTGGTCCGCTGCGGACCTCTTGCCCCCCGAGATTCCAGCTTCCCCGGGGTAATCGTCGAAAAAAGTTCGCGAGCCGCCTCAGACAAGTTCTCCCGCAATTCCCAGTACTTCAGCCGCTTTGGGGTTCGCCTCCAAGCGGCTTTTTTGTTTTCTCGATGGCGAGGATGGAGTTCATCCGCGAGTTCGCCATTGCTGTCAGCGCTGGAGCGGACTGACGTTCAAGCGAACGCCAAGAGTTACCGGAAAATTTACGATCGAAGCTTGGCTTCTGTTTGCATTCCGAGGAAGTCGGCCCGCTTGGGAGACTCGCAAGCTCCCGAAAAATTGGGCAAAAACTCAACCTGTCCTTGCCACTCGAAAACCGGGGAACACCTGCCTTGCGTAGTAAGGTTAGTGCGTAATGAGTCTGGTGCGTTGCTCGCACGGTTTTTGTAATCGAGCTGACAAGCCATTTGGCAAGCGAATTCACAAGGAGAAGAAACGTGATGCGGAGAATTTTCAGCTGCCTGTTGCTAGGGGCGTTTTGCTGCACTTTGGCTGCCGGCTGCGTCGAACCAACACCTCCAGTCCAAAAGGACTCCTCGAGCAATCCCGTTGATGCCGCCAAAAAAACCGGCGGTGAACCGTTCAAGATGCAACCGATCAACTGAGACTGGCGCGAATTTGGGCAATTTGACGGAATCAGTCGCAGATTGCCGGTTGAGCCATAAGAAAAATCGGGCAAAAGTTCGTTGCTTATTGAAAAAGCGAAAACCCACGGCTACGATCAATGCGTACTGAACGGTGTGCGACGAACGCATCGTTTTGACTTTTTATCATGGCATTCCGTTGATAAGGAAAGGGAATATGTTGCGACGAATCATCAGCTGCCTGTTGCTGGGAGCATTTTGCTGCACTTTGGCTGCTTGCGGCAGCAAGCCGGAAGCCCCGGTCCAAAAGGACAGCAAGAGCAATCCGGTTGACGCCGCCAAGCAATCTGGCAGCCAGCCGTTCAAGCCGGAAGCGATCGAGTAAGCGATTACTCGCTCCGTTTCTTGTCAACTCAATGACTCACTCCCTTGTTCGAAGTGGACTCTGTTTCTTCGTACAAGGGAGGATTCATGCTTTTCAGCTACATCTCAAACCAGACGCTTCGGGTGCCCCTCTTTCGTTTTTGCGGCACCGGCATTCTTTTGCGGCACTGGTATTTTCGCGAAGCCCCGCAGCCAGGCACCTGATGTCCGACGCGTGTACAGCGAGTTAAAGACACGTGAGTCAAAGACACGCGTCGCTAACTATTTGCCAAGAGGTGCCTCGTTACCGAGCACTTTGGGCTGAGACAGGCACTTTGATGGCACACTCGTTCTGGACTCACCGAGGCTCGTAGCTCGCGATGCTACCTCCTTTCTGGGTTGCCCCCGTGCCGGACCCGGGCTATCCCCAGCGTTGCCGCCCCGTTGTCCCCGAGCTTTAAGTCTCTCGGATAACTCACGAGAGCTCACCCGCAAGGCACAAATCCCGGCTCTCCCTGGCCGCTCGGCATATTTCTTCTGATCGGTCTCGCTACTCCGCTCCCTTATTTGCTGCCAGATTTGCTCGGTTCAATTTTGAGCGGTCCACCGAGAGCTTCACTCAAATCGATTCCGGCATGGCGGAGCAGCGGGTTAAATTTTTCCGCGATGACGTCTCGATTTTCGGCAAACAACCCCAGCGGAGTTGGGGCTGCCAATTGCAGGCTCTCTGCACCTCGCAAGACACCGATTCGGGCCGGCTGGTCGGGCTGTTTCGAGATCAACAGAACGAGGTCCATCGCCTGATCAACAAAACAGAGACTGAACGCTCCGCTGGGTAACTCCTCCAAGGTGAGCAAGCTTCCATCGGAGTTCATCTCCCGCAGATTGAGCTTGAAATACTCTTCCTTCAATTCCTGATTGGGCTGGGCCCGATTCTCCGGGTGTAATTCGAGCTCACCGGACGCCGATTGGATGTCAAATTCCCGGTTGAGCGTTTTCGGGCGGTTGGTCGCCTGATGCCTGCGATTGATGTAATAGGACTGGGCGTAAGGCGAACCTTGCACCAACTGGTCGACGACATCCTCGAACAAGACTTGTGGATAATCGACCGCCGAGAGATCGTATCCGTCGCCGAGCGTCATCCAGCCTCGGGGCAAGTTGGTTGCTTGATACTGTTGCCGGACTCCTTCAGCCAGTTCGGCGATCGACTTTCCGCCGTACCTGGCCTTCCAAAACTCGCGGTCGAGCTTGATCGCTTTCTCATCGGCGGTCAGCCGTACGAGGCGGGCCAACTCGACTCGGGCCCGGAAGTAGTTTGCCTCCTCCTGGAGCGGTCGCTCCGCGGAGAATTCGTTGATGACTGGCGGTTCAGCGGAAGGTTGAAACTTCTCGGCCCAGGCTTGCCAGGTGGCAAGTTCCGAACCGAGGTCTTGCTCGGCAATTTCCCGCAATCGCTGCAGCACGAGTTGAGTTTCCTCGGGCGAACGACAGTCGGCCAGGAGCCGCACCAAAAACCGGGGATTGCTGTCGAGTTGCTGGGAATCCATCAACTCCGCGGTTGCCTTCTCATCGGCCGAGGCCTTGGCGGAGAACACCTTGCGGAGGCGGGCACGGACCTCGGCGTTTAAGCCTGGATCCCGAATTCCCCGGGCGATTGCCAATGACCACTGCGAAAATTCGGCTTCCAGCCGTTCTGTCGCCTTGGCCCGCAATTCAAAATCGTCTGCTTCCAAGTCGCGAAACGTCTCCAGAAATTCCGCCTGCTTGCTCGCTCCATAGGCGAGGTCGTTGAGTACTTGAGCCTGGAGTTTCTCGGTCAGATCAACCGCGGGAGTCCCGACTCCCAACTTGCGCAGCAAGGGAAAGAATCGCTCGCCGAGCAGAGTGGAATGCTCGAACCAGAGGTCATTGAAGGAGCTGGCCTGATGAGCAACACATTGGTCTGCGGTTACCATCTGCAACAACACAGCGCCCGATTCGGCCTGGCGCAGTCTCAGAACAGTACCCGCTGCAGGCTCGATGACGAGCACCTGAATCTCACGACCACTGCAGTCCAGATGGACCTGCCGAAAGGGTTGCTCTTTCTCGACCAGGTGAAGGTAGCTGCCGACTGGACGGTCGCGGGCCGGGGTTGGAAAGATCGTGCCGTTGCCAAAGATACCCGAAATTTTATTGCCGCGAATGTTGTAGCGCCAATTGTTGCCTCCCGAGCTGCTGCCGCCTCCGCCACCAAATCGGAGCAGTGAGGTGTAGAGTGCTTGCCCAGCCGCTTGATCGGGGAACTTCGCCTGCAATTCTCCGCCATTAAAATCGAGACCAATCGCGTCACTGAGCGTTTGGGCGACTTCATCCAAAGGCCCAGCCTGGGGAGATTTCTCTTCTTCTTGTTGCCGAGCTCCGGAGAGCGGCCCAACCGGCAATCCCGCCGCATGAATCGGCTCAACCGCCAGCCCCGCGAGACCCAGCACGCAGAAACAAGCCAGCCGATCAAATCCCCGAAGAATGCCTCCTGGTCCACTCTTCCGAGCTCGCCTTTTCCCTTCACCGACTGCTGCTGCATTCATGACGCCCCGCCTCCGCCCGTTCGCCTCTGCTGTCGACGGTGGTTGTTCACCATCGCAGTCAGGGCTTGAATTGATAACTTTGGGGAGCCTGCGTTTTCCAACATTCCCCCTTCAATGACGCTTAGTCCATTCTAATCGCGAATACTTGTCGCTGGCTAATCGAAGAGTCATTCCCAGCGGCCAATCCCCGGTTGGTTCATCGGCTCCCCAGACCGTGCGCAAGGATGAAATCAGGTCAGCGCGGTGGGCGGGAAGGTTGGTCACAAAATCGAGATGGGAACGCTGCTCGCGGTAATCGGGTTGCCGTTCCGGTGCGCCGAGGCAATGCGCGAGCAATTCCACTGGAAAATCGTAGAGCAGTGTCCCATGATAAAGCACAAAGTGTCGCCGACAGCGGAGGCTGTTACCGCTGAATTTGCGACCGCTCCACGTCAGGTCGCAAATCCCCTGCACCGCGCATTCGAAGCCGAGCCGCGACACCGCCTCCCGCTGGCGCTCCATCACGTGCTGATGGGCTTGATCCAGCAGGCGCAATTCGGGCATGCGCTGATAGGACAGGAGCACCGCATACATCAAACAGCCCGGACCGGTGACAATAGTCGCGCCGCCGCTGGCCCGCCTCAAAACTGGAATTCCCCGCGACTCGCATTCAAGCAGACGCACCTCTTGGTCAATGCGCGAGCTGCGCCCCAGCACCACACAGGGAGTTGCAGGCTCCCACACACGAAGGATTTCCGAACTGGCAGCGCCGGCACCGCTGTCAGCTGCCAAAGACGCACCCTCTGCATGCCCTGCAGCCAGGGACTCGGCTGTTTCCAGCAGCGCCTCATCCAGCGCGAGATTCATGGCCGGATCATCAAGAGTCAATTCGAGGTAACGCATCGTTTGTCAATTTGTAACGGTCAGGCAAAATTCGAGCGCAAACCACTGGTGCACAAGCAGAACTGACTCCCGGCCAAAGCCTCGAGAGACCGCAGTCAAACAGGGCAAGCTGCATGGGACTCGTCGCCGTAGTGCTTGTGGCTGATACGTTTACGACATTCCGCCGGAAAATCCGTTTGAAAAGTTTCGGCAGATCCGCCAAACTCGGTACAATCCTACCGGATTCTCCGCGGTGAAAGTGGAACACCCTGACCGCGCAGCCTAAGATTGATCTGGAGATATTCAAGGAGCGGCCCGGGGCTGGCATTCTTTGCAGAAGCCAGGCGCACCGCGGCCCCTGTTTGCTGGAGTTTAGCCTGATGTCTGCTGACCGTCGAATGAGTCGCACTTTTCGGATGCTGATGCTTTGCTGCTCCGCTTCCCTGCCGCTGGTCTCTGCCGAGTTGTTAACTGCTCAATCGGGTTGCCAACTCGTCCCGCAGACAATTCTGGAGCCGCAGACCGTCACCACCTACCGCTGGGAACTGCAAACCGAATATGAAACGCGTCCGGTGACGGTTGCCAAGCCAATCACGGTGACGGAAACGCGAGAGCGCCGGAATGTTGTCTATAAGCCGGTACAGAAGAACCGGATCCTGGAGGAACATTACGAAGTCATGAAGCCGATCACGGAAACGAGTTTCCGCGAAGAGACGATTCAGGAAACGGTCTACGAGACCTCGACTGAAATGCGGCTGCAGGAGTTCGTTATCGAAAAGCCGGTCGTTGAGACCCAGTATCGAGAGGAACAGATACTGGTCCGCAAACCTGTCAACCAGACGGTCCTGCAAACCGAAAACGTTGTGACTTATCGACCGCAAACCGTTGCCCAGACCGTCTACCTGCCAACCAATGTCGCCGTGCCTCAAGTTGTTCGGCAACCACTGTTTAATAATCGACTTCAGTGGCTCCCGGGTGGTTACTACTATGACCCCGTGACCGGCGTGCCGACTTGGCAAAGGACTGGGTTGCACTGGGTGCCCAATCCGCCAGTGACACAGACGGTCCTGCAACCCGGACTGGTTCCGACTCAGCAATTGGAAACGGCCTATGTGCCGGAGGTGACCCAGACTCAAAAGCCGGTCACCATGACCGCCTGGCAGGATAGTTATGAAACCCGGCGTGTTCCGCTGGAGGTTCAGCGCACCGAAAGAACCGTGGAAACCCGTCAAGTTCCGGTGGAAGTGCGCAAGCCGGTCGTGCGGACGCGGGTCGAAAAGGTCCCCGTTGAAACCGTGCGCTACGAGAAACAAAACATGGTTCGGCGGGTCCCATTTGTGGAAACCGTCTACGAAAAAGTGGAACAAGTTGAACCTTACGACGTGCAAGTGCAGAAATGGGTCAACGAAACGTCGACCATTCAAGTCCCCAAGCAGGTCTGGAAACGCGTCGAATCACAGTCAGTGCAAATGGTTCCCCGAACTGTGCTGCAGAGTGTCCCCCTCGACGCGTTTGGGAATCTGCTCTACACCGTTCCCGCGACCGTCGTCATTCCTCCGACGCCAACGCAAGTGGCTGCCAACCCGACCTCGTTTGGCGGACAGAGCCTGCCATCGACCAACTCCAACTCAAACGTTGCCAGCGGCAACCTCTCGACTGAACTGCGGCTCCCCGGTCGCTCTGTGCTGCAAAGCGAATCCACAACGGTTGCCAAGCCGGCACTCCCCAATACGGCGGCCAATTCGGGAGCCGTCAACCCGGGCGAAGTGGTTGGACAGTGGCAAGATCTCCGCCGCCCCTCCTCGCTCGACGGCAGCGCTCTGCCTTCCAACGCGGTCTTGAAAAAGTCGGTGATCGTCGATGACCCTGCCGCAGTCAACGTTCCTGAAAAGTCACCTCAAGCTGGAGATTCGGCACTCGAACCGATTATCAAGCAACCAGCCACCCCGGATTCGGCCGATCGCCCCCCAGCTCTCGAGAAAGCGCCTGTGACTCCGAAGGATTCACCCGAACCGACACCAGCAACTCCCGGTGGCGCGACCCCGGGGAAGGAAGACCCCGCGATCAACGGCTCGCAATCCTGAGCCGCTTATTTTCCGGGGACGACATCGAGACCGCCGATCGGTTTTTCATCGACGCTGCAAATTATCCACGCTGTCTCGGAACAGCTGAATGGCTTCTCGTCCCCGCCGTGGTCTGATTGGGGCCAACTGGCTTCCAGACCAGCCAGGTGCCGAACAGAAACGGTCCGATTCCAAACAGGGCCGTTCCCAGCAAGACGGGCCACCATGTCCCCGCAGCGCCCTGAAACAGCGGGATCAGGTTGTGGACTACATTGATTGCTCCCAAGACGATGAAAAAAGTCGCCGCGACATAGACCGCGCCGCTCTCAACTTGCTCGGTAAACCAAGTGCGATCTGACTTCACTTGACGGCCTCCTTGGAATTGACTTTTTCGACCAGCAGCCCGCAGTACAGACCGGTGAGCGATCCAAACAAAATCCACCCGGCGACTTGGCCCATGCTCCCCAGAATACTCCCCACAATTCCAGGGATCAGGAGGAACAACGTGCCGAGCAGAAACACGCCGAACGAAATCAATGAGCCGGGGAGAAATTTCAACCAATCGACATCCTCAAATTGAATCTGCTTGAGAACCCCGGACTCGAAAATTCCAAAAGCAGAGTCTCCTCGACAAACGGAGGCGAGAAAGATCGGTGCCAACAGGCAGCCGCTCAGGGCACCCAGAGCAGGGATCCAGAAAACCATTCCCGAAACGATCGCTAACAGTATTCCAGCCAAGGCGCCCGGCAAGACGGCAATCCAAAAAGCAAAAGCCACGAAACCAACCGCGGACAACCAGTCTTGCTCCGGACTTACCAGCCACGAGGAGAACTTGACTTTTCGTTGCGTTCCCAACTGAAACAGGATGGCTGCAATCAGTGCCGTCAGACCGAAGCCCAGCAGCAGAGCGACAAATCCGGGCAACCCCAGCAACATCGCGCCCGCCGCCACGGCGAAGGACTTTGCCTCCGAGGAGGCCAGCCAATTGCCTGCTGCACCCATCACCCAATAACCGAGCCCCGCGCACAAAATCGCCAAACCCGCCAGAATCAAGAGCAAACCATCTCGAACTACCGCCCGCAACCAGCCCAAGAGAGCAGGCCCGGGTGCCGCCAAATCATCAAACTCCAAATCGAATACTTCCTCGCCCGAGTCTTGATCCGCTGACTCCGTGCCAGCTTCGGGCCGCACGGGCTGTTCCTGCCAATAGGGATTCTGAGCGGGACGTTGACGCTCAGTCGCAGCGGAAGTGGCTGGCTCAAGCGGCAAACCGCTCGGCGTTTTCTCGCGTTTCCCCACGGAGTCAGCCTGCGGCATCTCCTGCAGCTTCTCCCGCGGCCTGTCCTCGCCTTGGATATTTTTTTTCTCTCGTCCCGCGTCTTGAGACAGGGGGCCAGGCGAAACGTCAGGTTCAGGCGAACGCGCCCCCGACACCTCGGATTTCGGTGCTGAGGTTGGGGACGGGGTTTCGGTTTTGGTGGCTCGCTGGTTGGGAGGCCGCTCTTTTGAAACGGGCGCCAACAGGTCCGATGACGTTGCATCCAGTCCGTAATGACTCGGGATGTCGACGTGGGGACGCTCGACCGGTTCGCTCAGACGATACTCATCCTCAGCCTCGCGCGAGGAGTTTGTCGCCGATGGTTCGATCGTCCAAACCACGTGGTCCAGGGGTTGTTGGGGAAACCCTGCAGGAGTGGTCTTCCGTGGTGCCGTCTGCTCCGCAAGCACTTCGGAATAGCATTCGGGGCATTTGACCTTCTGACCAAGCTGGTCCTCTTGAACATAAATCAGGGTATCGCAAACCCGACAGCGCACGCCGACCATCGAGTCGGCCGGACCAGCGTCCTCCAGGCCCTCGATTTTCAAGGGTTGGTCTGCATCGTC
>JAJTFE010000070.1 GCA_021298375.1 Blastopirellula sp. | reverse complement strand
CCTTCAGCTTGGAATTAGTGGCCAGTTCGTCAATTATCGTGCCGGCATCTCCCGAAGTTGCTGCCCGAATCATCTCACCATTAAACATCATCAAAATTTGGGGGATCGTGCCGTTGAAAACCGTACCTTCCCCCCCCTCGTCGTTGCCAAAAGCGTTCGAAAACTGCTGCAGCCATCGGCTTTTCAGCTCTTCCTGCTCCTCGTAGTTACCCGCTTGTCGTCCGGCTTGGGAGGCCACCAGGAGCGACTCGTAGAGCTGCTCGGCCGACATCTGCCGGAGGTAAAAGTGACTGAAACGCGGCGGTCCCCCCAGCATCGGGTCGTCTTTTTCGTTGTTGCTCGTTCGCTGACTGGACAATCCGTAGGGGCGGCTCAGCGCGATCCAACCTGCGAGTTTTTTCAGGTCGTAGCCGCTTTTGACAAACTCTTCAGCGAGGTAATCGAGCAATTCGGGATGGCTCGCGATGTTGTGAGGACCGAGGTCGTCGACCGGCTTGGTGAAGCCATACCCGAGAAAATGCGACCACATCCGATTGACCGCAGTCTTGGCGAAATAGGGCGACCCGACCATCAGCTTGGCCAACTCGGTCCGGCGATTGACTACGTTGACGTAGCCGCTGCGGGGAATTTCCGTGCCGTCGACAAAGACCGGATAAGCGACCTTCAGGAGTCCATTGCGCAGCTCATAAAACAAGTCGGCCTCGTCCGGATTGCCACTTTCTCCAGTGAAGTCCTGGTCAGCCAACTGCGGCGATTCCAATTCCGTCGCCCCGCGAAAGGCTCGGACCTGGCGAAAGAATGCGTTCATCTCCCAGTACTTTTGCTGCTTCCAGTCATTAAAGGGGTGATTGTGACACTGTGTGCACTGGACCTGCAGTCCAAGAAACAGCTTGGTTGTCGCGGCGGTTGCTTGAGCCGCCTGCTCTTCATTGACCTTCTCGATGAGAAAGTTGGCCGCGCCGTTAAAGCCCTCTGAGCCGGGTGCGACCCGGCCGCTGGCGGTTACCAACTCCGTGACCAGTTGATGGTACGGCTTGTTGCGGGCGAACGAGTCCCGGAGGTATTTCTGCATCCCCGGTCGGCTGATCATGGAATCGTTTTGCGTTCCGCCCGTCCGTCCAATCAACAGGTTGGTCCAGACCGTGGTCCAGTTGCGGGCGTACTCACCCGTGTAGCGTTCACCGTAGAGGAGATCTCGAACCAGCCGCTCTTTTTTGGCTGGAGACTTGTCGCCGGTGAAGGCTTGCAATTCATCAACGGTGGGAACTCGCCCAATCAAGTCGAGGTAGACCCGGCGACACCACTCGCCATCCGTCGCTGCGGGGCTAGGGGTCAGCGAATAGTCTGTCCAAGTCTGCGAAATCAGCTGGTCAATCCGCTGGACCTGTCCACCCGAGACTGGCTCCTGAGCGAAGGCGGGCTGCTCAGCCCCAACGATGGCCAAAAGAAAGGGCAAAAGTGCCCAGAATCCAGAAAGTTTCCGGCTTGGAAGCATCCGTCGAAAACCTCGAACGCAGGTCATGATCGTCTGCTCCTGCGGAGTGGCAGAGAAAAGTTGGGACATACCGCAAACAAAGTATAGCGGTTTCCCGGAGCAAAGCGATCTTCATTCCATACCTGCGAGGTTGCAGCAAAATAAAACAGCTGCTCAATTTTGATACACGCAAAATAAAACAGGGCCGCGAAAGTTGCGGCCCTGTTTTGCGATAACGGTGATCAAAATTGCGGCCAAGGCTGGTCGTTTTCACGCCCAGCCCTGGCTCTGCCTCGTCTCAGTTCCGGCCCGATTGACCTCACCGCAAGGGTGAGGTTCGTCAGGAAGAACCACTTCCGCCGGCCAAAAAGAGCAAACTCCGTGCCAAATTCGTTGTGACTGTTTTAATCCCCATCTCCGCTTTTTTGGGGCATGCCAACCCCGAGGGCTTGGAGGAGTGCTCCGAGTTGGCAGGCTCCAGTCGGTTGGGCTGGGCCGCGTCCGAGCTGGCTCTCGTCCCGGCAATCTCAAATCCCTCCCGCAATCTGAAGTCGCTTTGCCGCGCGGGGCTGGGGGAGGTTCGGATTTGGGTGACTTTAACGATTGATTGGGTTGTAGTGAGGGCTCGGATTAAAAGCGGATTACCGTGAATTCCTCGTTTGCTGATTTGCTCAATTCTCCCGATTATCCATCCGATGAACCATCTGGAGTTTCAGATTCCGGGTTTTCCCGGCATTGGAGGCTTGGCACCGTCGAGTTTGCGGTGCCGTGACTGGTGCTCTTTCCCGCGCACCGGTCCGACTGCGAATCACGCAATCACAGACTGATCCGACCCAGACTTCTTAGCCGCTCGGCTGATTCACTCAGCCAGGCCAGGCCACTCGCCGCTTGGGCGAGTGTGACAAGGCACTGCGCGTGGCCAACTGGGGAAGAATCAGGATGACGGATCAGACCCAGTATCGAAAAGGAATTTGACCATGCGTTCCACGTTTTTCCTTCTGGCCATGACGCTGCTGGCGCTCAGCAGCACTGGCTGTACGACGATGTCCGGCCGAGGCGGAATCGGATGTGATTCGGGTGCCTGCGATGCGGGGCCCGGCGGCTTTAACCGAACAGGTCTGCTGAATCGCGGCGGTCTGGCCGGTGGCTGCAATGGCCAAGGTTGCGATGGCAGCTGCGGTGCTGGCGGCAACGGCGGCTGCGACGCCGGTCCAGGCTCGGGCAACGGTGGACTGTTTGGCGGTCTGCGGAATGGCGGGCTGTTGTCTGGTGGCTGCGACTCCGGAGCTTGTGATGCCAACGGCAATTGCAATTCAGGCAACTGCGATTCAGGCAACTGCAACAGCGGCGCTTGCGATGCCGGCCCAGGTCGGGGTAACGGCATTGGCGGAAACGGGATGGGGAATGGCCTCTTCGGCAACGGTAATTGGGGCCGCGGTGGCTTGTTCAACCGTGTCAGTAACAACGCCTGTGACTCGGGCGCATGCGACGCCAGCGGCAATGCCGCCGGCAACAACGCCTGCGATGCCAGTGGCAACGGTGGCAATGGCAACTGCGGCAATGGCAACTGTGGATGTGGACAGGGCGCCGGCCTGCGAGTCAACGTTCACGCCGGTCGCGGACCGGGAGCTGGCCATGGCTGTGGCTGCGGCTCGGCAGGTTGTGATGGCGGCAACGGCAATGGAAACTGCAATGGCAGCGGTTGCGATGCCAGCGGCTGCGGATGTGCTGCCAACGGTGGCAATGGCCGCGGTGGTTTGCTCGGCGGTGGAATGGTCCGTGGCGGGATGAACGTCGGCGGCATGAACGCCGGCGGGAATGGTGCCGCGTGCGGTTGCGGGAACGCTGCCTGCAATGGCAACTGCGGAAACGG
The DNA here is from genome assembly GCA_021298375.1 of Blastopirellula sp. Lineage (GTDB taxonomy): Bacteria > Planctomycetota > Planctomycetia > Pirellulales > Pirellulaceae > BJ22. The sequence continues at coordinate 6,774 of JAJTFE010000070.1, read as the reverse complement.
TGGTCTCGCCAACCGCGGTGGTTTGTTCAACGGAGGGATGTTCGCGGGTGGCAATGGTCGCAACGGCGGCTATGCCAACAATGGCGGCAACCAGGGCGGCTTTGGCGGCGGCAATGGTTTTGGCAGAGGTAATGGCTTCGGTGGTGGGAACGGGTTCGGCGGCGGAAACGGCGCCGGATTTGGCAACGGCATGGGTGCCGGCTTCGCTGGCAATGGCATGGGTGCCGGCTTCGCTGGCAACGGCATGGGCGGCCAAGGCGGCATGATGGCCAACGGGCTCAATCTTCCCGCGCTGGGCGGCAATGGAATGCACGGCCATGCAATCGGCTCGGGCTTCGACGGCAGCTACAACGGGATGATCGGCCAAGGTGGACACCTTGGCGGCGCTGTGGCCGGTGTGGCTGGCGCGGTCGCCGGTTGCGGTCGCTTTGGCTGCGGCTCCAACGGAGTGCTCTGCCTCGCCTGCAGGCTGAAGAATCTCACCAGCCGCCAAGCTCGGCTCCAAGCCAACCATCCTTACGGTGGTCAGATTCCCCACACGACTCACTTCCCCGGCGACGGGATGGGTGGCAATGGTGCTGCTGCACCGACCTACGCTTACCCTTACTACACCACTCGCGGTCCTCGGGACTTCCTGCAGGATTCCTGTGCTCCGAACCCGGTGGTTCCTTATGCTCCCAAGACGAACTGCGTGCCTTCGATTGGTTGGTAAGCAGCCGTTGGCTGGATTTGCTCGATACTGGAAAAACCCCGTCGGTCACGGCGGGGTTTTTTTGTTTGGGCCTGTTCCGCCCGAAAACTCTGGAACAGAATGACACTCTGTCGGTCACCTAACTCCCTTTCGGACACCGCCCCCTTGCTCACTGGCTCACTCAATCACCGCAGCCTCAACCTGCTGCACTGGTATCGGGATCAATTCGATGCTCTCGACGTGCGGGTCAGCACCAGCCCCTGCGGCGCGACGATTTACGATTTTGGCGCACGGCATCCGGGAACCCTGCTTGGGGGCCGACTCCTGGCGGAAGTCTGCCTGGCGGGGCTGGCCGAGGTCCAGCTCACTCAGCTCAATCTCGCTGACCAATTCCTGCCTGCGATTCAGGTGGCGACAGACCATCCGCTGCAAGCCTGTATCGCCGGGCAATACGCGGGTTGGCCCGTCAGCGGCGAGAAGTACTTTGCGATGGGGAGTGGCCCAGCCCGATTGCTGCGGGGCCGCGAGCCGATGCTGGAACAGCTGCAACTGCGCGAAGAGAGCGATGTTGCTGTGCTGGTCCTCGAGGCGGGGAAGCTCCCTCCCGACGCGCTCCTCGCCAGTCTCGCCGCCGAGTGCCAGGTCTCGCCGGAAAATCTCCATGTGGCGATTGCCCGAACCGCAAGCCTCGCCGGTCTGATTCAGATCGTAGCCCGCAGTGTCGAGACCACCTTGCACAAGTTATTCGAGTTGGGGTTTGACCTGAAAGCCGTTCGCTCGGCAGTCGGTTGGGCCCCTTTGCCTCCAGTTCCGGCGAATGATCTGCTGGGGATTGGTTGGAGCAATGATGCGATCCTGTTCGGCGGTCGCTCGCACCTGTATGTGGAGACGGATGATGCTCAGCTCGAAGCGTTGCGGGGCCGGTTGACGAGCGACTCGTCCCCTGATTTCGGCGCTCCGTTCATCGAGATATTCGAACGCTATGAGCGGGACTTTTACCGCATCGACAAACTGCTTTTCAGCCCAGCCCAAACCACGCTCTGCAATCTGCGCACGGGGCGCGTGTTTACGGCCGGGCAATTGCATGTGGAGCGACTGCTCCGATCCTTTGGACTGAAGTCAGATTCCGCACCCGCCTGAGCCGCTTCCCGCCTGATTTGGGCCTTGCTCCATGTTGCTTGCCGTTGCTGCTCACGACCGAACCTGGCATTGGAACGACTTGGTTCGCGCGGCTGCGGGGCGATACGAACTGACCCGAATCGACCTCAGGCAGTTGCACATCGAACTCGCTCCGACAGAGAACTGCTCGCGGATCACGGCTGGTGGCATTTGTCTTAACGACTGCCGGGCGATGTTGTTGCTGGGTATCCCCGGAGGGAGCCTTGAGCAGGTGGTCTTCCGCATGGATGGGTTGGCTGCGCTGGAAAAAAGCGGGGTTCGCCTGGTCAATCCTCCCCGCGCGATCGAAACCTGCGTCGACAAGTACCTGACGCTCGAGCGTTTGCGCGCCGCAGGCTTACCAGTCCCGCGGACAGTGGTTTGTCAAACTGCGGAAACGGTGCTCCGTGCAGCCGATCAACTGGGCGGAAACGTCGTCCTCAAACCGATCTTTGGCAGCGAGGGCCGGGGGTTGGAGCGGCCCCGCACCTCGGCTGAATTGCAAGCGACTTCCGCGAGTTGGGTTGAAGCCGGGCGGGTGGTGTACCTGCAGGAATTCATTGACCACGCCGGTTGGGACTTGCGGCTGCTGGTCATCGGCGAGCGAACCTGGGCCATGCAACGCTCCAATCCGCACGACTGGCGGACTAACGCTTCCCGCGGCGCCACGGTAGCTGCCTGGCAGGCCACGGCCGACCAACAGAGCCTCGCCCTCAAGGCCGCAGCGGCAGTCGGCGCTCCTTTGGCCGGAGTCGACTTGGTCTACGATCGCCAGGGCCAGCCCTACGTTCTGGAAGTCAACTCGGCTCCCGGTTGGAAGTACCTCTCGGCGGCTACCGGCTCGGACATCGCCGCCGAGTTGCTGCATTTCTGCGCCGCGGAGCGAAGCTGAGGTCGGACTCGGTCGGCAGCGATGTCTCAACAGTAAGCTAGTAAGCTGTTGGCCTAGACTTGCAGGACACCGGTGCGGAACGGTTCATCCGGGGCGTGCCGGGTGACTATTTCCAGCGAGCGAATCAGCGTCGCCCGCGTCTGGGCCGGCGTGATCACTCCATCGACCCAAAGGCGGGCCGCTGCGTAGCGAATGTCGGTCGACGTTTCGTACGCTTCGGTGACGCGCTCTCGCAGCAGTTCCAAATCTGCCGCATCGGGTTCCTTCCCCTGCCGCTTCATGGCGCTGATCGCGACATCCAGCAGGGTCGAGGCAGCCTGCTTGCTTCCCATCACGGCATAGCGGGCATTGGGCCAGGCAAAAATGAAACGGGGATCGAATGCCTTGCCGCACATGGCATAGTTACCCGCTCCGTAGCTCCCACCAGTGATCACCGTGATCTTCGGGACCCGACTGTTGGAAATGGCATTCACTACTTTGGCCCCGGCCCGAATGATTCCCGCCTCCTCGCTTTGGCGTCCCACCATGAAGCCGAAAACATCTTGCAGGAACAGGAGCGGCGTCCAGGTCTGGTTGCAGTCCATGATGAAGCGGGCCTCCTTGTCGGCGCTGTCGTGATAAATCACGCCGCCGAATTGAATACCCTCTTTGGGAGTCATGGCCGAAGTTCGCTGGTTGGCGATAATCCCCACCTGGAAACCACCAATGCGAGCGTGCCCGCAAATCAGGGTCTGTCCATACTCGGCCTTGTACTCTTGAAAAGACCCTTCGTCGGCGAGGTAGCGAATCAAATCGCGGATATCAAACCGGCTTTGGGGGTCGAGCGGAAACTTGGCATACGGGTCCGCGCGGTTCACGCTCTCGTCGGCCCAGGCCTCGCGGCGGAAGACGCCTGCGCGGGAGTCCTCCGGATAAGTCGCGATCAGCTTTCTGATCCGCTCGATGGCGGCCGGGTCGTCGGGCTCGCGATAATCAATCGTGCCGCTGATGCTGGCGTGCATCTTGGCCCCGCCCAAGTCCTCCGAAGAAACTTCCTGCCCGATCGCACTCTTCACCAGCGCGGGTCCGGCCAGATAAAGTCCCGACCCTTCCGTCATGATCAGCTTGTCGCAAAGCACCGGCAGGTAGCCTCCGCCGGCCACGCAGTTGCCCATAATCGAGGCGAGTTGCGGGATGCCCATCGCCGAGATCACCGAGTTGTTGCGGAAGATGCGACCGAAGTCATCTTCGTCGGGGAAAATCTCATCCTGCAGCGGCAGAAACACCCCCGCCGAGTCGACCAGATAGAGCAGCGGCAGCCGACAGTGCATCGCAATCCGCTGGGCCCGAAGACCCTTTTTGCAGGTCATCGGAAAAAACGCCCCCGCTTTGGTCGTGGCGTCGTTGGCGATGATCATCACATCCCGGCCGCTGATCCGGCCCACGCCGCAAACGACACTCGCTGATGGAGCACCACCCCAGTCCTCATACATCTGGTAAGCTGCCCAGAGCCCGACTTCCATCCAGCTCTCCGGGGTATCCAGCAATCGGGTGATCCGCTCGCGGGCCGTCAACCGGCCCTTTTCGTGCTGACGGGCAGTCGCCTTTTTCCCGCCACCCGCCTGTATCGTCTGCTGTTGATCCTGAAACTCGTCGAGAAGTTGCTGCCAGCTCATCCGATTTCCGTTGCTGTTCAGAAAGTAGGGGAAGGGGGAATCCGGGCCCGAGGAGGTGACCGTCCGCTGTTTCAAGTCACCTGCCAGTAACCTGATTGATGGTCGAGACAACCGCAAGTCAGGATAATCCGCCACCGGGAAAATCGCGATGGGTCGAAGCCTGGCGCTTCCAGTCCGCTGAAGGTGTCTTTTTCGCCGTCCAGCCGCTAAAATCGGGCATCTCCGGTTTGCAAAGGATTTGTCCCCCAGGTACCGATGGATTCGCTCAGTTTCCAGCCGATCATGCCGCCCCTGCTGGGGCTGATCGCAGTTGCGGCGTTGGCCGCGATGTTGCTGGTCGGGCCCTCGTTTGTCCAACTCTCCACGCGGCAGCGCGGCATTCTCACGCTTGTCCGCGGCCTGGCGATTGGGCTGGTCGCCCTGACCATCTTTCGCCCGGGTTGCATCTCAACCACCGAGCGGGCCGAGTCTGCCCTGCTGCTCTGTCTGCTCGACACCAGCCGCTCGATGGAACTCCCCCATCAGTCTGACCAGTCCGAACGCTGGAAGGCGATGAAGCGGATGCTGATCGATAACCAACCCCGTTTTCAGGCATTGCGGGAAAAGCAGATTGAAGTTCGCTTTTTCGGTTTCGACAACGACCTTCGCCCGCTGGAGTTGGACAATGCTCTCCCCAAATTGCCCGCACTTCCCGAGGGCAGCGAAACGGACCTCGGTTCGGCCATTTACGAGTCCGTCCGCGGACTCCGCGACCAGCGGCTGGTGGGCATGCTTCTCGCCACCGACGGCGTGCAGAACTCTCTGGAAACCAAGACGGAACTGAACGATGCGATTTCCACGCTCGTCGATCAGGAAATCCCGCTTTACAGTATTCCCTTCGGCCTCCCAGCCGACGTGGGGCAGGTTGCTGATGTGGCGATTACCAACCTCGCCGATCAACATGCCATCTTTGTCAAAAACCGCCTGGCGGTGAAAGCAACCTTGGCGGCGCGAGGCGTGACGAACCAGCAGATCACGGTGCAGCTCCTGCTCTCCAGTCGCGAAGAACCGGAGCCGAAAGTCGTTGCGACCGAGTTCATCACTCCAACGCAAGCCTATGAAGAGCGACCGATTGAGCTGAGCTTCATTCCCGAGAATCCGGGGAGATTTCGCCTCACAGTGCGGGCCGTGCCATTGCCCTCGGAAGTGGCGTTGAGGAACAACGAACTCCCCTCATTTCTCACAGTTTACGATGGTGGCTTGCGAGTCGCTTACCTCGAAGGCAACTTGGGCTGGGAGCAAAGCTATCTTCGCCGGACCATTCCGACTGCTGCTCAGGGAATCGATTTGGAGTTCATTCCGATCTATTCCAGTGGCCGCAATTCGTGGCCGCGCACTGACCTCAAGGACCTTTTCGCCGACCCCAAAGTCGATGTGTTCATCATTGGTGATCTCGATTCGCGGGCCTTGTTCAAGGCAAACGAACAGGAGGAAAGCCTCAAGTCGCTCGAGCAGCAGATCGCCGGCGGCAAGGGGCTGCTGATGCTTGGTGGATACCATAGCTTCGGCCCCGGACTGTACCAGCAGACGCCGCTGGCGGATGTTCTGCCGATTACGATGGCGCCTGGTGAGCGCCAGGACTTCGATCGGGAAATTCGCAAGGACTTGCACATCGAGCGACCCCTGCGGCTGCGCCCCACGAAAGAACATTTTCTGACGCGGCTGGACGAGTCTCCCGACTCCCGACTGAAATGGAATTCGCTTCCTCCGCTGGTCGGCGCCAACTCCTTTCAAGGGGTCAAGGAAAGTGCCGAAGTTCTGCTGGAGGGCGATAACGGCCAACCGCTTCTCGTGGCGGGAAACTACGGCGGTGGTCGCGTGCTCGCCTTTGCCGGCGATTCGAGTTGGCGCTGGTGGACGTACGGCTACGAAGAAGAGTACAAGCGATTCTGGAGACAAGTCCTGCTCTGGCTCGCCTTTCGGGATGGACGCTCCAACGACAACGTCTGGATCGATTTGCCCCAGCGACGCTACCAACCCCAAGGCCAACTCGTGTTCACCACCGGCGCTCGAGATACTGCGGGCCAACCGATCGCAGACGCAGAACTGACCGCCACCCTGCTCGCACCAGACGGATCCAGCCAACCGGTTTCACTGACGCGCACGCCGGAGAACAGCCGAGCGCAGCTCCCCCGCGAGGCGATTGCCCGCCCGGGAATCTACTCGCTCCGGGTTGAGGGAAAAAAAGGCGGAGAAAAACTCGGTCAAAGCGAAGTCGAATTTGTCGTCTTCGATCAAGACCGCGAGAAGGCCACGCCCGCAGCTGATCCCCAACTGCTCGCGCGAATGGCGGATCAAACCAAAGAGTTTGGCGGCAAGGCCCTCGTCCCGGAGGAACT
>JAJTFE010000069.1 GCA_021298375.1 Blastopirellula sp. | reverse complement strand
CATTTCGTCGTTGGTGCGAGGGCTGCGCGAGGGGAAAAAGCATCAGGTTTTGATGGGGGTGACGGGCTCTGGCAAAACCTTCACGATGGCCAACGTGATTCAGGAGATGCAGAGACCAGCCCTGGTGATCTCTCACAACAAGACACTCGCCGCCCAGTTGTACAGCGAGTTCAAGGATTTTTTCCCGTATAACGCAGTTCACTATTTCGTCAGTTATTACGACTACTACCAACCCGAGGCCTATATCCCCCAGCGGGATATCTACATTGAAAAAGATGCCTCCATCAATGAAGAAATTGACCGTCTGCGATTGGCGACGACCAGTTCCCTGGTCAGCCGCTCGGATGTGATCATTGTCGCCAGCGTGAGCAGCATCTACGGTTTGGGTTCGCCAGATGACTATCGGCGGATGGTGGTCTCGCTCAAGCGGGGCGAGCAGCGCGACCGCGATCAGATGCTCTCGCAACTTGTCGATGTCCTCTACCAGCGAAATGACATCGCTTTCGAGCGTTCGAAATTTCGGGTCAGGGGCGACTCGGTGGAAATCTGGCCGAGTTATGAGGAGTATGCGTTTCGGGTGGAGTTCTGGGGAGACGAAATTGAACAACTCTCGATCATCCATCCGGTGAGCGGCGAGGTCCTCAGCACGCACGACCAATTGTTTGTCTACCCAGCCAAACACTTTGTGACCCCCGAGTCGCGAATCAAGTCGGCAATCGAGATTATCAAGCAGGAGCTTGCTGAACGACTGGAGCATTTCCGCAAGGAGGGGAAATTGCTGGAGGCCCAGCGACTGAGCGCTCGGACCCGGTTTGATATTGAGATGATGGAACAGGTGGGACATTGTCCCGGAATCGAAAATTACAGTCGCCCCCTGGCCGGCAAGGCACCGGGAGAAACACCGGATACGCTTTACAACTTTTTCCCCAAGGACTATCTGCTGTTTATCGATGAGTCGCATGTGACCATTCCGCAGGTGCGGGCCATGTACAGTGGCGACCGGAGTCGCAAGATGACGCTGGTCGAACACGGTTTTCGGCTTCCTTGCGCCTTGGACAATCGACCGCTCAAGTTCGAGGAATGGGAGGCAAAAATCTGCCAGGTGGTCCATGTCTCGGCTACCCCCAATGATTACGAGTTGGAGAAAACCGGCGGCGAAGTCGTCGAGCAGGTGATTCGCCCCACCGGGCTGCTCGACCCGGAAATTGAAGTCGTCACCGCCAGCGGCCAAGTCGCTCACCTTCTGGAACAAATCAAGCAGCGGCGATCCGTTGGCGAGCGAGTGCTCGTGACGGCTCTGACCAAAAGGCTGGCCGAAGATCTCTCTGCCTACCTGTGCGAAAATGGGGTCGCATGCAAGTGGCTGCACAGCGAACTGGATGCGTTCGAGCGGGTGGAGTTGCTGAAGGACCTCCGGGAGGGGAAGTTTGAGTCCTTGGTCGGCGTAAACCTGCTCCGCGAAGGACTCGACCTGCCCGAAGTTTCTCTGGTGGCCATTCTGGACGCAGACAAGGAGGGCTTTCTCCGCAGCGAAACATCGCTGATTCAAACGATTGGCCGCTCGGCGCGTAATGTGAACGCGAAGGTCATTCTGTATGCGGACAAGATTACCGAGGCCATGCGGAATGCAATTGCCGAGACCGCTCGTCGCCGTAAATTGCAGCAGGAATTCAACCAGCTGCACGGCATCACGCCGCAAACGGTCAAGAAGAACATCTCTCAGGGAATCGAGTCCGAACTATCCGCGCATCGCCAAGCCAATGAGATGGTCGGCCGGACTGATGAGACCGTGTACATCACGGAAGAGTACATCAACGAATTGGAGCAGGAGATGCTGCAGGCCGCCGAGTCGCTGGAGTTCGAGCGGGCGGCGACATTGCGCGACCGAATCACGCAGATGCGGGATGCCATCGGCGAGCCGCTCTCCGCGGTCCGCGAGCAGGGTGGTTCGTTCAAGGGTCGAGGGAGAAAGGGAAAGCGAGGGAGAGTCCCCCGCCCCAAGGCCGACGGAGCGTAAAGCCAGCCAAAAATTGGGGAACTTGATTTTCCATGCAATCACCACCACAAATGGGCGGTCGATTCCCGGCAGGAGCAGCGGACCGCGCTTAAGACGGCGCTTGAGACGGCGCTTGAGACGGCGCTTGAAATAACGCTTGAGATAACCGCGCGGTGCGGGAACCTGCGGCACCAGCTTAAGCCGCGCGACCTATAGCGAGCGTGACCCGAGCCGCGCCCGCCTCAACCTCTTCAGCCCCGTGCTTTGGCTGACCTGACTTTCAGGTTCCGACAGAATTCCAGTTCGTCGACTCCCAAGCCCGGCGTCGCTCCGCCACAGGTGTTAAGGAACGGTCACCAGTCCAATGTTGCATCAACGGAAGGGGATGTCCGCGGTACGATTTGACTCAACCCTGTTTTTTGGGCTTTGCCAAACCACTACAGATTGCCCCGACGTTCCTGCTCGAGTTCAAGCGACTCAAAGAGAGCTTTGAAATTCCCTTTGCCAAACGATTCGCTGCCGCGGCGACAGATAATCTCAAAAAACAAGGTCGGCCGGTCTTGAAGCGGTTTGGTAAAAATCTGCAGCAGATAGCCCTTGTCATCGCGGTCGACGAGCAGTCGCAGGTCCTTGACCACGTCGACATCTTCCTTGATTTCACCGACCCGATCCCAAACCGTCTCGTAGTAAGTATCGGGGATCCGCAGGAAATCGACGCCGCGCTGTCGCAGGCGGGCGACCGTGTGCAATTCATCTTTGGTCAACAAGGCCAGGTGCTGAATTCCTGGAGTGTTATTGTGCCACTCCAGGTACTCCTGAATCTGACTTTTCTTTTTGCCGTGAGCCGGTTCATTGATTGGAATCTTGATCAGTTCGCGACCAGAGTCCATGACCTTCGACATCAAAGCTGAATATTCGGTGGAGATGTCTTTGTCATCGAAGTGCTTGAACAACTTGAATCCGAGCACGTCTTCATACCACTGCACCCAGTAGTTCATCTTGCCGAGTTCGACGTTACCGACGCAATGGTCGACGTAGAACAGGCCGACTGGATTGCTGCGGTTGTAGGCATTGATCGCCAAATCGCCGGTCGAGGCGTACTTTGGCATGAACTGGTCGCCGCGTTTGACCCGCTCCAGCACATAGTCGCCGCTCCGCGAAACGAAACTGTGAATCGTTCGCCCAAAGGTTTTGATCCCGGACATCACCACAGTGCCCCGGCTGTCGGAAAGCGTCACCGGCTCGTAAGCCGATTGGGCACCATTCTTCAGAGCTTGCTCGTAGGCAGCAGTTGAGTCCTCAACAGTAAAGGCGATATCCTTGATGCCGTCGCCATAGAGTCCGACTTCCTGCTGGGCAGGATGGTCCTTGTGCAATCCGGTCGTCAACAGGAAGCGAATGTTCCCCTGAGTGAGGAGATAAGTCGCCTGGTCCCGGGAGCCGGTCGTGAGGTCGGAAATCTGCTCGATTTCAAAACCGAAGCTCTGGGCATAGAAATAAGCTGCCTGCTTGGCATTGCCGACATAAAATCGCACGAAGTCGACGTCGATCAGCCGCAACGGGTCGTTCGACTTTTGAGCTTGAGTGGCCGGGTGGGGAAGGCTGGTGGTGCTCATTCGGTACTCCTGCGAGTAGAAACTCCCGGGTTGAGGCGAGCGGCTGTCTGCCCGGGAAAATGCGGTCTGAGTGTTTGAGAATGACTGCGGGTGGGCGGAACGCTCGCCCGACTCCGTGAGAGAGCGAGACGGCCAGCCTCATAGCCCCTATTTTGGCCGATTAAGCCACTTGGTCAACGGGCTGGAGGCAGGGAATCCTCCCTTGCCGCTCGCTGTGGAAGGCAAACGGACCGAGGTTCGCTCGCCAAGGGGCTCGACTTACCAGCGATGAAACGCCGGATGGCCCGGCCGGACTGCGACAAAAACACCCTCGCAAGTCGCGGTGACTTCGCCAGCTGCCGAAAGCGTGCCACCCACTTTCGCGCGGCGATCGCTGGATTCGATTACCCAAGCCCGCAGTTGCAGGGGCGCGGCAATCGGGGTCGGCTTAAGCATCTTGATCGTGTATTCGGCGGTGACGGTGCAGGGAGGGGCTTCGAGCCCTTGGCGCTGCATCAGATGCCAGGCAGCCATCCAATTGCAGTGACAGTCGAGCAGGGAACCGATGATGCCGCCGTTGAGCATTCCTTCAAAGGCCTGATGTCGCCGCTCCGCCTGGAATGTGGCGACGAGCTCTTCCCCCTCGACGAAACTTCGGATGCGCAGCCCCTCTTTGTTGGCTGGTCCGCAGCCAAAACAGATTCCCTCCGGCGAGTAGGTTTCCTGGAGCGATTTCGTGCCGGACATTCCCGTTGCTTTCAACTTCGAATCGGGGGCGGAGGAATTGACGTTCAGGATTTGCGGAGCAGCATGACGGTCTGGCGAACGTGATGACGCGGAAGTATTTCCACGACCTCAAAAAATCGCCCCCAGACATTGCGCAGGTAGTTATTGGAATGAAACACTTGCGCCCGATAGGGCCCCTGCTTCTGGTGCCGATAGACCGTTCGACAATCGGGCAGGGGGCCGTGGACAGCCTGGGCGAAATTCGGATCCACTTTGAGGATTGCCTGAACCAGCCGATTGTTGGGGTTCTCGAGTTCTCCGCGGAGGACTTCCCAAGTCGCTTCGTTGTGAACCGTCAGATAGGCCATTCCACCGGGACGCAGAACGCGACGCAACTCGGCCAGCCACGCGGTCTCGAAGGTATCGATATGGGTAAACACTGAAAACGCAGTGACGACATCAAAGTAATTGTCTGGGATCGGCAGGGTCGGAAGGGTATGGTTGAAAATCGGTTTTACCTGCTGCGGAAGATGCTCGTAGAGCCAGCGGACGTGTCGCTGATTGATATCGCTTCCCCAGACCTCGGCGATGTCGGTTTGAGCGGCAAAGTGACGGAGTACCCGCCCCGAAGCACAACCAAAGTCAAAATAGCGCTGGATTTCCACTCCCAGTTGCCGGGCAGCCTGACTGACTTTCAGGAAATCCGCCAAACCCGAGGACCAATACTGGACGTCGAGGCCGGGTGAGTAGCCCTCTCGGTCCTCCGGCGAGGGGATCGGCCACGAGTCGCGGGCAGCCAGTTGACGCAGGTCGGCTCCGGCGAGGAGTGCCGGTGTAACCGCTCGAGACTGTTGCACAAATTCTTCGTCGCTCCGCTGGCTGACCGGCGGGAGGTTAAAAAACGGAGCTGTGTCGAGCGTGTTGCGCGAGAGGTCGTCTTCCCAAGGCTCTGGTCTCATGCGGGCTTCGATTTGCTCAACGGAGCGGCTCAATCGCTGCAACAGCTGGGCCTCGTTTTGTTCCGACTTGCTCATGTTGAAGACCATCCTGTTGCAACTCCTGCAGCGACCGCCCTGATTTCAAACAGCCCGAATTCTGGATCCGAAACGAAGTCTTGCCAAGATTGATTCGGCCGAGTTCAAAATCCGGCCGCCTGACCGTCTTTGCGCGACTCCGAGGCGCCATAATAGACATCATTTTTCGGATCGTAGCGAATGGCCTGATAGCCGCCGTAGTTCCCGACCTCGAAGCCCACCTTGTGACCGCGGCCCAGCAATTCCCGAATCGTGGCGTACTCAAAACCAGACTCGAGGACGACATTGCCGCCGTCCGTCATCCGTTCGCCGGTCGGCTCGGAACTGCCGTTGTGGAGAATTCGCGGTGCATCCCCCGCCTCCTGAATATTCATCCCGAAATCGACAATGTTGAGGATGATTTGAACATGCCCTTGGGGTTGCGTGGCGCCTCCCATCACGCCAAAGCTCAGGAATGGCTGGTCGTCTTTCGTGACAAACGCGGGGATGATTGTATGGAAGGGACGCTTGCCAGGCGCGTAGGTATTGAAACGCCCCGGCGTCATGTCAAACATCTCACCACGGTCCTGGAGACAAAAACCAAGTCCATCCGGGCAGAGACCGGACCCGAACCCGCGATAGTTGCTCTGAATCAGCGAGACCATGTTGCGGTCCTGGTCAGCCACAGTCAGGTAGATCGTGTCGCCGTCTTCCAAAGCCGGGTTCCCCGCAGCCACGCGCTGTGCGGCTCGCCCCCCGATCAATTGACTGCGTTGACGGAGGTAAGTGTCGGAGATCAACTCGGCAACCGGCAAGCGATGAAACTCCGGGTCAGCGTAGAATTTGGCCCGATCCTCAAAGGCCAACTTTTTCGCCTCGACAAACCAGTGCAAATGACTGGGGCTGCCGAAGCCCGCTGCTTTGAGGTCGAACGCCTTGAGCATCCCGAGCATTTGCAGTGCGGCGATTCCCTGTCCGTTGGGCGGTAACTCCCAGACTTTGTAGCCGCGATAATCGACCGAGACGGGATCGACCCATTCCGAGCGGTGGCTCGCCAAGTCCTCATAGCTGAGGTAACCACCGACGCGTTTCATGAAGGCGTCGATCTGCTTCGCCGTTTCGCCCCGATAAAACTCGTCCCGCCCATTCCGAGCGATTTTCTCCAGCGTCTCCGCGAGGGCGGGATTTCGGAACAACTCGCCTTTTCGCGGCGCCTTGCCTCCCGGCAGAAACGTGTCGGCAAATCCTGGATACCGCGCCAGCCCACCGCTCCGCTCCCAGTAATGGGCGATCAGTTCGGAAACGGGAAAGCCCTCCCGCGCGTAGTCGATTGCGGGCTGCAACACCTGCTCCATCGAAACTCTGCCAAAGCGGCCATGCAGTTCAAACCAGCCGTCCACACAACCAGGTACCGAAACGGGCAAGGGCCCCAACGATGGGATCAGCTCCCGATTTTGTTTGGCCAGTTCGGCTTTGAGCTGTTCATAACTGAGCGACTTGGGCGAGCGGCCACTGGCATTCAGCCCATAGAGGCGTTGCTCTTTTTGAATCCAGACGATCGCAAACAAGTCGCCACCGATGCCATTGCCCGTTGGCTCCATCAATCCCAGGGCGGCATTGGCAGCAATCGCAGCGTCAACGGCGTTACCTCCACGCCGCATCACATCGAGCGCGACTTGAGTCGCCAGCGGCTGGCTGGTCGCAGCCATGCAATGCTTGGCGATCACCTCGGAGCGGGTTGCAAATCCCAGCCCCGTGATCCGGTCCTGACCGGACAGCCCGAAGGTCCAACCAAAGGCCAGCAACAAGTAGACGATAATCCGAGCCATTCATACCACTCCGAAAGAAATCGTTGCCGGCAACCAATCCCGATGCTAATTCCGGGGGCGAACCCAAACGTCAACTTTTGGACGCATTTCCGCGGCAAGCCGCCGAAACTCAGCTTCCATGACGACCCGATAAACCTCATCTCGCACGTCGCCAAACTGAAGCTTGCCCGGTCGAACTTCCAGACACTTGATCAGGTGCACCCCGAATTTCGAAGCCAGCGGAGCCGAAATTTCACCCTCAATCAAAGCGAAAGCAGTCCGAGAAAACTCCTCAGGCATCGGCTCCTGGCGGCGAATCCAACCGAGGTCGCCATCCCGCTCGCGACTGGGCGAGATGGAATGACCGCGCACAGCAGAGTTCCAGTCGAGTTCTCCGCGCCTCAGCCGCTGGGCGAGTTGCTCGGCCCTGGCCAGCCCATCGGTCTGCGCTTCGGCAGGTTCGGCGGGAAGCAGGATCTGAGCGACATGAAGTTCCGTTCCGTCAAAATCTCGCGAATGAGCCCGATACTCCTGCTCGAGCCGTTCTGCGGTCAACGTCCGGGCGAGGTATTTCTTCCACGCAAGTTCCCAATCCATGTCATTCCGCAACTCCTCCTCGGAAAGGTTGCTGGCATCGAGGTGATCATTCAGCGTCTTTCCAACTCGTTGGAGTTGGGCGCGCAGTTCGTCCCGTTTCCATTCCAGTTCGGTCGGCGTCGAGCCGAGTCCCGCAAGGCGCAGCGATGCCAACACCAGCTGCCGTTTGATCAGATGCTCAGCAGCCGCCGCGCGCGCTGGCGGCTGCTGCTCTTTCGCCAGCGGCCAGCCCGGAACCGTTCGCTGGAGATACGCTTCGACCCGAACTTCACGAATTTCGAATCCGTCCACACGGGCAGCGATGAGGGAGTTGTCCGCGGTCTGGCTGAAAGCCCCTCTCGCTGAAATCAGCGCCAGCAGGACGGGCACCAGGAAAAAAGCCAGCGAATTCCCCGAGTCGATCGAAAGCTTCACGGCAGCTTGATCCCCTTGAGCTGAAACGGGATTTGGACTTTGACGATCGCGGCTGGCGTGCGGTAAACCAATTTGGCATCCGCTGGGTACTCTGGAAAAAAGTACATGACCCCCAGCCGGGCGTTCTCCTGCTGATAGGTTTCCGTGCCGATGGAATCAATGCGTCGACCGTCAGCGGTTTGCAGAAAGCACTCGTTCTGGTAGGCCCAGCTTTGATGGGATTCGAGTGCATTGTTTTCTTCCGAAAAACTGAGTGCGAGTCGCGCCCCGTAAAGATCGTCCATTTTCAGCAAGCCGTCGTAAGTTACCGTCGCTCCCCCCTTGGTTTGACGTGTGTCGGGAGGGACAGTCCCAATCCCCCGAAACTCAAAATTCTCAATCCTGCCCGGAAGCACGGCTGAACAGACGCCGGAAAGCGACTTGATTTCCTCGATCTGCCGGTCGAGCAGCGGTTGCTCCAAATTGAACTCCAACTCGGGAATCTCCGGCTGGACCATCCCGTAGAAGACCGTTTCGCTGTTCGCCAATTCCCAAGTCTTGTCGTATTCGTCGACGATCTTCAGCGAGGCTTGAGGGATGTCGATGGAGATTGGCCTCAGGCGGGGCTCCCAGCGAATTACCAAGCCGAATGTCATCCGGCTCAATTCGGGATTAAGAAAATTCCGCGTGGCATCAATCCGTGTCAGTTCGCACCACAGCACATTGGCAACCGCGCTCGGAGGCACGTTACCAGCACCTGGAGCAATTGGCCCCTGCTCGACGAGCGACAAGCTTTGCGGCTGACCTCCATAAGGGTCGACTCTCAGCGGGTAGGCCGAGAGGATTTGGCTCAGTGCATTCCAGAACTCGACGGGCTGGTCTTGCCAGACGTGCTCCCGTTGGAGCAATTCCGCCGGGACGTTTGCTTCGATTACATTCCCGGTCTGTTTTTGAATGGCGGACAAAGCCTGAGCAAGCGTCAGCTTTCCGCCAAGCTGCACCTTCGACGGGTTGCTCACCGCAATCACCGCCAGGCGCTCTAACTCAACCCGGATCCGTTGCAGTCGCTGCTGAAGGTCGCTGGACTGACTATCCGAGACTGGTGAGAGGTGGTCGAGGACTGGCAGGCCCCACTCAGTTAACTTTTGCTCCGCCAAATCGCGCTCGGGGATGCTCTGCGAGCCGAGTTTCTCCTCCAACTTGAGCACTGCCTCACTCAGTTCCAGCGGGTCAGTGGGCGCCACCTCCTGCGCCGCAAGGCAGCAGGGGAACCAGAGGCAGAAAAACAGGGTGATGGCGCGCATCGGAGAAAGCTCTTTGGAAAAGGCCAAGACTGTTTCCAGCGACCAGCGATACCGGTCGTGCAGGTTGCGACAGATCTGCGTTCCGAGATTATCAGGGCGAAAGGCCCGAGAATCCACACCGGTCGGTGGATTGCCGGCCATGCGACCTAGAGTTTTTCAGGGACACTTTCCCCTCTTGCCGAGACTTTTTGGGCCTTTCCGAGCTACTTCCATGCTGCCAAGATTGCTTTTCGTCGGACTGACATTACTGGGCCTGACTATCCAAGCTGCCTCAGGCCAAAGTGGCGTCGAGAAACTGCAGACCGTGCAGTTTTCGCGGGGAACGAAGCAGTATACGGGAGCCCTGCTGGCAGAGGACGCTGATAACTATGTGTTGCTGCAACGCGATGGGCGGATGAAGGTGGTGGCGCGGGAGGGAAGTTCCGCACCCAATCTGGTCGCAGCCAGATTCACGCCGTTCACCGCGCAAACCATTGCCGATGGCTTACGGGAAGAATTTGGCCGAGCCTATGAAGTCTCGCATGTCGGAAACTATCTGGTCGTCCACCCACCGGGCAAGTCGCGGGAGTGCGCTTTGCCATTTGAGGAGCAGTTTATCCGGTCACAGCAATACTTCCATCTGCGGGGGGTCGCGACGAGCAGTCCCGATTTCCCGCTGGTTGCTGTCGTGCTCAATACACAGTCCGCATGTCGTCGGCTACTACTCCCCCCGCAGCAATCGGACCATTACTTACGACCAGAGCGACGCCGGCCGGGGCGAGGAGACCTTTTCGACACTGGTCCACGAAGCGACTCACCAAATCGCTTTCAACACCGGGATCCACAGCCGCTTCGCTCCGATGCCACGCTGGTTTACCGAGGGCTTGGCGACCATGTTTGAAGCTCCCGGAATCCACAACGGGGCAGCGTACCCCGGGCTCAAACAAAGAGTGAACCGGGATTGGCTGGCTTACCTGAAAAAGCAGGCCAAGAAAGGCCAGACTTCGGGTGTGCTGCCGGAACTGATTAGCTCTGATGAGTTGTTCCGAAGCTCTCCCCAAAAGGCCTATGGCTATGCCTGGGGGCTGACCTTTTTTCTCGCCGAACTGCATCCGGAAAAATACGCGCAGTACGTCAAACGGGTTGGCGGTCGGGGCGAATTCCGGGAATACGGATCACAGCAGCGCACAGAGGACTTTGTGCGAGTATTCGGAAGCGACCTCGTCGATTTGGAAGCCCGAATGCTTCGCTATCTGGCAGATTTCAAGTGAGCCACCGATTCCAGTCCGGAACGGGCTCAAGCTCGCGGTAGTTCCACAGCGCACGGCGTCCCCACAGCGAACGAGCCACGGCGTAAACCCGCTCGTCGAAAGTGGCGCCAGCCAAGGTCGCAAGTTCTGCAACTACTGCGTTCGCCGCTGCCATCCAGTCAAGTCGGCTCAGGTGTCAAGTCGGCTCAGGTGTCAGGCGTCGACAACCTCGTGCCGGACAGCCCAAACCGCGGCTTGAGTCCGGTCCGTGACGTCGAGTTTCCTCAGAATGTTTTGCACGTGTTCCTTGGCCGTTTCCACGCTGATCCCCAAGGCGCGACCAATCTCCCGATTGCTCAGGCCGATGGCGATGTGCTGGAGAACCTGCCATTCGCGTTTGGTCAACGGAATCTCGTTGCTCACATTCTGCCGCGGGCGTCGCAGCCGGGCCTTGGTTTCCAGCATCAGGCTTTCGGGATTTGGCTGATCGCCACGGACGGCCCGCTCAATGGCCTCGAACAGATTCGGCACCGGGCTTGTTTTGGCAACAAAGTCAAACACGCCAATCGAGAGGGATTTGGCAACGCTCAGCTGGTCGGCATGTCCCGAAAAAACGATCACTCGTTTAACCCAAGGCTCTTGCCGCTTTCCCTCAAGCAGGTCCAGCAGGCTTTCCTTGCCCACCCGAAGCTCACACACAATCGCCTCACCGGCCTTGAGTTCGGGTCCTTTTTCCAAAACTTCAGCAAGCGTCTTGCGAACAATAAAACTTCCCGACCAACCGGAGCGTTCAGCAGCTGCGGTCAAGCCCTCGTAGACAACCGGCTGGTCGTCTACCAAATAGATTCGAATTTTCATCTCACCATTTGCCCCAGATTTAGAATTGGCGACGACTCGAAGCTGCCAATTCCCGATTCCATCTTCACCGGGGCACGGAGAACCCGCCCCGGAACAACCCGCAAACACACGATCGTTGCGCCCCCAAAAAAGATGGGCTGATTAGAGATATGAACAGATCGAGGCGGGCACCGGAGTCTTGATACAGAGTACGAACCAATCTTCCCTGCCCGTCTGGCAACCAAAGGTCTTGCCCATCCGGATTCCAACCTGCTCCGTTCTCACTTGCCAAACGTGAGTCACATGTCCGGACTCGCTCTGCCGGTCCGAATTTGCCGAACCCTCAGAGGTCAGCAATCGGTACCGTGGAAATGGAGAGCGTTGGCAAGTCCAACCGCGGCGGCTTGTAGAGAGACTGGGGAAGACCCGAATGGATCGAGCTTCCGTGCCAGCCTGCCCCAAAGTCGGCAGCGACCCGGAAAAGTCAGGTATTCAAACAGAGACGACGGTTCGTGGCTGTCAAAGCAGCTCAGTCAAAAAAGCCGCAGCACCGATCGATTTCGGGAGCAACTTCCGAGCCTGGCGCAACAGGACGGCACACGGTGAGTCACGTCCCACAACTCCCGGAGAGACGAGTGAAGCTGTGGTTGGATTCCCTGATTTCCCGCGACTGCCGCGGCGTCAAACCGATTCAGAGGAAAGCAGCGGTTGTAGCGGACCTGACGATTGTCAGGGACGCTCCCGGCTTTCGACCGCTCAGTGGGACGCGGAAGCCTGTCAGAAATTTGCGGAGGATCGCAACGTGACCTACATATTCTACAACACTCCGTGGAGTTTTGGAAACAAGGCACTCTGGGCTCAAGTAAAAAATGAAACGCAAATCGCCCATCTCGCTCCTCTTGGTCGACGACGACCGCCACCTGCTTGACTCGATGGGCCAATGGCTCAGCGAGCAAGGCTTCCAGGTCGGGTTGGCCAGCAATGGAGCTCAGGCCTTGGACCTGCTTGCCAGCCATTCATTCACGCTGGCTTTGGTCGACATCCGACTGGGCGAAGAAGATGGCTTCAGCCTGCTGCAGCAATGCCGTCAGAAATACCCCCAAACCAACGTCGTAATGATGACTGGTTACGCAGGTCCGGACACGGGAGTCGAAGCGCTCCGGGCCGGGGCTTTTGACTTATTAACCAAGCCCTTGATCGATGAGGAATTGCTGCTGGCGATCAATCGGGCCGTCACCCAACAACAGGTTTTGACGGAGAACCAGCATCTCAAACGCCAGTTGGACCAGCAATTCGGTTTGGAGAATGTGATTGGCCGCGACCCGCGGATGAAACGGGTGTTCGAGATGGTTGATTCGGTTGCCCCGACCCGCTCGACCATCCTGATCACGGGACAAAGCGGCACGGGTAAATCCCTGCTTGCCCGGGCCATTCATCGGCGCTCCGAGAGGCGAAATGGCCCCTTCATCGAGGTAGCCTGCGGAGCACTTCCGGAGAACCTTCTGGAGAGCGAATTGTTCGGCCACGTCGCCGGCTCGTTCACCGGTGCGACCGGCAACAAGGAGGGTAAATTCAAATTGGCCGATGGCGGGACCCTGTTCCTCGACGAAATCGGGACAGCATCTCCCAGCCTGCAAGTCAAACTGCTTCGCGTGTTGCAGGAGTTCGAGTTCGAGCAGGTGGGCGGAACCAAAACGATCAAGGTGAATACGCGGGTCATCCTCGCCACCAATGAGGAGCTGGCCGATGCCGTCGCCGCGGGTCGCTTCCGCCAAGACCTGTATTACCGAATCAACGTGATCAACCTGCAATTGCCCGGCCTGAAAGATCGAACCAGCGACATTCCGGCTCTGGCCGAACATTTCCTTCGCCAAAACTGCGCTGAAACGGGACGGAAGCTGGAAGGTTTCGAACCTGCTGCGCTGGACGTCTTACAGCAGTACAGCTGGCCGGGCAACATTCGCGAACTGCAGAATGTAATCGAGCGGGCCGTTTTGCTCGGACGCGGTCCGCGAGTCACTCTGGAAGACCTTCCGCCGCATGTGATTCAAGCCAGCCCGTCGCTCCCGCTGCTGCAAGCGCGGGTGACTGGCCGGCAGACCCTGAAGGAAGCGCTGGAGGGGCCGGAGCGACAAATCATCCTGCAAGTCTTGCGGGAGAACAATTGGAATCGGAATCTGACCGCCGATCAGTTGGGAGTCAATCGGACCACGCTCTACAAGAAAATGCGCCGCTTGGGGCTCGACCAACCCCAGACCTGAGCAACCTCGAAGACACGCCCGGTTACCGCCGGCCAGTCCGGCGGATCCCCCGCAGCGTCGTGAGCACCTGCTCGAGATTGAACGGTTTGGGGATCACCTTCAGCCGGTGCTGGTGAACGAGCACTTGCTGATCATGGCTCATGTCGACGCCACCTGTAATCAGCATGAACTCCGGAGGGCGCGGCAGCTTCTTGACCTCCTCGAACAACTGGAATCCACTCAGCCCCGGCATTTTGATGTCGGACAGGACGAGGTCGTATGGGTTGCGACGGAGAATATCCAAAGCGTCAAATCCATTGGCCGCCACGGCAACCTGAGCACTCTGCGAGGTGAGAATCCGCTGGAGGATAAGGCGAATATCTTCCTCGTCGTCGACCACCAGGACCGAGAGCCCCTGCAGGTTTTCCGAGCCGGCGGCGCGCGTCTCCGCTCCGCCGTGCAGGTCGCCACCAATCATGACCTGCGGGAAATCCACCCTGAATTCCGTTCCCAAGCCCAGTTCCGAGCGGACTTGGATGCGGGCCTGATGGTCCTTGAGAATATTGCTGACAATCGCCAAGCCGATCCCTGTCCCGCGATTGCCCAACCCCTTGGTGGTAAAAAACGGCTCGAAGATTTTCTCCCGCTGGTCCTCTGGAATCCCGCAACCATTGTCGCGGACAACGAATCCGAGTTGTGAACTGGACCGGAACGTCTCCACGGTTACCCGACGATCAGACTTGGACTCGGTTGCGTCCTTGGCGTTCATCATCAGGTTTACCAGGACCTGCTGCACCCGATTGCGATGTCCGGAGATTTGCCCACTGACTGCCGGGCCGACCAACTCCAGTTCAACCCCCTCTTTGGCAAAAATGTCCCGGAGCATCAGCAGCGTTTCCTCAACCAGCAGTTGCAGCTGAAAATGAGAGATGCTCTCGTCATCCGAACGCGAAAAGGTCTTCAGTCCACCGACGATCGTGGCGATTCGATTGACGCTCCGTTCGATCTTCTCAAATCCCTTGCGCAACTCGGGATCCTCGATTCGCCGCTCCTTGAGATAGAGGTCGAGCACGTAAAGCTGACCAGAAATGATCGACAGTGGATTGTTGATCTCATGGCCCACTCCGGCAGCCAGCTGACCAATTGATGCCAAACGGTCATTGTGCAGCGTGAGCCGGACTTGCGCATCGAGCTGGTCCTGAATCAGCTTGGCGTGAATCACTTCGCCGACAACCTGAAAGTAAGGCTCCAACTGCTGATAAAGCTGGTCGTTATAGCCGGCAGGCCGATTGGCGACTCCAGCCATGGCAATGAAACGGCCGGAATAGTAGATCGGGATTCCCATGAAGGCCCGCAGTGGAGGATGTCCCGGAGGAATCCCGGCCGCAGCCGGATGGTTGGGCGGGTCATTCGTCAACAGCGGCCTTCCCGTCCGGATGACCGCTCCAAACAAGGTATCCAGGTTCTTGAAAACCAAACCCTTGGGAGCATTCTCGTCAAAAAAACGCTTCGTCTCCGCATCCCAGGAGATATCCGTCAACCAATAGGTCTTGAGGAATTTCCCAGTATCCCCGTCCAGAATCTGACCGATGAAGCCATACTCGCTGCCGGTCAGCAGCAGGATTTTATCCAGCAGGTACTGGAAGAAATTGGTCTGCTCGGAAGCATGCTCAATGTACCGTGCGCGCAGCTCTGAAATCTCTTCACCCAAGACTTGCTGCAACTTGTCAACAGTGATATCCCGATGCGTGCCCACCATCCGCAAAGGTTGGCCAACCTCATCCCAGGCTATCACCCAGGCCTCGCACCGCAGCCAAATCGGCTGGCCCGAGGCATGCTGAAAGCGAAGGTCCAAGCGGAAGGGAATTTCCCCACCAGAGTCGATGTGGGCCCTTAACCCCTCGGCAATCAATCGCTGCTCGTCAGCGTGAAGAAATTGACACCATTGGCCCGGTTCCTCAGACGAATCAGCGGGAATCGGCTGGCCCAGCAGCTTCCAAAAGCGTGGTGACAGGTATTCCCGGTTTTCCCGCAGATTCCTGACCCAATAACTTTCGCATACCCGGTCCAAGACGAATTCCAGGTCAGACTCACTGCCCTGCGGAAATCGTCCGCCCCGAGTTGCTTGTGAATGAGGACTCATCAGCCTAACCTGACAGATTCTTGTTGCCGTTTCCGCTGCTCAAAACGGAGAACTGGGTGGTAGCTCTCCTCTTGGTGTTGCAATCGCAGAGCCCTCTTGGTTTTGCAATCGCAGAGCCCGCTTGGTTTTGCAATCGCAGAGCCCGCTTGGTTTTACCGCAGAGCCCGCTTGGTTTTACCGCAGAGCCCGCTTGGTTTTACCGCCGCCTTAGCGATGCTGGTCGACTAAGACCGGATTCCCATCCGGATCGAGCAGCAGAAAACTGGCGGGCCCCTGGCCCCCTTCATCAGCCTCCTGCAGGAACCCCATTCCGCGGGACTTCAGTTCCCGTTGCAATTCGCGAATGTCAGTAAAGGACTCAGTCGGCTGCGCTGCCTGATCCCATCCGGGATTAAAGGTCAGCATGTTCTTTTCGAACATCCCCTGGAATAGCCCAAGAACGCAATTCCCGTTGCGCATGATTAACCAATGCTGGCCGGGATCACCGTGAAAAACGCGAAAGCCCAATTGCTCGTAAAAGGCTTGGGAGGCAATCAGGTCCTTTACCGCCAAGCTGACCGAAAACGCGCCCAGTTCCATCGCTCAGTCCCTCATTCCAGCAAGTCCCGCTTTTTGGCCGACGCCGCGCGTCGCCAGAGTAGCAAGCAGCTTAACCGGAAACCGAGCCCTGTCGAGCCAAGCCCCCACCGCAGCTTCTGCGGCCACGCCGGCGTGGAGCGGTTGCCGGCGCCCCTTTTTCGCTGTCCAGAGCTATCGCCGAGGCGGCGCCGCGGAGATCGCACGGTCAGGCGAGCGATTGCTTACGGGCAAAGACATAGATTGCCGGCGCCGCAAACCACTGGACGGCGGGATGGGTGACCAGCGGCAGCAGCTTTTGAACTTTGCTCGTGCCGTATTTGAAACGCAGGTATTCATCAGTAACCCAGTCGCGCTCGGGAAAGTGCGAGCTCAGCATTTGGTCCAGTTCCCCACGGCTGAATCCGGCATGAGCGCCCAATTCATTTCGAAAGCGCCCTGTCATCCGGTCTTTCCAGTCGCGCAGATTGTCCCCCAATTTGTTCATCCAGGTCGCCTCCCACTCTGATTGCTGGTGAGCTCCAATCGAGCTGACCAATCGCTGGCGGTTGGGGGTCCCGACAAACAACCACCCGCCGGGACGCAAGACCCGATGCAACTCTGCGAGGCTTGCCGCCGGGCGATCAACGTGCTCGATCACGTGATGGTAGAAAATGGCGTCAAAGGTCGCTGCGTTAAATGGCAACTCGCAAACGCTGGCGACCTGAAAGTGAACCGGGGAGCTTCCTTTTAACTCGCTCCCGACAAAATCCTCGACGTCCACTGCCTCGACGCGAGCCTGCAGTTGCTGCGCGATCGCCACCGCCTCGTGCCCCGCGCCGCATCCGGCGATGAGAATGTTCCAGGGCTTGGGAACCAACCCGTTGCGACTCGCGATTTGCTCGCAGAAAAACCGGGCTCCCGCATGGCTCTCAATCGATACGGCAGGATTTCCATCGG
Organism: Blastopirellula sp.; assembly: GCA_021298375.1. Taxonomy (GTDB): domain Bacteria; phylum Planctomycetota; class Planctomycetia; order Pirellulales; family Pirellulaceae; genus BJ22. Next base: position 7,828 of record JAJTFE010000069.1, on the reverse strand, counting down.
TCGGAAGGCCGGCATTCACCAGCGGCACGACAACTGGAGCATGAAAGACAGCGTTGACCGCGGGGGAAACTGGGTCGAGTGACATGGAATGCAATCCGGAAATGACGATAATCCTGACCTCAGGCAATAAACCTGCTCAACTCTAGGTTGCACTCCCAAAACATTGCGTCCCTGTGACTGGAGCCCTCCAATGGGGCAGGTCAAGGATTCCGAATCTGACGTTTTTCCGGACTCTCCCGCGCCGGCTCCGCGACACCTCTCGCCCGAACCGAAGGGACAGTTGAGGAATCGGAACTCGCGCCCGGTTGCAACCCCGGTGTTTCCTGCCCGCACTCCTTTCTCAGGGAACTTGGCTGGACCATGACCAAACACAAGTTTCCCCCGATCGTCGTCCTGACTGGTGCAGGCGTGAGCGCTGAATCGGGGCTTCCCACATTCCGCGGCACGGGGGGACTCTGGCAAGGTTATCGGGTCGAGGAAGTCGCTAATCCAGCCGCCTTTCGCAGGCACCCCGAACTGGTGCACGACTTCTATAACTGGCGACGCAAAGCGCTGCTGGACCCGCGCGTGCAACCAAATCCGGCGCATCGGGCTCTGGCCGAGCTGCAGCAGCTGGTCGGACCGGAGCATTTTTATCTGGTAACCCAGAACGTCGATGACCTGCATGAGCGGGCTGGTGCCAAGCAAGTCCACCATCTGCACGGCGAGTTGCTGAAGGTGCGCTGTTCCGAAACTGGCGAAGTTTGGCCCTGGGTCACCGATCTGCATGTCGAGACACCGCACCCCAGCCGCCCGGAACTGCGCGGCACGCTGCGGCCTCACATCGTCTGGTTCGGCGAACAGCCGCTGAAACTGACCGAAGTCTATCGCCACCTGCAGCAGTGTGGCCTGTTCATCGCCATCGGGACCTCGGGCAATGTCTACCCCGCTGCGGGCTTTGTCCAAGCCACGCCGCCCGGCTGCCGGCGGATCGAGTTAAATCTCGAGGATACGCCGACCTCCCCCGAGTTTCATGAGCACCGGCGCGGGCCCGCCGGCGATTTGGTTCCGGCTCTGGTGCGCGAGTTACAAGTCCTCTGGGACTCCAGCTCATCCGAGTGCTAGCAGGAGATTTTCGAATTCCTTGAGGAAAACTGCTCAACTGGCCTTGCAACGAATGGTTTCGACTCCTAAACGTACGGCCGTCGAAACGAGAGCAGTCAGAGCTGTGGCTGCTTGCGAGCGACGAGACAAACCATGTTGAAAGCTCAGCCGTCTGTGAGTTTGGGAAGCGGGAAACATCCCTTACTCACGCCCCCCCTCCTGGGTTCGAGCTGTTTTTTGTTGCTGTGGCGCGGGTTTCTGGGTCAACCTGTCGCAGCAATTGCTCACGGCTGAGCTTAGACTGGGCACTGTTGCGGCCCTGTTCGCAACAGTGCCCAGGGAATCACCCCCCGAGACCGGCGAGGCCATGTGCCTGGCCGGTCTTTTTTTGCGCTGCTCAATTCGGTAATCGAGGGGAACGGCGCGCACGTTTCCGGCCCTTTGAGTGCCTAATCGAACAGCCGGCCGCCGGGTCGTTTACTCTCGAGCATTTGCCCCTGAATCGCTGATTCGCAATTGTCGCGGCAACGTGAGGACCGTTAGAATGTGGCCTGAAGACGCGACTCGGAGGAGATAACCATGCCCCGCTGGAACCGCCTGGCTCTCCTTGCTTTCCTCCCCGTCATTCTTCTGGTCGGTCTGTCGTCCGAGCTGTCCAAGTCGCTCGTGGGTCAGGAGTGGGCTCGGAAGATGTTCAAAGAGTTCGAGCATGACTTTGGAACGGTCGTTCGCGGCTCGGCTCCGGAGCATCGGTTTGTGATCGAAAATGTCTTCAAGGAAGACATGCAGATCGAGTCGGTCAATTCCAGTTGTGGCTGCACGAGCGTCTCTCTCGAGAAGCGCCAGCTGAAAACGTGGGAAAAAACGGAATTGGTAGCCCGCTTCAACACGGTCGGGTTTTCCGGTCAGCGACAGGCCACGGTGACGGTCCGTTTTTCGGCTCCCTACACGGGCGAAGTCCAATTGCAGGTTCGGGGAAACATCCGCACCGATCTCCAAATCGCTCCCGGCGATATCAATTTCGGCACGGTCAATCCGGCCAGCAGCCCGCGACAGACCGTCGAGGTCCGCAAGTTCGGCAACGCCAATTGGCGAATTGTCGATGTCCGCAGCACCTTTCCGCATATTGGTGTTTCGCTTTCGGAAACGCAGCGCGATCAGAACCGGGTGAACTACCTGCTCTCGGTGGCGATCAAGCCGACCGCCCCAGCCGGGCAATTGCAAGGCGAGTTGGTCGTCGTCGCGACCGATGGCGGGCAGGAGATTAAACTCCCGATTCAGTTTTCCGGAAAAGTGGTGGCCACGCTGCAAGTCAGCCCTCCCGTGCTCGACTTGGCCAACGTCAAGGCGGGTGAGACAGTCACCAAGAAAGTGATTCTCAAAGCGGAGCAACCGTTCCGCGTCAAAGACGTGACTTGCGAGAACGCGGCTTTCACGGTGCAAGCTGATGGCGAAAGCCGGACCACCCATTTCGTTGAGGTCAGCTACAAAGGCTCCGCCGAAGCGGGCAAACAGCAGGCACAGTTGCATTTCCTCACGGACTTGGCCGATCAACCGACTGCTGTTCTGCCAGCCATCGTGAACGTGGTGAAAGGCGACCAGTAACACAGAACTTCCCCGTTCCCAATTTCAGCCGGGATCCTATCGATGTTCTCATTCCAGCTTCGACTGTATTGTTTCCTCGTGCTTTGCTGGGGGCTGTTTGCTCTCGAGCCGAATCCGGTCTGCGCGCAAGCACAGACCAAACAGACCCCCGCCGACACCGGCGAGGCTGCCGAGATCGTCAAGGTCCTGGAGTTGCAGCGGGCAGCTTGGAACCGGGGTGACATCCTGGAGTTCATGGAGACTTACTGGAAAGACGATCGGCTGACTTTTTCCGGGGGCGGACAGACGATGCGGGGCTGGCAGGCGACCCTGGAGCGTTATCAAAAGAGCTATCCGCGGGAGAAAATGGGGCAACTCAGATTCGATGAAATCGAGTGCGAGTTACTGGCGCCGGACGCGGCACTGGTCTTGGGAAACTGGCATCTCGACCTGAAGGGCGAGCGGAAAGACGGAAACTTTTCGTTGGTAATGAAGAAGAACGCCGGGCGGTGGCTGATCATCCACGATCATTCTTCCACCCTGGTTGAGAAGCCGTAAACTTCCCCAGCGGGCAATAGACCGCCCAGTTCCCGCCGTTCGACCGGGGAAACTCTCCTTCATCGGGCCGGGTAAGCTATAGTTGGGCGGATTAGCCGGCAAGCCGTCGCCGGCGAGGTTCCCGAATTTATCGGCCGCGCGGGTTGCAGGCATGCTCAAGGCAATTGCAGGTCTCATCTTTTGGCTGGCGTTAGTCAGTGGTGCCGCTGCTTGGCTGAGCCATGGCGGCGAGGGCGATCGCGAACGCCTGGGACGACTCTGGAAGTACGCCAGCGGAAGTCGGCAAAAGGTTGTCCTGAAACTGGCCACGCCCGAACTGATTCAGGTCGGAGACCAGATATTTCTCGCGGGGCGCTCGGGCGAGCCAGCCATCGGGCGGGTGACGCGAGTCGAGAGTCCGACCAGCACGGAGCGACAACTGGTCTGGGCCGACTATGCCGAAGCGGAATTCTACAGTTCCGCTCCGACGCTGCTCTCAGGAGCAAAACTGAGCTTGCATCAGAACCCCCAGTCGATCGGCTGGGTGATCGAAACCATGCTCTCGCCGCAGGTCCGCAGCGAGATTTTTCACCTGCTTTCCGTCGCCTTCAATGAACACCAGACTGAGATTGCCCAGCAGCTTCAACCGTTGCTGCTGGAGTCGCTGCGGCGCAGCAGCGACGTTTTGCGAGCTGACTTCCGGCAAGCGGTTTTGGCCCGCAGCGATGAATTGCAGGCAATTTCGGCGCGGTACCGGCGAGACTTCATCAACCCTCAACTGACTCCCCTGCTCCGCGATGAAGTCTGGCCAATCATCCAGCGGGAATCGCGGCCGCTGGCAAACCAGATCGGAGAGCAACTCTGGGACCAAGCCTCGCTGTGGCGATTGACCTGGCGACTGGCGTACGATGCCTCGCCACTTCCTCAGCGGGATTTGACCCGGAAAGAATTCAACCGATTTGTTACCGAGCATGTGGTCCCTACTCTCGAATCACACCTCGGGGATTTTGTCGACCTCCAGAAGCGGATCATTTCCGAAGTTGTCTCCAACGAAAAAGTGCGTTCGGTTGCCGGTGAGGGCTTCGAGCAACTGACCAACGACATTGAGTTGCAGCGAGTGCTGCTGGGGATTCTCAATGATGTGTTGACCGATAATCCAAGGCTCAAAGCCGTTTGGCAGGAGGTCTGGACGAGTCCTGAGGCCCAAGCCGCGCTCAACGACGCCAACCAGCGACTCGAACCGACAATCACGGCGATTGGTGAAGCCTTGTTCGGCAATCCCCGCAAACAGATCACGCCCGAGTTTTCGAAAGTGCTGCGGAACAAGGTGCTGTTTAAAGACCAGCGCTGGCTGGTTCTGCACCCGGCCTCGGAAGCAGGTTCGAGTTCCCGCCTGCCTCCCGGCTCGAGCCTCCCGGTTGAAAGCGGCGATCCCCTCGCTCCCAATCCGTTTCACGTTCCGGCAAGGAGCCGTGAATGAGTGAGCCTTCCGAGCAGGCTGCGGCGATTCGATTGAAAGGCCTTTCGGTCAAAGCCGGCCAGCGCTTGCTGCTGGACTCGGTCGATGCCGAGTTTCCAGCCGGGAGGATCTCGCTGATCATAGGCCCCAGCGGCGTGGGCAAAAGCATTCTGCTCAAGATCATCGCCGGGCTGCTGCCGCGTCAGGCTGACGGAATCGGATACAGCGGAAACGTTTGGCTCGGCCAGCGCCCTTCCGCCCCTGGCCTGGCAGGGGTCGTGTTTCAGTCCTTTGCCTTGTTGGATGAACTGAGTCCGCTTGAGAATGTTGATTTTGCCCGCGAGGCCGGCGCAAGGAACCATCGCGCTCCCGCAGGTCACAGTGCATCCAGCCAGTCTTCGCGACAGTGGCTGGACGAGTTGCAGGTCCCGGCTGATGTCCCAACCGCCCGGCTCAGCGGGGGACAGCGTCAGCGGTTGGCTCTCGCCCGAACTTTGGCGAATGACCCTCCGGTTCTGCTTTACGATGAGCCGACATCCGGACTCGATCCCTCAACCGCCAAACGCGTCACCGAGTTGATTCGCGAAACCCACTTGCGGCATCGCAAAACCTCGGTGGTCGTCACCCACGATTATCTGTCGCTCTTGCCCATTGCCGACCACGTCTTTCTGTTCGATCCCCAGCTCAAACGCCTCCTCGAGATCCCGCGCGAGGACTGGCCGCGCCTGACCGAGCGACTGGAACCGCTCGTGATTGCCAGTGGTGACTCCACCCCGTCAGCCCATTCGCCTGAGTCGGCCAGCCGCTGGCGAGACTGGGGACATACGCTCAAACAGTCTGCGCACCGGTTTCTCCGTGGGACCAGCGATTCCCTCGTCGCTGCTGGCACTGCCCTCGCCAGCCTGGTTCCGATCTGGAAAAGCATCAAATGGGGACTCCGGTTCTGCTGGCATTATCTGCTGCTCGTCTGTGGTCCGACCGCAATTGCTTATCTCTTCATGGCCGGGCTGATCAACGGGTTTGTCACGACTTACTTCACGTTTGAGTTTTTTCCCTTCGCGGTCTACACCGAGCCGCTGCTGATCGAAGAGCTTCTCAAAGCGATCGGCTTTGCGATTTACCGGATATTCTGTCCGATTCTCGCTTGCATCCTGATTGCCGCCCGATGCGGTGCCGCCGTCACTGCGGATGTGGGTGGTCGACAGTATGGCAATCAGATCGAAGCGATGCAGACGCTGGGAGCCAGTCCGCGGAGCTACCTGCTGACGCCAATCATGTGGTCATTCCTGATCGGTACACCCCTTTTGGTTTATGTCTGTTTTTACGCCTCCACTTTGGCGAGCCTGCTCTCGTTTTCGTGGTCGCACCCGGAACGTGGTCCCGACTTCTGGGATCACTATTACCACATTCGGCTGCGGCAGGTCGACCAGCCCCTGTTTGATGGTTTTTACTGGATGATTTCAAAAATCGTGACGAGTGCCCTGGGAATCGGAGCGATTTCCTATTTTCGCGGACGAACGACCAAGCTCTCCTCGAGCGACGTTTCCCGGAGCGTCACTTCGACCATCCTCTGGGCGACGCTCTATGTTCTCGCCGTGCACTATGTCTTCGCCCTGTTCGAATTCGAACACCTTCGTCCTCCACCTCCTGCCGAATAGACCTCGAGCGGGACTGCGCTCCTTGAGCCTGCGCTGTTGTGGAATCGGCTGAGGCTGTCGGCCAGTCGCGCTGGCGCGGCGGCGACTCGGGCGATTGGCGCGGCGGCGACTCGGAAATCGAGCTGGGTGTTTTCCTCCACCGGCCCGCCAAGTCAGCTCGCGTCGGGCTCGGGGGAACACTGTTTAACTAGGGGAGACCAGTTCCGAATAAACTTCAAGAATTCGGTCTGCGGCTGCTTTGGTCGAACAGCTGCGTTCCATCTGCTCGCTGGCTTGCCTCGCCAGTTGCACTGCCCGTTCCGGCTCCTCCAGAAAAAACTTGGACCAGCGGGCGTATTGGTATCGGGCTGAGGAATCCGCGACCCAAGCCGTTTGCTGGGGCGAGACGACAGCCTCGGTATTCGGACCATAGGCGGAGACGACCGGAACTCCGCAGGCGAGCGCGAGCAGCAGCCCCTCAGGCAGGTAGCGGGTCAAATCGGCTTGCCAAAAAATGTCCGCGGCTGCCACAATCTCGGGACCATCGGGCCGAGTACCCAGAAAATGCGTCCTCGACTCAGCCTCGGTCAAACTCAGAAATCGCTCGAGCCGATCGCGCTGCGGGCCGCTCCCGAGCAAGAGCAAATGGATATCGTCGCGAATGATCTTGAGTTGATCGATTCCCCAGATCAGATCCTTGCAGTGCGTCTCAGGCTGGAGATCGGCCGCCGCAACGACCAGTTGATCATCCCCCGGCAACCCCAGTTCCCGTTGCAAGCGGGCGCGGGTTAACGCCCGCCGCTCAAGTGTTCGGGGGATTGCCTTGGGCATCAGCGTCACAATTCGGCCGGCGGCATTCGGAGAAGACTCGGCGGTCTGGCGCGGGGAGTGGCCTGACACCAGATCAGGATCGAAGACCAACTCGGAGTCGGGATGGCGCGGCTCTCTCCAGGCGGCGAGCAGCGGCCTCTGGCGCACCGCGAACGAGGTCAAAACCAGTTTCGCCGAAGGCCCGCCGAGCGCCTGCCCCAACCACCAAATCAGGCGATCCTGGCAAGCCCACAAATGGAGGATATCGGCCCTCAAGCCGCCGACCAACCTCTTTAATTCCCTCCAGCGACTCCACTGTCGCGGCTGCAGGCCGAGGCAATGCAGCTCGACGCCAGGGTAGCGAATCGAGAACCCGTCTGTCGCCCGCTCTCGCAGCGCAATCAGCGTGACTCGCCAGCCCGCGGCTTGCAGAGTCTCAATCCAGAAAGGGAGTTGCCCGGCATTTCCCAGCGGGTCGAGGCTGGGTGTGACAAAGACCGCGTGTTTGCTCAAGCCCCAGCCCCCGATCGCGATTCGGAGCGCGTTGCGGATTGGGGGCGCAGCCAGTTGGTCAGCGGCGTGGCCCGCGCCATCGCCTCTCTGCAAGCGACTGCTCCGGCCGCTCCAATCGACTGCCGCAGGCCAGGATCCTGCGTTGCATCCCGCAGGCGATCGAGCAATGACGCCGGACTGCCCGCCTCAAAGATCCAGGCTTCGC
>JAJTFE010000068.1 GCA_021298375.1 Blastopirellula sp. | reverse complement strand
GCGGAAGCTGCTCGCGGCGCGATTGCGGCTTGATGACCCGGTCTTTGGACCGGCGGCAGACTTTCTCCAGCAATCGGCGGCGGCAACCAGTGACGCCAACGGTGCACCGGGTGGTGGCCCCAATCACAAAGCTGAGGGGGAACTTGCTGCGGGGGAACTTTGGCCACAGATTTTGGAAAGCTGGGCGAGTCGTCCGGCAGGCACGGCAGCGGGCGAAGTCAATCCACTGCTCCTGGAACAACTGCGCTCGAGTCAGGTTTCTACACCGGCGGAACTCGGCCAAGCTTACGGAGCAGCAATCCTCGCCGTCTACCGGCAGACCTTGCCTTCGGAACCTGCTGCGGCTGCGGCGACGACTGAGCCGGGCGCTGCAACTGAGCCTGCGGTCGCCTCTTCGGCGGCAGCGGACAGCCCCGAGTTCAAGCAGTTGCTCGAGCTACTCGTTGGCCCCGCAAATCCCACCTGGTTCCCCAAGAGCCAGACGCATCGCTACACCAGTCGGGGCGAGACCGATGCGTATCACGGGAAGGTGGTCGAGCTCGATCGACTGGCGGCTCAGAATCCGGCGGCTCCCGCGCGGGCAATGGTGGTGCGGGACTCTGAGCAGCCCTACGCGCCGCGAGTTTTCCTGCGTGGCAACCCCACCAACTTCGGCGCCGAGGTGCCCCGGCAGTTCGTCTCAATCCTCGCCCCCGAACGCTCTCCGTTTGGAGCGGGCAGCGGCCGGCTCGACCTCGCTGCCTCCATCGCTTCGCCGGGTAATCCGCTGACGGCGCGGGTGATCGTCAATCGCATCTGGATGGGGCACTTCGTCGAGCCGCTGGTGTCGACGCCGAGCGACTTCGGATTGCGGTCGGAGCGGCCCCTGCACGCTGAACTGCTCGACTACCTCGCCGCCGAACTGCCGCGCCACGGCTGGTCGCTCAAGTGGCTGCATCGGGAGTTGGTCCTATCCAATACCTATCGGCAAGCCTCACAAGTCGAGCCCTCAACGGCCGAGCGAGCCAGCGCAATTGACCCCGAGAATCGACTGTTTTGGCGGATGAATCGCCGGCGACTGGAGGTCGAGGCGCTGCGGGACACACTGCTCTCCGTCTCGGGCAAACTCAACCTGCAGATGTACGGTCGCCCCGAAGCAGGCGCTGCGGCCCCGGATTCGACTCGCCGCACCGTGTATGGCCTGGTCGATCGCCAAGGGCTGCCGGTGCTGTTCCGCAACTTCGACTTCGCCTCACCCGACCAGTCGATCGAGCGGCGCCCCCAGACCGTCGTCCCGCAGCAGGCCCTGTTTGCACTCAACTCCCCGTTCATGATCGCCCGCAGCAGTGATCTGGCCACACAGGTTCTCGCTCAAACCGGTACGGCGACTGAGCGGATCACATGGCTCTATCAACGAGTCCTGCAGCGGCCACCGACAGAGGACGAACAAGCTGCCTGCGCCGAATTCCTGGCAGACGTGGCGCCCGAGGCCGAACCGTCCCGCTGGAGCCAACTGGCTCAAGTCCTGCTTGCTTCCAACGAACTCCTGTATGTCGATTGAGGACGTTTACCGCGATTTGATGGGGGGGCTGATCGGTGATTGGCTGCGACGATGAAAGAGGCTGAAGCGGGGCGCTGCACAAACGATGCCTTCTCGCCTGGAGATTGCCTCCGCTGTTGTTGACGCATTCCCTTTTTGATTCAAATACATTGCGGTTTGGTTCTGATTGGCTGTTCAATTCTTGCTGTTTAGTAGTTCCTTTCCTTTTCCGAACTTCAGGGTGGGCTAATGTTTTTTTCGCGGCGCGAGATGCTGAAGCAGACCGGGATGGGGTTGGGGATGCTGGGAGCACTGAGTCTGCTGGCCGGCGAGCTTGCGGGCGAGGAGAAAGCCGTCAATCCGCTGGCGGTGAAGTCGGCCCATTTTCGCCCCCGGGCCAAGCGGGTCATCCACATCTACCTCAATGGCGGGCCCTCCCAGGTTGATACGTTCGACCCCAAACCTGAATTGACGAAATATCACGGACAACCGCTTCCCCAGGGCAATCTGACGACCGAGCGCCGGACCGGGCACGCGATGGCCTCGCCCTTCAAGTTCACCAAGTATGGCGAGAGCGGCTTGGAGGTGAGCGAACTGTTCAGCAAGACCGCCCAGCATGTCGACGATATCTGCTTCATTCGCTCGATGCAGGCAAACACTCCCAATCATGAGCAGTCGATGCGGTTGATGAATTGCGGCGACGAGCGACTCTCGCGGCCGAGCATGGGTGCGTGGTTGACGTACGGCCTGGGGAGTGAGAACGAGAATCTGCCCGGCTTTGTCACGATGTGCCCAGGCCTTCCGGTCGCGGATGTCTCCAATTGGCGGTCCTCCTTTCTCCCCGGGATTTATCAGGGGACCTATCTGGACACTCGCAAGACAACGGTCAGCGAATTGATCGAGGATATTCAAAATGCCGGCATCTCGGCGGTTGACCAGCGACGGCAAGTCTCGCTCTTGCAGCGGCTCAATCGGCTGCATCAGGCGAGTCGCCAGGACACGCCCGAGTTGGAGGCTCGAATCCAGTCGTTTGAACTCGCCTTTCGGATGCAGACGGAGGCGAACGAGGCCTTTGACCTGAGCCGCGAGCCGCAGCACATCCGCGAACTGTACGGCGAGACCCTGCACGGACGGCAGTTGCTGCTCGCGCGGCGATTAGTCGAGCGCGGGGTGCGGTTTGTGCAGTGTTATCATGGCGACGTCCAGCCCTGGGATAGCCACGACAACCTGGAAACAGCGCACCGCAATCTGGCCAACGAGTGCGACGGGCCGATTGCCGCTCTGCTGACCGACCTGAAACAGCGCGGCATGCTCGAAGACACGCTGGTCATCTGCGGCGGCGAGTTTGGCCGGACACCCAGTGTGGAACTCTCTAACGGAAAGCCGGCTGGGGGGCGCGACCACAATCACTATGGCTTTACGGTGTGGCTGGCCGGCGGTGGCGTCCGCGGGGGAACGGTCCACGGAGCAACCGACGAGTTTGGCTATCGGGCCGTCGAGAACCCGGTCCACGTCCATGATTTACACGCCACAATTCTGCACCTGCTTGGAATGGACCACACCCGTTTGACTTATCGCCACGCCGGACGGGACTTTCGGCTGACCGATGTTTTTGGAAATGTCGTCCATCAGGTGATTGCCTGAGGCGGTTCCGGGGGCAGTAGTACGGGCTGTCGATCGCCGGCAGGCAATTTGACAATCTTCTGTTGTTGGCGGAGGGCTGAATTCGCTACACTTTCGTCCAGTCGCTTTTCATCCTCTCCGGTTTTCGAGGCCAACCATGTTCGAACGGATTGCCACTGGCTGGGCGTTGACCAAACAGGCATTCAACGTGTTGCGATTAGACAAGGAATTGCTGCTGTTCCCGATTCTCAGCGGCGCTTGCTGTCTGTTGGTGATCGCTTCTTTTTTTGTTCCCGCCTACGCGTTCGGCTGGCTTGATTCCGGGGCCGGCGACCGGGCATCGCCGACGAGTCGGATTTTTCTCGCGATGATTGGTTTTGCGTTTTACTTCGTCAACTACTTCATCATGGTGTTTTTCAATTCGGCTCTGGTCGGATGTTCAGTCATTCGGCTCAAGGGTGGCGACCCGACCGTGAGCGATGGGTTTGCCACGGCGTTATCCCGCTTGCCCCAAATTGCTGCCTGGTCCGCAGTGGCTGCGACCGTCGGCGTGATCCTGAAATCTTTTGAAAACAAGAACAACAAGGCTGGGCAAATCGTGATTGGACTGATCGGCGCGGCGTGGAGCATGCTGACCTTTTTTGTCGTCCCAATCATTGTGATTGAGCAACTTGGTCCCATTGCCGCGATCAAGCGATCGACCTCGCTTCTCAGTGAAACTTGGGGTGAGTCCGTTACCTCGACCTTCAGCTTGAGTTTGTTCACATTTCTCGCCTCGATTCTGGGAGTCCTGCCAATCATGGGTGGCGCCTTTCTGATTGCCAATCAGATGACGATGATTGGGATCCCGATCCTCCTCCTGGGGATATTGATCCTGCTGGCAATATCGCTGTTAACCAGCGCCTTGAATTCAATCGTGCTGGCGGCACTCTACCTTTACGCCGTGGAAGGCCGGACGGCCGACCACTTCGATCCCGCGCTGATTGAACACGCTTTTGTCACCAAGTAGCGGTTCTTGCGGGGGAGAACAGTGGGAGCTGCCTGACGTTTCGGGGTGGGATCGGGACAGCCTGGCGGACACTCCTCTGGCCTGATGGGGGCTTTGATGGCTCCCGCTTCGGAAACTGAGCGGAGTATTTTCATTCTTTTTTCTCGGGAAGTCGTCGGCCGGAGCGACCTCCCCTACACCCCGGCTTGTTGCGATCCGGCCCGACGATTCAGCTCCTTTTCGCAGGTGGACTTCTGCTCATGAAAACTTGGTTGAGAAATTTCGCGTGTCTTTGCCTGGGACTGTGTTTGCCGGCGGTGCTTTCAGCCGATGACTGGCCGCGCTGGATGGGGGAAAAGATGGACGGGGTCTGGCGGGAAACCGGCATCCTCGAAAAGTTTCCAGAGGGTGGCCCCAAGGTCCGCTGGCGGATGCCGATCGGACCGGGATATACCGGCCCCAGCGTCGCCAACGGCCGCCTCTTTGTGATGGACCGGACCAAGGACGAAGACAAGGGGCTGACGGTTGAAAACGACATCCGCAAGACGGGTGCGATTCCGGGTGGCGAGCGAATTCAATGCCTGGATGCAGCCACAGGAAAAGAGCTTTGGTCGCACCAGTACGACTGCCCTTACAAGATTGCTTATCCGACCGGACCTCGCTGCACACCGGCTGTCGATGGCGACTACGTCTACACCTTGGGTGCGATGGGGCATCTGAAATGCCTCAAGGTGGCTGATGGGACGGTGGTCTGGGAAAAGTCACTGACTGAACTGTACGGATCCAAGCCGCCGCCCTGGGGCTATGCTTCGCATCCCTTGGTTGACGGACCGCGGCTGATCGTACCGGTGGGCGGTGAAGGCTCGGCGATCGTCTGCTTCGACAAGCTGACCGGTGAAGAACGCTGGAAGGCGTTGACCGTTTCCGATGTCGCTTATTCTCCGTTGATGATTTACGAACAGAACGGGGAACGCCAACTTTTGGCTTGGAATGGCGACGGCGTCGATTCCCTCAACCCCGAAAGCGGCGCTGCCAACTGGCACGTGGTCTTTCCGGAAGAAAAGGCCCAGCCGGCGGCGACGACGATTGTCACTCCGCGAATGATTGGCAACCTCTATTTTGTGACGGAGTACTACAAGGGAAGCCTGCTGCTGGAAATCGGCTCCAACCCGCCGAGCGTCAAGGAAGTTTACCGGACGTACAAGACGGATCCGCGAAACGAGAATTCATTGAATGCGCTGATGTCGACGCCGGTGGTCAAGGATGGTCATATCTATGGCGTCGACGGCGAGGGCGAATTTCGCTGCGTGACGGTCGAGAAGAATGAACTCGTCTGGCGGGACAAGAAGGTCTTCGCCAAGAATCCCGCGATGTTCGGCACGCTGTTCATTGTCGAGAATGACGGCCGGTACCTGATGTTCAGCGACGAAGGAGAGCTGATCATCGCCAAACTCTCGCCGAGTGGTTTTGAGCAAGTCGATCGGACGAAGATTCTGGAACCGACCGGCGCCGCGCGCGGCCGCAAGATTGTCTGGGCCCACCCAGCCTTCTCCAACGGGTGCATGTTCGCGCGAAACGACAAGGAAATTGTCTGCGTCGAACTGAAATAAGTTTGGGTTAATAGTTGTTGGTTGTTGGTTGTTGGTTAGACCAGCCCAATTTAGAGACTTGCAGAGTCTTTTCTTCCCCAACAGCTAACAACTAACAGCTAACGCTGGCGATAACGGAGTGGGAGCGAAAGACGCTGCAATCAATTCACGGCTTTTCGAGCACTTCCGTTCATCGCTTTGTTCGGCGATCTTGACGGACATTTGCGATCTATGGGCCGAGTGATCGATTTTTTTCACGTTCCCGACTCTGCTCTTCGATTGGAACCTTGCAGGACTTGACCTCGTCTTCGTTTTCGCGGAAGGAACAATTCAAACAGATTGTCAGACTGAGGCTGGCCATCTTCTTGATCGTCTGTAATCCAAGTTCGTAGGCGCATTGGTCGCAATAGATAATCGTGAGCCAATACGTATAATCGGTACTATGGTATTGCGACAAAATCGAGCGATTTGCCTCTAAAAAATCAAGGAATTGGTGAACAGGAGGTTGAGCTAGGCAGTCATCGAAGTTTTCCACGATTCTCCATTGATAGGAAATCCGTTTTTGATTTCGAAAATCCCGTTCGAGTGGGGCAAGTCTTTCGAAATCGTCAACCGTCAAGGCCTTGCTGAGCCCCGAAATCTCAAGCTTGTGAATTAAATGGTACATGGAAGTCACAATTCCTTTTTTACGATTATTCGTCTTTGTGAAGACCTTCGTAGTCTTCTGGTTTGAGATCGGTGACAAATTTTTTGCCTTTCTTGTCACCCACTCCGTGTAGTTCTATCACTCCATTGTTGACTTTGACGTCAGGGTTCTTGCCAACCCTGCCTTCGAAATCGCCAGCATCAGTCAACATCTCTTTCTTGACCCCATCTTTTCCTTTCGGATGAAATTCACTATCCCAAACCCACCAGCCCTCACCAAGTCGTATCTTTTTGTCAGCGACAATCGCGATGAATTGATCGATAGGCTCATTTGAATCGTCGAGGATCGTAACGCCCAAGAAAGAAGAGACATTCAACGGGTTGTTCGTTTGGATAGCAATCAGGAAGCTTGAGGTCGAATCGATAAAAATCAACCCGCTTGCGAAAGATCCGTCGGCGTCGGTTACAACAACCTCATATAGACCTTCGGAGATCGCATTAGATACGGTACCGGACAGGAGGCACTCAGTCGTTTCCACCCCAACTGCGGTCTACTCCTCAACGATTGCGGTCTCAATAGGGAGTTGAGCGTTCGCTTGGCCTGCGAAGCAAAACGCGAGGCAAGCATTAAGAGAACACAAAATCAAAATTCGAAGTTTCGTTGAAGTCTCGTTTTATTTAGTTTAAGTTGCCGATCGACCATTACCCGGCTACAGCCCCTCTGCCTTCCGTACCCACTCGAGGGCGGCAGCGCGATCGGCCAGTTCGCCATCCAGCTGCGCGGCCCGTGCGCCGGCCAGCAATCGGGCGAAATCTGGACCCGGCTTCAACCCCAGGCCCCGCAGGTCGTTGCCGTCCAGCAACGGCGGTGGATCCAACTGCGCGCGCGGCCAGGCCAGTCGCTGGCGGCAAACCACCAGCCCAATTTGTTCAGGCCCGGCCGCTGCTTCCGCCAAATCGAGTGCCAACGCTGCATCGGGATGAGCCAGCAGCGGCTGAATTTGCGACCACGGCAAGCTCGCCGCGCGCGTCAACTGCAGCCAGTGCTCGTCGATCCACTGAATCGTTTTGCGTTCGGCGACCGAGAGTTTCCAGCGTTCGGCCACCCCTTTGAGGCCATGCTCCTTGAGCAATGGGGCGAGGAGCACGACCGTCGCCGGCTCAAAGCGGGGCAGCTGCAACTTTTCCAGCCACCGCAATCGCGTCTTCCAGTTGGCGCGATTGGCCGTCAGCAGCTTGCCGTCCTCGACCAATTGTTCGAGCAGTTCAGTCTCGTACAGCAGTTCGGCGGCAACGCGGCGGGTGGGACCGGAGAGCATCCGCCGAAGTTCCTGGCCGATCCGCTCGCCGCTGACAAGGTTGATCTCGACCGCGTGCTGGCGGATGGCAGTCGCCGTGGCCTGGTCGAGATGAAACTGATAGGTGGCCGCGAAGCGCACCGCGCGGAGCATCCTCAACTTGTCTTCGGCGATTCGCTCCTCGGGATTGCCGATCGCCCGAATGACGCGTTCGTCGATATCGCGTCGCCCCTCGACAAAATCGAGCACGACGTCCTGAACCGGATCGTAAAACATCCCGTTGATCGTGAAGTCTCGCCGCTGGGCATCCCGTTCAGCCGTGCTGAAGTGGACCGAGTCGGGCCGCCGCCCGTCGCTGTACTCGGCATCCTGACGGAAGGTGGCCACTTCGACCTGGCCGGCAGACTTGGGCCCCAGAACCGTAATCACACCGAACGAGGCACCGATGGCCAGGGTTTGGCGATGCCCAAACAGGTCGCGAATCTGTTCGGGAAGTGCACTTGTGGCAACGTCGTAGTCTTTCGGCTTGAGCCCCAGGAGCATGTCGCGCACGCAGCCCCCGGCCCAGACCGCTTCGAAGCCGGCCTGTTGCAGACGCTGGACGATCTGAACCGCAAATTCTCTGGGTGTCATGGGAATGATTGTAGAGCAGTTGTCCTTAGCTGCTTAGAACCCTTCGGCCGCCCAGCCCTGGCGCCAGTCCCGAACAGAATTCACTTGATTGACCGTCCGCCTCCGGCCGCCAACCGACTGGGGACAAGCGGTGGGGGACAAGCGGGCCACGATCGGACACTCCCTTCAGCCGTCTCGACTATCCCATTCGCAGGCGATATCGTTGAATCGCGTCCACGCGGCCTTTCATCCCGTTCCCGCTCTTCCCCCGTGCCACCGTAACACTGTGCCACCGTAACACTGTGCCACCGTGCCACCGTAAAACTGTGCCACCGTGAGAGCCCCTCTTCGCCCTCCCGCTAATTGCCATGACAACACCTCCATCCTCCCTGCCCTACGAAATCGACGTCCAAGCCGTCAAGCAGCTGCTCGACTCGGGACACTCCTTCGTGTTTGTCGATTGCCGCGAACCGGACGAGTATGAGTTCTGCCGAATCGAGGGCACGCGACTGCTGCCGATCAAGCAGGTCAGCGAGTGGCTTCCCGCGTTTGAGGCTCACAAGGGGGAGCACATCGTCATTCACTGTCACGCCGGCCGGCGGAGCTTCCGCTTGACCGAAATGCTCCGTCAGCTCGGCTTCGACAAAGTCCAAAGCATGCGGGGGGGCATCAATGCCTGGAGCAACGAAATCGACCCGCAGATTCCGATTTATTGAGCGAGAACGGGCAAGCAGTCCCGAGAGCCGGCCATCCGAAATCTGATCGGCTCAGTCGATCGAGCCGGTATTTCCCGCATTTTTCTGCTGTGGCTTGAACGATCCCGGCGAAATGTCGTATAACATTCCATCCCGAGCGAGCTTCGACTCGTGCGGGAAATTGCCACAAGCGGATATGGCGGAATTGGCAGACGCGCTAGATTCAGGTTCTAGTGACCGCAAGGTCGTGTAGGTTCGACTCCTATTATCCGCACTTTTCTTTCTTTTCCGCACCCGGTTCTGTACGGGTGCCGGCTACCCGCACTGGATCTCCAACTCCACTGGATCCCAGTTTGGACTGGGCCTTAGTTTGGACTGGGTCCCAGTTTGGACTGGCGCCGCGGGCCGGGGCTACTGCAAAGTCCGGCCGGAGTTTCAGCGCGTGCCTGCGGCGTTTGCGCGGCCAGCCAGGATGCTGAACTCAAACGTTGAGCTGGCGCTGCGAACGGGCGCTGCGAACTCCGACGACCCGAACCTTTTCTGCGCCCTCCGCTCCAAGGGGATGCAAACTGGACGTCAACCCTTTTTCCACCCGGCTTTTTTGCCTTGTCTCGGCCTCTCTTGTCTGGCGGGTCGGGGCCTGAGCTGCCGGCTTTGTCAGTCCAGCTGGCTTGCCTGTCCAAGGACTCTGCATGTCCAAGGACTCTGTATGGACTCCGTGTCCAAGGGCTCTGGACGGGAAGTGGGGAACGAGACAATTTTCAGGGGGAGGATCGGATCATGAAATGGGAGCTCAAACAGGGAGATTACGGTGTCAGTTTCCTCCTCTCCACCGACCGTCCTCTGCCGCGGATGTTCGACGGCCAATTCTTGAAGCGTTCGGCCTACTCGCTTGGCGACGTGCTCCATCGGACCTCGCCCCAGTGGCGGTTGAGGTACGCGCGGCACATCGCGCGGCGGAATCGGGGCAAGATGCAGTTTGAACTGGTCGAGCCGGCCAGGGATTATTACGAACTGCTCCTCGAACTGGCTGCGATCGACGGGATCGTGGAAATTCAGGATTTGAATCGCTACTCGTTGCTGATCCACTACGGCCGGCTGTTTGAGCCGGTTCAGATCGGCCAAGCGATCGGCTCGGCCATTTCGCGGAAGCTTTATCCGGATGAGCCGGCAATCCGTTGCCCCACGGTTGTGCCGGGGGGCGATTGATTGCTTTTTTTGTTACTGTCTGGTCACAATTTTAAAAGTTGCCAACGCTTGGCCCTTTCGGTTCTGGCTCAAACATGGCACTGTGGTCTTTCCGGCGACTACCCCAATCGCGGGCGGGCTGGAATTTACTTTCCTTTGCGGAGCGGCGCATGAGCCTGCTGTTTTTGTTCCTTGGCTTGGCGGTTTTAACGTGCGGGGCCGAGTTGCTGGTCCGCGGCGCCTCGCGACCGGCAGTCGGAATGGGAATCACGCCGCTCGTCGTCGGCCTGACGGTCGTCGCCTACGGAACGCGCGCCCCCGAATTGGTCGTCAGCGTCCAGTCAGCTCTGGCTGGCCAGTCGGACCTGGCCTTGGGAAATGTGGTCGGCAGCAACATCTTCAACGTGCTGTTCATCTTGGGGTTGTCGGCCTTGATTGTCCCGCTGAAGGTCGACCAGAAGCTGATTCGGTTCGATGTCCCGTTGATGATTGGGCTGTCGGGGCTGGTGCTCGCGCTCGGCTGGAACGGCCGACTGGGGCCGCTCGAGGGTTTGGTTTTTCTGCTCGGCCTGCTCGGCTACACCGCTTGGGCGATCATCGAAAGCCGGCGCGAGAGCGCGCGGGTGGAACGCGAATACGCTCAGGAGTTCGGCAATTCCCAAGCCAAGCCGACTTGGTCAGCCAATGCGCTGCAGGCGGGTCTGGTCTTGCTCGGCCTCGTGCTGCTGGTGCTGGGGGCCAGGTGGTTTCTGTTTGGTGCCGTGGAGATTGCCCGAAACCTGGGCGTCAGTGAATTGGTGATCGGACTGACCATCGTGGCTGCGGGAACTTCGCTGCCCGAGGTGGCGACCTCAATTGTGGCGGCCATTCGCGGGGAGCGGGACATCGCGGTCGGGAATGTCGTGGGCAGCAACATTTTCAACATTCTGGGAGTGCTCGGACTGAGCGCCTTGACCGCGAAGGATGGAATTGGGGTCGCTGCCACCGCCTTGGCGGTCGACATCCCGATCATGGTTGGGGTGGCAATCGCCTGCTTCCCGGTATTCGCGACCGGAAACGTAATCAGCCGCTGGAACGGGGCTGTGTTTCTCGGTTACTACATCGCCTACACCCTGGCGATTGTCCTGTCTGCCCTGCAGCATCGATCGGGGCCGACCTTCAACCAGGTCATGCTCTGGTTCGTGATTCCGCTCACGGTGCTTGGAATCGGCACGAGTTGGGTGCGTTATCTTCGCGCACAGAAATCAGCCAAAAGCTGAATTCCTGCCGCAGAAGGCTCGGGCCCGCCCCAGGCTCCACGCGGGGGCGAATCCGAGCGCGATTTTCCCGAAAAGCGCCCGCCCCTGCCGCAGTTTGGCCCAAATCCCGCGGCGGATGCGAGAACCGAAGACAAAAAACCCGGTGCGGAAACAGCCTAAGCCCGCCGGTTGCAAATGCGCCTTCCAGCGCGTCCAATCGACTATCAACATCTGTTCCACAGCCCCGCCTGCCGCGTGCGCGTTTTCTGGCAAATATTTTTCATGCACGCAAGTTATTATCTGCCATGAACTTGCGTTTAACGCATGGCTCTATTCCCCCCATCTCTCCTGGTTTTTCGGGCTTGCCGGCAGACGGCGATGGCTAGAATTGCCCCACGCAACCGGCAGAGCGGGCTGGGGAGGGGGATCGCGCATCATCGGCGAATCGGTTCCCTGACCGCCGTCCGCTCTTTCTTTCCGGCTTTGCTCATTCTGTAGACGGACTCGCTCAATTGGACGGGCGGTCCTGAACCTTGCAGTCCCCGACTGGGCGGGTGGCGGCAATTGCAACAGAACGACGGGCTCGCTTGAGCCCAAAACGGGAGGGAGGGGCTACCGTGCGAAAACGAAGTCAGAAGAGTCAAGTTTCCGGGGCAAATCACAAGTCGGAATCTCAGGAGCGGACCGAGCAGTTGTTCAACTGCGTAAGTCGAACGGAGACGGCACTCTTTCTCGCTCTTCGCGAAGTGCAGCGACACGAGCACTGGCGGGGAGTCGGCTGCGGATCCTTTGAGGATTACTGCAGCCGCTTGGGGCTGAATCAGCAAGCCGTCGACGCCGGACTGCGGGCGCTGGAAGAGTTTCGGGCGGCGGGCTGCGACGACGCTGAGTTGGTCGCGACCGGCTTGCCGACCCTGATTGCCTTGCGGAATGCCATTGAATCATCGCTGGCCGATGCAGCGAGCGCCGATGCAACGAGCGCGGAATCAGCGGGGAGCGACTCGTCGGCAAGGGAAACTTCGGCGGGACGATGGGATGCCCGGCGGCGGGACAGGCTGCTGCGACTGGTTCGCGAGCGCGGCTTGCTGCCCGGACAGTTGTGCGACCGGCAAATCATGAGCAGTCTGTTGGCGGAGGTCTCGGGGCGGCGAGTCGGACCGAAACGGGACAAGCGGGGCTCCGCGCCTGCGGAGGAAACAGCGCCGGGCAGCCTGGACTCACCCCGAAAGCACTCGCGCGTGGACTTCTCGCGCGTGGACTGGCTGAGCCGAATCAGCGCGCAGATTCTCAGCGGACCGCCCTCGCGCTGGCCGGACCCGCCGCGTGATTTCTCGGTCAAGCCGGAACACTGGCGGCAACTGGTGCTGACGGTGCACTTGCATCAGAACGGGCTGATCGTCGGGCCCACCGGTTCCGGCAAGAGCCAGCTGATCAAGCGGCTGGCAGAAGCCCTGCAGCGGCCGTACTTCAGCTTCAACTTCGGTGGCACGCTCGATCCTCGCAGCGAGTTGCTCGGGACGACCCAGCTGCGGTCGGGTCAGACCACCTTTTGCGATGCCCACTTCCTCCAGGCTCTGCAGACGCCCGGGGCGGTGGTGGTGCTCGATGAGCTGAACCGTTGCGACGGGATGTTCCTGAATTTGCTGAATCCGATTCTGGATGGCCAGCGAAAGGTGGTGATTGGCGAGCGACTCGATGCGCCGGTGGTCGAAGTGGCAGAGGGGATTTCGTTCTTTGGCATCGCGAATGTGGGGCCGGAATATGCCCATACGGTGCCACTGGACCGGGCGATCATCGATCGCTTTGACATCAACTTGCCGATCGACTATCCCGGGCAGCAGGAAGAAGAGTTGCTGCTTCGGAAACACTTTCCCCGGCTCGATCGGAGCGAGGCCCGGAAACTTGCGGCGCTGGCCTCGCAGCAGCGGCAACTCGCGTTGAAGCATGAGTACAACCTTTACGTCTCGACCCGAATGTTGTTTGCGGTGGCGGCCCGCGCATCGGGGGGTGGCTCACTCTGGGAGGCGGTCGAGTATGCGATCACCAACAAGTTGAGCGACGCCGGTGAGGGCAATTCGCAGCGGCTCAAGTTCCGGTTGCTGGTACAGAAACTGCTGGGGAGTGCCGCCTGATGTCCTGGTGCGAACAACGCTTGCAGCAACTGCCCGCGGGCGTTTCGGAGTCTCGCGGGGCGCGGGTCATCTTCCACGAGATTTGCCAGCTCGACTT
>JAJTFE010000067.1 GCA_021298375.1 Blastopirellula sp. | reverse complement strand
CAGAAGTCTTCCGGGAACAACCCCCGCAGCACCGTTGGGACGATTACCGAGATTTACGATTTCCTTCGGGTTCTTTTCGCCCGGGTCGGCGAGGGGCACTGCCCGGAGTGTGGGCAAAAAATAGCCGCTCAATCCCGGGAGCAGATCATTGGTCACATCCAGCAATTGCCGGCCGGCACGCGATTATCGATCCTGGCCCCAATCATTCGCGGGCAAAAGGGTGAGCATCGCGACCAGTTGGTCGAGTTGCTCAAGCAGGGCTTCATTCGGGTGCGGGTCGATGGCCAGACGCGTTCGTTGACGGAGGACATTCAGCTCGATCGCACGCGTCGACACGATATCGAGGTGGTGATTGACCGACTGGAAAGCAAGGACTCACATCGCGCCCGTTTGGCGGAAGCGGTCGAAACCGCGCTCAAGGTCGGCGAAGGCTCGCTGATTGTTGCTGTCGAGTCGGAAGAAGCCCGTCCGACCGAGTCGGGGTCGGAGGAACGAGTCGGCGGCGAACGTGACACGATTTACTCTGCCGACTACGCCTGCAGTCGCTGTCAGATCAGTTTCCGCCCGCCGACGCCGCAGTTATTCAGCTTCAACAGTCCGCAAGGGATGTGTCACGACTGCGGCGGATTGGGCGAGGTTTATTCGTTTGTGCCCGACCGTCTGGTTTCCGATCCGGGGAAGTCGCTCAAGCAGGGTTGTTTCGAGCTCTATGGCACCTGGAAGGATTTCGGGCGCTGGCGTCGGCACATCTTGCAAGGCGTGGCTGACACGGTCGAGCGCGTCCGGAATTTGCCTGAGGGCGCTCTGCTGGAGACTCCCTGGCAGGACCTTCCACCGGATTTGCAAAAGGTCTGGCTGTATGGAACGGGGGACCTGCACATCACCTTCACCTGGCGCGGCGGCAGCTCGCCAATGAAGTACGGCGGAAAATTTTCGGGGTTAATTGCGGAACTGACGGAAAAGTATCGCAACTACAAGATTGATTCCAAACGCGAGCAGCTCGAAGAGTACATGGACCTGTTGCCCTGTGCCGGCTGCAATGGCCAGCGGCTGAATGCCCAGGCGAGAAACTTCCGTTTGACGACGGCCAGTCCGGCGTTTACCGAGAAATCCTCCCTGACGCTTCCCGAGGTTTGCGGGTTGTCGATCGATCGCTGCTCAGAGTTTTTTCAGACGCTCGAGCTCGATTCGACCCGCCAATTTGTCGCCAGCCAACCGCTCAAGGAAGTGACTCAGCGACTTGGTTTTCTGCTGAACGTCGGCTTGGATTATCTGACACTGAATCGAACGGCACCGACGCTCTCGGGCGGAGAGAGCCAGCGGATTCGGCTCGCAGGGCAAATCGGAGCCGGGCTGGTGGGGGTGCTCTACATTCTCGACGAACCGTCCATTGGGCTGCATGCCCGGGACAACGACCGGCTGATTTCAACTCTCAAGTCGCTCCGCGATTTGGGGAACACGGTCGTGGTTGTGGAGCACGATGAAGACACGATGCGGGCCTCGGACCTGATCGTCGACTTCGGCCCGGGCCCTGGTGTTCATGGCGGGCAGATTGTTGCGGTCGGATCGCCGGCCGAGGTGATGGCTGCCGAGGAGAGCGTCACGGGCGCGTTTCTGAGCGGGCGGCGGAAGATCGAGAAGCCCCTGATCCGGAAACAACCCGAATCGGGCAAGGCTTTGCGGATTAAGGGCGCGCGGCATAACAACCTCAAGAACGTGGATGTCGAAATCCCGCTCGGGCTGTTTGTCTGCATCACGGGCGTGAGCGGCAGCGGCAAGAGTTCACTGGTCAACGATATCTTGATCGAAGCCCTGAACGTGCGGCTGAATCACGGCACGGGCGAACCGGGCGAGCACGATTTGATTGAAGGCGTTGAGCTGCTCGACAAGATGATTTCGATCGACCAAAGCCCGATCGGCCGGACTCCGCGGAGCAACCCTGGGACCTACGTCAAGTTGTTCGATGAGATTCGCAATCTCTATGCCCAGCTGCCGGAGGCGAAACGTCGCGGTTATTCGCCGGGCCGATTCAGCTTCAACGTCAAGGGCGGACGCTGCGAAGCGTGTGAAGGAAACGGCTCAAACAAGCTGGAGATGGACTTTCTGGCTGACGTCTGGGTTACCTGTCCGGTCTGCGGCGGTCAGCGTTTTAATCGCGAGACGCTGCAGGTTCGCTACAAGGAAAAATCGATCAACGATGTGCTCGACATGAGCATTGAAGAAGCGATGTCATTCTTCGAAAACATTCCGAAGATTTACGACAAGCTGCGGACCCTGCACGATGTCGGTTTGGACTATTTGAAGATTGGCCAGCCGTCGCCCACGCTCTCCGGTGGCGAGGCCCAGCGCATCAAGCTGGCTCGTGAACTGGTCAAGCGGAGCACGGGAAAGACGCTTTATCTGCTGGATGAGCCGACCACCGGCCTGCATTTTGCCGATATTCCGATGCTGCTGACCGTCTTGCGGCAGTTTGTCGACGCGGGCAATACCGTGATTGTGGTGGAGCACAATCTGGATGTGATCAAGACAGCCGACTGGTTGATTGACCTGGGGCCCGAGGGCGGCCATCGGGGCGGGCGGATTCTGGCCAGCGGACCGCCTGAAGTGATTGCTGCATGCCCCGACGAAGAGTGAAAAGAAGACGAAAAAGGTCCGCACCAAGCCCCAACAGGCGACCGAAATCGTGGTCCGCGGCGCCGAGCAGCACAACCTCCGCTCCGTCGATGTGACGATTCCCCGCGACCAGATGAGCGTGTTCTGCGGGCCGAGCGGCAGCGGCAAGAGTTCGCTGGCGATGGACACGATCTACGCCGAGGGCCAGCGGCGGTACGTGGAGAGCCTCAGCTCTTATGCCCGGCAGTTCGTCAATCAGATGGACAAGCCTCGGGTCGATCACATCGATGGGCTTTCGCCGGCGATTGCCATCGAACAGAAGAATCTCGGGGCGACACCCCGCAGCACGGTCGGGACAGTGACCGAGATTTACGATTATTTCCGCATCATGATGGCCCGGCTCGGGACCCCTCATTGCCCGGCCTGCGATACGGCAATCGGCACTCAGACTCCCGACCAGATTGTCGACAAGATTCTTCGTCGACACGACGGCGAGAAGGTCCTGCTGACTGCTCCGGTAGAACTGGACGCTGGCCAGACCTACGAACAGTTGTGGGACGAGATCCGGACGATGGGCTACGTCCGGATTCGGGTCAATGGTCAAGTGATCGCCACGGATGAGGCCCCCACGCTGGGTCGCCAGGCGAAACACACCGTCGAAGTTGTCGTTGACCGGTTGGAGATCAAGTCAGCGATTATTTCGCGGTTGACGGACAGCGTGGAAAGCGCACTGTCTGTTGGCAAGGGAATTCTGCAGGTGGTGATTGCCGATGACCGCTTGCCGCAACCGGAATGGACCGTCGTCCGTCACAGCCAACATCTCGCCTGCGACAGCTGCGGACGGAGTTTTGAACTGCTCAGCCCGAACAATTATTCCTTCAACAGCCAGCTGGGCTGGTGCGGCGACTGCCAGGGACTGGGAACCCAGGTCGGTGCCAGCCCGGCGTTGCTCTTTAAAAACATGGAGACTTCGCTGGACGAAGGCGCAATGCGATTGTGGCCTGAGTTGGGAATTCCGCTCAGCCAGACCATGCTCTCAACTTTTTGCGGCACGATGGGGATCAACTCGAAGTTGCCGATTTCACAACTCGATGCCCGGCAGCGGCGATTCCTGTTTTATGGAACCGGAGAGCGCTGGTTTAAGGTGGCCGCAGCGGACAACCACGCCGGTTTCGACTTTCAATTCAAGGGTTTGTACCCGATGCTCGAAGAGGCGGCTCGGCTTTCGACTCCGATTCGACAACGGCTGCAATCCTTGATGGGAGATGTCGAGTGCGGCAGTTGTGGCGGCAGCCGTCTGCGCGATGACGCCGCCGCGCCATTTGCTGGAGACAGTTCGCAGTTGGAGATTCGATCCGCGAGAGGCCAAGATCGCTGGCGAGTTGGCTCGCGAAATCGAGAACCGAGTCCAGTTCCTTAACGATGTCGGTCTGGATTACCTGACGCTCGCACGTGGCTCGGCGACTTTGAGCAATGGCGAGGCCCAGCGAATTCGACTTGCCAGCCAGCTCGGCAGTGGCTTGTGCGGGGTGTTGTATGTGCTGGATGAACCGACGATTGGCTTGCATCCGCGCGACAATCGCCGGTTGCTCGGCGCTTTGCACAAGCTTCGAGACTTGGGGAACACGCTGATTGTGGTCGAGCATGACCGCGAGGTGATTTCCGAGTGCGACCAGATTTTCGACTTTGGTCCGCGAGCCGGTTACGAAGGAGGACAAGTCGTGGCGAGCGGAACGCCTCTGCAGCTTGGCAAGGCTGTGGGCAGCGTCACCGGCCCCTACCTGAGCGGCAAGAAGGCCATTCCGATTCCGACCAACCGCCGCCCGGGACTGGTTGTCCCGCCACCGCCATCCGCAGTTCCGGCCAAGGGGAAAAAGGTTGCCAAGAAGTCGAGCCGGAAGCAAGCCGGCGAGGCGATGGCCGAGAGTCTCCCGCCCGCCGTGGCGACTCAGGTCTTGAGCGTGCTCGGCGCACGCCACAACAACCTCAAGGATGTCAATCTGGAAATTCCGCTGCAGACCCTGAGCGTGGTCACAGGCCCGAGCGGTTGCGGCAAAAGTTCGCTGGTCAACGACGTGCTTTACAACGCGCTTGCCCGGCGATTGCATCAGGCGGGCGTCAATCCCGGAGCCCACAAAAAGATCAACGGCATCGAGTACATCAACAAGGTGATTCGCGTCGACCAGCAGCCTTTGGGCAATTCGCCGTCCAGCAATCCCGCGACTTACACTGGCGTTTTCGACCTGGTTCGAAACCTGTTTGCCGAGTTGCCCGACTCGAAAGTTCGAGGCTACACCGCGCGGCGGTTCAGTTTCAACGTTCCCGGCGGACGCTGCGAGACATGTCAGGGGAACGGCCAGATCTGTATCGAAATGCATTTTCTGCCCGACGTGTGGGTCGAGTGTCAGACCTGCAAGGGTCAGCGGTACAACGAAGAGACCCTCGCGGTGCGCTACCGCGGACACTCAATCAATGATGTCCTCGAAATGCCCTGCAAAGTTGCAGTCGAGTTGTTTGACAATATTCCGAAGATTAAGCGGATTCTCCAGACGCTCTGCGATGTGGGGCTGGACTACGTCAAATTGGGGCAAAGCGCTCCCACGCTCTCGGGCGGTGAAGCTCAGCGCGTCAAACTGGCAGCCGAACTGGCTCGGCCCGACACCGGACGCACGCTCTATCTGCTCGATGAGCCGACCACCGGACTACACTTCGACGACTTGGCCAAACTGCTGAACGTGATGCAGCGGCTGGTCGACCTGGGGAATACCGTGCTGCTGATTGAGCACAACCTGGACATCATCAAGGCGGCGGACTGGGTCGTCGACATGGGTCCCGAAGCGGGCCATGCCGGTGGCCAGGTCGTGACGGCGGGAACTCCCGAGATGATTGTCGAGTACGCCCGGTCGGCCGGCGGCACGTCGGGACTGCCGCGAAGTCACACGGGCGAAGCGCTGGCCGAAGTCTTGGCCCGGGATCCCTATGAGGCCCGCATTCCATTTGACCCTCAGGCTCAACCCGCCGAAGAGGGGATTGAGATTGAAGATGTCGGCCGGGCAGTGCAGATGCCCTGGGAGGAAAATGGCCGCCGCTGGCACACTCAAGACCGCGTTGGCCACGATGGCAATCCGGTCAACTGGGATGGCCGCGCTCTGGCTGCGGTGATCGATCGGATTGAGCAGCACGAAGGCTTCGCGCCGACCAATTGGAGCTCGCGGAGCGTCGTTGAGGTGACCGGAGCCAAGTCCAGCCTGGGCTGGTTCCTGCACGCCCTGACGGGGGAGCGTTGGCTGCTGAAACTGAAATTCCGTGTCCGCCGCGGAACCTTCAAGCAGTCCGAACTGCAGGAGCGAATTCCGCTCAAGACGCCGAATCAAATGGAAGAGTTGCCGATCTATGGCAACCAGTCCCGCGTGCGACTTTCCTCGCAGGGGACCTGGCAGGAGATCGAAGTCCGCGTGCATACGCTGGAGGAAATCGATACGCCTGAATTCTGGCAGTTCCTGGAAGACGCCATCGAAGGTTTCTCCGAACGCGTCAAACGGGTCGAGTCAGACCCAAACGAATTGCTGCCGTGGGTCAAACTCGGCCAGAAGTGGCATTTCCTGCGAAAGGGCTTTCCACCCGGAGAGGAAATCGGCTGGGACTTGAATGTACTGGAGCGGTTACACAAGCTGCTGGCCGAACTCGCGCCCGAGGGAAAATTCGAGTGGACCAATAAACAGATCGTGCATCTCACCCTGCCCGGGAGTGGTCGCCATTGGGCCTCGCTGTTGACCAAAAAGCCAGAGGCCCTGCAGCTCCAACTGCTTGGGCCCAAGGATCGCTTTCCCCTGGGAAGGGTCAGCGGGCTCGGAACGCGTTCGGCCGTCAAGACCGTCGACGCAACCAATGATTTGGTCACGCTCAGTTTCAATCGGCTCGAACAGTTGACCCAGAAGGAACTGCAGGCGTTCCTCGAAGAGCATTACCGGGCAGCCTCGGCGCGGTAAGACACCTCATCCCAAAAGATCTACCAATTTCCTTCCACCTTCCACCTTTCACCTTCCACCTTCGGCGGTTCGAGGCAAGTCGCAGTCGTTGTGGGTGCGGTCGAATCAGCCGTTGGAGAGTGACGGCTTGCAGTTTTGGATCGATACGCGCGACACCCATAATGTGCATCGGGCCACGCGCTACTGTCACTGGTTTGTCGCCTCACCTAACCCGGCGGGTGGACGAGAGAGCGCCAGTTGCGGAATGCTCCGGATCAATCGGGCCAAGGAGGATGCTCCCACAATCAATCGGGGCAAGGTGACGGCGACGGCCCAATTGGTGACCGGCGGTTACGACCTGCAGTTGAGACTCCCGAGCAGCTTGCTCAACGGTTGGAGTCCGCAAGACCAGCGTTTGATTGGCTTTTCGGTCGCCGTGATCGACCGCGAGTTGGGCTGGAACACGCTGGGCGTTGGTGCTGACCTGCCATTGGCGGAGGACCCGAGCCTTTGGAGCACTCTCGAATTGGTCGGTGGATGATAGGGGCCGCCATTCTTTCTGGTCCAGCCCTCACCCCGCTTATCCAGCCTCAAACGTGTTTCCCCGGACCGCACTCCGGTGAGTGCCTGCTGATCGCGTCTCGGGGGAAAGGCTGCCGACGGGCTCAAAAGTCGGGCTTTGGTTTAGGGGAGGTTTACCACCCCTACCGGGAGACAGCGGGGCAGCCAGCCCGGGCCGGGCGGATGGGGAGCCTGTCGGAAAAATAAATTTGACTTTTTTCCAAATCTCGCGAACCTTTAGGACCGAAAGGCGACTTAAATCGTAATCGCCGGATGTCCCGATCCGAGCCGGGCGCACGAGGTCCAGCCACCGATGTTCACCGCCATTTTCACCGCGGTGAAATTCAATGGTGTCGAGGCTTTGGAGCGACTGGCTTGCGAGGTGGAAATCCGGTCAATTTGTTATCCGGGAACGGATCCCGGACCTTCTTTTTTCTCAATCTCATTTGAGGTGCCCCGAGCGGTACCAGGAGTGACGAGATGCAGAGTTTCATTTCACGCATGAATCGTACAAACGAGTTTGCCAATTTGGGCAAGCGTTGCGTCGGCGTGTTGGCTCTGCCAGTCATTCCCGGCTATTCGCTCCCTCTGATGGCGATGTCCACGGTGCTCTCTACACCGGACGTCGACCAGGCAGTGCTCGGCCCCCAACCGTCGCAAGACGAACGCGCGAGTTTCCAGACCCGATTGGGTCAAGACCTCGCCGCTCTGGCTTGGCTGACCGTCCCTGGTGGACTGGCAGCCGGGTTGGTCGCTTGCAGATCGGCGGGCGGCTGGAGCCAGCACCGCGAGTGGATCCAGGCTCTGACCAGCCAAACCGCAGAACAACTCTGCCAGTTTGCTGGACGCCTTGGATTGGAACTGAATCCGGGCAAGCGCGACGGCGACCAACGCCAGCAGCGGATGCCAATGGACAGTAGACGCCAGAAGTCATAGCCGCCTGGAGCGGATTGACTTCACGGGTGTCCCGAAGTCCGGTCGGACTGCGGCAGTGACTCGTGGTTTTTCAGTGGTTTGATTGGCCGTTCGGCCCCAATAGTCTCAGGAGTTCCACGCGCGGCTTGTGCCGCAGCGATTGGTCCTGAGGCCGAACAGCCAGGTTCGCCTGCCCGGCGTGGCACCCTCATCGTTTCTCGGGGAGTTGCCTGACGTTGCGCAGGTTTCGCCGTGCACCAGGATGTGTCCGGCCAAGGGGAAAGTGCACCCATGCTTGAAGTTGCAGAATCGTATTCAACCGGAGAACTCGTCCGCAGGGCCCAGGCGGGAGATCGGGAGTCGTTTGGGCAATTGTGCGAACGGTTCCAATCGACCGTGATGGCGGTCGCCCTGGGGCGGGTCCGCAACCTGGCGGAAGCCGAAGAGGTTTGCCAGGAGGTCTTCATTCGGGCGATGCTCCGCCTCGAGCAGTTGCGGGAAGCGGAAGCGTTTGCCGGCTGGTTGAGGTCGATTGCTGTTCGCGTGGCGATCAATCGGGCCAGCCGCCGGCGTTTGGTCAGCGGTAGCGACCTCGTAGTCGACGACTTGCTGGCGGGCGATGAGGATTCAGGCGAGGACCGCCTCCTCACCGAAGAACGCCGAGCCGAAGTGCAGGCCGGGCTGGCTCGACTTGGACAACTCGATCGGGAGACGCTGCAGGCGTTTTACTTCGACGACCTCTCCCTGCTGGAAATGGCCGAGGCGTTTCGCGCACCGGTCGGAACCATCAAGCGGCGATTGCACGTCGCCAGACATCGGCTGGCAGAACAACTGCAATCCACCGTCAGCGTCTAGAGGAAGCCAGACCCACGGGCAGCTCGCAAGAGCTGCCCGTTTTTTTGCGTTGAGAGTTTGAGCCTCGTGGCTGCGCCTCAGAAAAACGGCCGAACAGTCTGCCGTGGAAAAAAGGATGCGAGTCGCCACTCTCCGCTTACGCTGCCTGCAGCGAGCGGTTTTGCTGGGCCCACTGAATCCACTGAGTCACTTCCGCGAGATCGGGCCTGCTGCCGGCGCGGATTATCTTCAAGCCTTCTTTGGTCTCGCTGTAGGGGCCGATCAGGGACCAGAGCTTCTTGGGAGAAAGTCCAGCCAGCTGTTCGGCCTCGGTCACCCCGACGGCGACGAGCAATTGGGCATCATGACCCCGCAGATTGGGGACCGAGCAGACCAGCCTCGTTTGCTGCTGCCACTGGCGAATCACATCAGCCGAGATTCGCTTAAAGCTGATCTTCTCGGCCATCGATTCGGCAGTCTGGCGGAGAAAGTCGCGAATGGATTGCACGCCGATGGCGGTAAAGCGCTCCGCCGTTCGCGGCCCGATCGAGGGCGCGGCTTCCACGGCATCATCCAGATTGAGATAGAACCGCTGCCCCGTTGCAGAGGTTGCAAATTGATCGGGCTGGACTGCCAGTCCGGCCGAAGCTCCCTGTGAAGCCGAAGCTCCCTGTGAAGCCGAGGTTGGGGCTGAACGCTTTCCATGGCTCTGGGGGGAAGTGGCTCCCTGCAGCGCCTCGCGAATGGCTTGCCGGGATTCCTGTCGAGCGACCTCGGACTCCAGCTCAAAATCGAAGTCCTCGGGACGAATCGCCTCGGGGTGTCGCTCGAAATGGCTGCTCGGCCCCGGATTCTCCAGCGTGCGTTGATGATCGAGGTAACCGGTCAGGCTGGGGCCCGAGAATCCAGCCTCATCGGCTTCTTCGCCGGCTTCTGTTTCGATTCCGTTGGACCAACTCTGTCGCCGCAATCGTCGACTGTATCCGTTCCCGATTCGCCAGCGGCTGCGCGAAGCCTGGAGGGCCCGATGCCAGGAGTGAATTCGTTCCAATTGATAACGCGCCGTGTCCGGAGCGAAACGTCGGCCATCGGGAGACTGGAGGTAACGATGAATTCGTGTCAGCAATTGGTCGGCGGAGGTCGTCTCCAGCTGTTCTGGTTCCGTGATCCCGCAACCGACCAGAATCCGAGCATCGCTTGGCGTCAGCCCTTCGACGCAGAGCATTAACCAGGCCTGAGCCTGCCAGCGATCGAGTTGCTGGGCCGAGAAGCCGATGCGCGTCAATTGCGGCGCGAGGGCCTGGGGATCAAGCTTGAGCAGATCGCCAATTGAGCTCACGCCCGCTTGAACGAGGTTGTTGAGGTGGATGGCGTCCGCCAAGTCGACGCTCCGCAAACTGGTCTCTTCGCTGATCGGACCTCTGGCCCGTTCGACCAGGGGGCGAATGGTGGCCGCAATGCCGGCGGTATCGTCTGTAGGCCGAGCCACTTCGACGTGGGGACGGTTGCTTGAGACGGGGGGACGGTACGTTGGAAAACTGCGGAAGTCGGAGCGGTCGGAGTAGACGACAGGCCGATGCAGCGGGCGGGCCATTTTTTGAACCGTCTGCCCGGCCCAACTCGACTCGCCAAACTGCGGCGTTACGGACACCTCCACAGGCGCGGCCATGGAACTTGCTTGCGGGACTGTACCGAATCCCTGCGGCAGCGGCTCCCACTGAACCGAAAGGGCTGCGGGGAGCGCTGGCGGCATCGCGGCTTCGCGCGTGACTGTCGGAATTGTCCCCACATTGGTGTTCGGCCGGCCGGTCTTGAAGAAGGAAAACGTGCCGGCAATCAGCCTTTGGGCGACAAATTCGGCGACTTGCTGGTCGCGGGTAAAGACCAGGGGAGAACCTCCCGGAGCAGCATCGGGACCGACAAGCCCTGCTGGGTTAACCACCAGTTGGTTGCCAGGCAGACTGCGAGCAAAGCGGCCTGCTGCGACCCCGGTTCGAGGCTGCTGACATCGAGCGTTTGCCCGCCGCGTTCGGTCACCATCAGATGGGCTCCATTCGCGGCCAGCGCTATCCCGATGAGCCGGTTCTCGGTCAGTCGGGCAAGGAGTTGGCTGGCCTGAGTCAGGAGCGGATGCCCCGAGTAGGGTGGGACGCGATCGTTCTCGGCATCAACCCGGGCCAGTTGGTCCACTTCGAGATTCCTGCCGGCGATCAGGCCGCTGAGTTGGGCGAGGCGTTCCCTCAGACTTGCCAGCTCCCCCTGATAGTAACGATCGCGTCGAGCCGAGCATTCCGCTCGACGCTCGGCGAGTTGTTGCAGTTGGGACTCGAGCTTCGCTGCGGTTTGCAGCAATTCGCTTTGTCGCACTCGCCATTGCTGGAGTTGATTGCGTTCGGCCGTCAGGTCGGGTCGAACGGCCCGATGATCGCCGCTGGCGACGGGTGGGTCGCCATGGAACTTCCGCCGGGCGGCCAGGAAGCCCTCGCGGGTGGCCAGCTCACAGTACTCCGTGCCGGCCTGGGAAATTGCATCTGCACCGACCGGATCGACTTCGCGAATCTCTTCGATCGTCTGCTGCCGCTCGGCCAGCAACCACGCAATGTTGTCGGCGATAGCGTTATAGTGCTCGCGCAAATGCTTCATCGTTACCGCTGCTGCCTTGTGGCGAAGCTGGCGATACTGGTTGGCGAGTTCATCGCAAACGACGTTCAAGTCCTGGCGGATGCTGGCGCAACTTTTGCGGACTTCGGCGTTCGCCTGCTTCAGGTTGGCGCGATCTGCCGGAGTTTCCGCCTCGATTCGCGCGGCGGCCTGTTCGATCCGGGTCGTCAGCGAATTGGTCCGCTCCAGAGCCTGCTGGGCGGTGTGATACGGATGCTCAGACGAAGTTTCCAGTGTCTTGGACCATTGCTCCATCTCATCGCGCAGCTCCAGACGCTGTTGCTGAATTTGATTTTGCAATGTTCGCCAGCGGGCCAGCTGCACATCGATCAGGTCTAACTGGCCGTAAAGCACCTCCAGTCCGTCATAGGCCTGAGCTACGGGCTCGAACCGAAGTTCGCCTTCGCGGCGATCGATCTCGGCCTGCAGCATTGTCAGCCGATTTTCCAGTTCCTCCAGCTCGCGGCGCGTCGGCTCCAACTGCCGCCGGACTTCCGCGGTCTGGCGGTCAAGTTCAGCCAATTCCCGGTCAAACAGTTGCCGCTGAGCAAGCTCCTGGGCAGCCAGAGACTCGGTTTGCAAATGCAAGCGACGACGCTCCGCTTCCTGATGGTTCAGTTCCTGACGGAGTTCGGTCAATCGCTGTTTGAGTTGTTCGGCTTCCTGCTTCCAGGCGAGCCAGGCGGCTTCGGTGGGCCAGCGATTGGACGCCGGACTGACCCCCAGTCGCTGGTGCAGGGCGACCGCGGCTTCGGAGAGTTGGCGCGCGGCGTGCTGGAAGTCGACGTCGTAGAGCGTTTCGAAAACCGCTGCATCGACTTTGCCGAAAAGATCATCGCCGCTGTAAATCTGGCTGGCATTGTCCAAGCCTTGGACCTGGAGCGCGTGATGCGAGGACGGATTCCGCGAGAGCCGAAAGCGGTAAGGACCGCGGACAATGTCAGCGTGCCCGGCATGGAACGATCGGGCCGAAAAAACGCTGGTCGAGGACTGCTCGGCGGTCGCACCAAACAGCAAATAGCGAATCAGTTGAGCGACCGCATTCCGATCCTGGTCGGAGGCATCGAGGAGCACATTCAGCCCCTGGTGCATTCGATTAATTTGCATCCGCTCGCCGGCCTGCGAGCCGTCGATGGTCAAGTCCGTCAGCTTCATTGCTTGTGACCCCTGATGGTAGAAAACGACGGAGGGTCTGACTCCAATCCCTGAGACCACCGCCGTCCGTCCGAGAATCTACTCCATCTTCACTGGACTCCCTAGCCCAATTTTCACCTGCCGCTCGCTAGCACTTGTCCGGCAACTGCCAGAGCCGGGCTCGAGAGCGGGGCGGGATTGGGCTCAGAGCGGAACGTTGTCCCGCGGGCCATCTTCACTCCAACCGAAGCGGTAGCCGGGACCGAGGTGCCAGCGGGTCAACTGAACAATTTGGTGAGTGTGCCCGACGAGATGAGTCACGGTATGGCTGAGCGCTTGCAGGCCAGTGACTTGGAAGCCCTGAATAGTCCGGGTTTGGAGGAGCTGGCTGGCAGTGAGGCGGGCGATCACTTGTGAAGCCTCGTTCAGAGCCATGATCAGTTCCTGGTTGAGTCGGCGGAGATCGCTCGGTTCCCAGTCCGCGAATTCGCGGTCTCGGTCGCGGCGATCGGGTTCCAGATCAAAACCGGCCACCGACCATTGCCGCAGATTGCCGGCAATGTGAGCCAATTGATTGGCGATGCTGTTGAGACCGGGCCCGGGCCGCGCGCAAATCTGTTCCGCATTTAATTGTTCGAGACAGTGCTCGATCTTTTCGATGGCGGCGATCAGGAGATATTGCCACTCGGAGCGCAAGGCGTCCAGCAATGGTTCCAGCAACGGTTCGGCGGCGTGAGACATGGATTTCCTGCGAGTCGAAGCTCGCCCCCGGGGGCTACTGTCAGGTGCCTTGAGGAACAACTAGGATATGGGTGCGGCGCATGGTTTTCGCCGCCGCATTTGTCATCCTGAACTTACCAAGAGAGTTTCCAAACATGTTGCAAACCAACCCGATTTTTTCTCGGCGCTGGCTGGCCGTGGTCGGTGCCGCCGTGTTCCTTGGCCTGGGGCTGGGCCCAGTGCTCAGTTTTAATGGTTTGGCCCAGGAAAACACTTACCCATTTGGTGATTTCAAATCTCCTCCGGCCGGCTATCGGGCGCTGTTCAATGGCCGCGACTTGAGCGGCTGGACCGCACTGGAAACTCAGGACCCGCGGGTGACGGCCGCCTTGAGCGCCGAGGAGAAGCAAAAACTGCTTGCTGCCGGTGATGCCGCGATGAAGAAGTTCTGGCGGGTAGAGGATGGGGTGATCGTCAATGATGGCGAAGGTCCATTTTTGACCACACTGGAGGACTTCGGGGATTTTGAACTCTGGATCGATTACAAGACGGTGGCTCAGGCCGACAGTGGGATTTACCTCAAGGCGACTCCCCAGGTTCAAATTTGGGACTTCACCGAAGCGGGTGGCAAGTGGAACATCGGTGCCGACAAGGGCTCGGGCGGTCTCTGGAACAACAGTCCCGGAGCACCCGGCAAGGACCCGCTGGTGCTGGCCGATAAGCCCTTCGGCGAGTGGAATCGATTCCGGATCCGCCAAGTCGGCTCGCGAACCTCGATTTGGCTGAACGACAAGTTGGTCGTTAATCACGCGGTTATGGAAAACTACTGGGGCGAGCGAAAACTGCCGCTGGTCGCCAAGGGCCCGATTCAACTTCAGACTCACGGCGGGCAGATTTGCTGGAAGAACGTCTTTGTCCGGGAGATTGCGGCCGACGAAGCCAATCAAATTCTGGCTCAGGCCGATGCCGATGGTTTTCAGTCGATCTTCAACGGCAAGGATTTGGAGGGCTGGAAGGGAGCTGTCGATGGTTACGAAGTCGTCAATGGCGCGCTCCGCTGTCAAGCTGGACATGGGGGGACGCTGTACACTGCCCAAGAGTACAGTGACTTCGCGGTTCGATTTGAGTTCAAGCTCCCTCCGGCCGGCAATAATGGGCTGGCGATTCGCTATCCTGGCGAGGGTGATGCAGCCTACGGGGCAATGTGCGAGTTGCAGGTGCTGGATAGTGAGCACCCCAATTATGCCACGCTCGATCCGCGGCAATACCACGGCTCGGCTTACGGGATGGCGGCTGCTGCCCGCGGCTACCATCGCCCCACGGGAGAGTGGAATTTTCAGGAAGTCACCGTCAAGGGTTCAACCATCAAGGTGGAATTGAACGGGACCGTGATCCTCAATACGGACCTGTCCAAGATCACGGATTACATGGCCAATTCTCCTCATCCCGGCAAAGAGCGAACCTCGGGGTACTTTGGCTTTGCCGGACATAACGATCCGGTCGAGTTCCGGAAAATCGAAATCAAGGAACTGAAGTAGCCGGAAAGAACGGGCGGAGGGCTGTTTACGGCAGCCGCATTCGGGACGGGCGTCTGGCCCGTCCCTTTTTTTTGAACCGGTCAGAACCACTGTCCTGCAATCTGGTTGGCGAAGCATTTCAGCGCCCCCAATCATCCGAATGGGAACTCAAGCATGCAATTGACCTTGCTCGATTGGTTTTTGATTGTTCTTTACATGGTCATTGTGGTGGCCGTGGGATTGATGTTTCGCGGTCGGGCGGGAAAAAGTCTCGAGGAGTATTTCGTCTCGGGACGCTCTCTTCCCTGGTGGTTGGCAGGCACCTCGATGGTCGCGACAACCTTTGCCGCAGATACTCCGTTGGCGGTCACCAGCCTCGTCGTCAAGCATGGCCTCGCGGGCAATTGGGTCTGGTGGTCGCTGGCGATGGGCGGGATGTTGACGGTGTTTGTCTTCTCCCGATCTTGGCGACGGGCGGAGGTGATCACCGATGTCGAGTTGATCGACCTGCGGTATGCGGGCCGTCCAGCCAAAGCGCTCCGCATTACCAAAGCGCTGTACTGGGCACTGCTGGTCAATCCGATCATCATCGGCTGGGTCTGTGGCGGGATGTTGACGGTCATGGAGGAGACTGTCTTTTTTCAACCTGCTTCTGCGGATGCGGGGACGTTCGGCTTTTGGACGCCCACCACACTGGCGTGGGCAGCGCTGCTGGCCATGTTTGCCTTCACGGCGCTGTACTCATCGCTGTCCGGGTTGTGGGGCGTCGTCGTGACGGACATGATTCAATTTGTGATCGCAATGGGCGGGTGTATCTGGCTGGCGGTCGTCGCCTATACGCGCGGGGGAGGCGGAACAGCCTTGGCGGCGCGGGTCGGAGAGAATTTCGGCGATGCCGAGGCGGCGCTCGCCTACTTGCCGAGTTTCGGCGAATCGTCTTGGATGCCGCTGCATATCTTCCTGATCATTTTGCTCGTCCAGTGGTGGGCTACCTGCTACCCGGGCGCTGAACCGGGCGGCGGTGGTTATATCGTGCAGCGGATGGCATCTTGCCGATCGGAACGGGACTCCTTTCTGGCAGCCCTCTGGTTTCAACTGGCCCACTACTGCCTCCGCCCCTGGCCCTGGATCGTGGTTGCCTTCTTTGCTCTGGCAAACTATCCGGAATTGCGGCTGAATTATCTTAAAGACAGCGGCTTCGACCCTGGCAAGGGTTATGCCATGGCGATGCGGGAACTTTGCACCCCGGGTCTCTCGGGGGTGATGATTGTCGTTTTCTTCGCGGCCTTCATGTCGACGCTCAGCACCCAAATCAACTGGGCAGCCTCTTATCTGGTGCGGGATTTGCTCCAGCCGCTGTACGGCGCCCGAGCCAGTGAGCAGCAGTTGACCGGTTGGTCGCGCTGGGCCTCGATGGTTATCGTGATCGAGTCTCTGGGCGTCGCGGCTTGGATGAAGCTGAGCGGAGTTTCGATCGACGAGGCCTGGAAACTGCTGATGGCCCTCGGTTCGGGGACCGGGCTGGTCCTGATCCTCCGCTGGTTCTGGTGGCGGATCAATGCCTGGAGTGAAATCTCGGCGATGCTCTTTTCTCTGGTGCTGTATTTGCTCAGCAACCGTCCGCTGGTCTACAAACAGTTGCTGGGCCGGGCCGAACCGCTGAAGTCGGAGGAGCAGATTCTGCTGATCGCCGGACTGACGATTCTTGGTTGGCTGCTGGTAACTTGGTTAACTGCGGCGGAGCCGCGGGAAAAGCTGGAGGCGTTTTATCGCAAGGTGCGTCCCTGGCGCGGAGGCTGGGGGCCGATTGCCGCGGCCAACCCGGAAGTGGCCAGTGACCGGGAGTTGGGCTGGGCCCTCTTGGCAGCGGTCTGCGGGGCGGGGTTGGTCTATTTTGCCCTGCCGCTGATCGGTTCCCTGCTCTTTCCACAACTTCCGGTTTCCAAGTTAATCTGCGGAACAGGTCTGGCGATTTGCGGAGTCATCCTTGCCGGACTGACTCATAAACTTCTGGGCAGCACCCAACGTTGAGCAGTCGAGACACCGGCCAGTTTGACCTGTGCGGGCACCTTCGAACTCCCTTTTTGGCTCACTGACGCTAGCAACGGTTTCCATGGCAGCCGAAAAGACATTGGCGATTGTGTTGCGGGTGATTGAGTTCAGCGAGACCAGTTGTGTGGTCACGCTTTACACGCGTGAATTTGGGAAGATTACGGGACTGGCGAAAGGTGCCCGGCGGAAGAAGAGTCCATTTGAGTCTGCCCTTGACGTGCTCGCGCTGGTTCGCCTAGTGTTCCTCCGCAAAACTCCGCCGGCAATGGACTTGCTTACGGAGGCCAAACTGGAGCGGCGATTCCGCGCTGGAGCAGCCGACCTCGGTCGGTTGTATGCGGCCTACTATGTGATTGAGTTGCTGCTGGTGCTGACAGAAGGGGGCGAATCCCAGCCTGAGTTGTATGACTTGGCAGAAGAGACGATTTGCTTGCTGGACGATGGCGGAACCAACCCGTCGGCGATCTTGGCGGCGTTTGAGCTTGGTTTGCTGCAAATCCTCGGGCATCAACCGATGCTCACTGCCTGTGTTGATTGCGGGCGGCAGGTACCGGAGCAAGCGACGCGATTTTCCTTCTGTTCGGTCTCGGGTGGAATCGTCTGCACGCGCTGCCGGTCGGGGAAAACCGGGGTCTTGAGCCTCTCGCGGGAAGCTCGGGACTGGATGCTGGGACAATTGGAATCGGAGCACGCACCTGCCCACCGGGTTTTGGAATTGTCGCCGCGGGGTCGGGTGGAGGTGCGCCAGGTTTTGAATCATTTCGAAAACTCGCTGGTTGGCTATCGCCTGCCTGTTCAGGAATTTTTGTCCTGAATGGCTGTCGGGCAATGAACCAACAGGGAGTTGGTTGCGTTTGGTAGAGGCTCGGTCCGCGAAAACGGAAGGGACTGATGCCCGCCGGCTGGGTCGATCCAGCCGGGACGAGACGCAACGGAACAACGATGACGATAGGGAACGGAGACAAGGATGTCGCCCATGCTGCCGCACTGCGGTCAAAGGCTGATCTGGCTTCTGCTGCTGACGACCTGTCTGGGAGTTGGTTGCCAAAGCCCTTTCCCCGGCGCCAAATCAAATAAATACGGCGCACGGAATGGCGGCCTGTTCGGGCTGGCGCAGAAAAAGGACGGCGATTCACTGCTGAACGATGACTCGCTCGACCCGATGGGCGAGCGGAACGGCGACCGCCTGCTGCTGCATGATCTGGCGCCAAGCCAAATCGCAACCACGATGAAGGTGAAAGGTTTCGCCAAGCCCAATGAAGCGGAAGCCGAACAGGCTTTTGCCGCTGGTCAGAAACTTTACGAGGAGGCCGGCAACCAGCTGGAAACGGCTCCTGAGTCAGCCCATCGCAAGTACGAGGAGGCCGCCAATCAATTCCGGCTCGCAGCTGATCGCTGGCCCGACTCGGCGCTTGAGCAGGATTCCCTGTTCTACGAGGGCGAGTCAAACTTTTTTGCCAATCGCTACGTGCAGTCCAATCGGGCCTTTGAAAAGCTGGTCGCGCAGTATTCGGGTTCCCGCTATCTGGACAAGGCCGAAGCCCGCCGGTTTTCGATCGCTCAGTACTGGCTGCAGTTATCCCGCAAGGGCACCCTGACCAAGGTCAAGATCGGCGACCCCCAGCGTCCGGCGTTCAATTTGGCCAGTGAGTCCCGGCGAATCTTCCATCGCATTCGCCTCGACGATCCTTCTGGCAAGCTGGCCGACGATGCCACGATGGCTTTGGGAAATGCCTACTTCGAAGCCAAGATGTATCAAGACGCGGCAGATACTTACGAGGACCTGCGAATCACCTACCCTGGCAGTCAGCACGCGTTTCATGCCCACCTGTTCGAGCTCAAGTCCCGGATGAACTCCTACTATGGCAAAAGCTATGATCAGGAACCGCTGGTCAAGGCTGATGAATTGCTCAAGCGGATTGTGCAGCAGTTTCCCAAGGAGTGCGAGGGCGAGCGGGAGTACCTGACCAAGGAAGCTACCACGGTCCGCAATCTGCTGGCCGAGCGGGACTACTCACTGGGCGAATACTACGAGAAGAAGGGTGAAAACCTTGCAGCCTCGATGATCTATCGCGACGTGGCCAAGAACTATGACGACACCCCTTTGGCTGAGGATTCATCAGAAAAACTGGCTGTCTTGGGCGACAAACCGCCCGAACCGACGCAACGTGCCAAGTGGCTGCTCGACATGCTCCCTCAATCCGAAGCGAACAAGCCCTTGATTGCCGTTGGCGACAAGGAATCCATTTTCCGGTAGCCGATTCATGCAGCCTTGTCATTCGCCCCGCCGACGACTCTTCGCGCTGCTGGCCGCTTTAGGCTTGCTGTGCTGTGCCGGAGGCTGCGCGGGGTACCACATGGGCAACCAGTTCCTGTATCGCAACGACATTCGCAGCGTGCACGTGGCGATGTTTGAGACGGACTCCTATCGCCGTTTTCTGGGACAGCGGTTGACCGAAGCGGTGGTCAAGCAGATCGAATCGCAGACACCGCTGACCATTTCCGATCCGCGTTTGGCGGACAGTTTTATTCAGGGTCGAATTCTCCGGGATACCAAGCGCGTCCTCTCGGAAACGAGGGATGACGATCCGCGGGCCCTGCAATACGACTGGCAATTGGAAGTCACCTGGGTCGACCGAGCCGGGGTCCCGCTGATGCAGCGGCAAATATTGCGGATTACCCAAGACATCGCCTTCATCCCCGAAGGCGGCCAGTCCCTGGCGACCGCGGAACTGGAGATGGTCGAACGATTGGCCCGACAAATCGTCGGCCAGATGGAACTCGCCTGGTAGCCAGTCTCAGCCTGTTCCGTTTCAGGCCTGTTCCGTTTCAGGCCGCAGAGCCCCCATCCTTGGGTCCTCTCACTCCCGGCTGCTGCTCCGAAATCGGCTCTGCAGCCACACCCCCTTGGGAACGCCTGCTGGGCGAGGCCTGGGAATCGCCTCTGGACGCATTTCGCTTGGCGGTGCATCATGGTGGGCATGAGGACATCTGCATGAGGACAAGTAGCGAAGAAATCCGCCTGACGCGCCCCCTGAAACCGCTGCAGATCGGTCCGCTGAGTATTGACCCGCCGGTTCTGCAGGCTCCGATGGCCGGGTACACGAACTACGCCTACCGCCAGATTGTGCGGGAGTACGGCGGCGTGGGGCTGCACGCCACCGAGATGGTGAATGCCAAGGGCTTTGTCTGGCTGGATGAGAGAGCCGAACATCCCGACCGGTTGTGGGGCGTGCGGGAGGAAGCTCGTCCTCTGGCCGTTCAAATCTGGGACAACGATCCCGAGACGATGGCTCGGGTTGGAGGGCGACTGGTCGAGGAATTCCGGGTCAGTATCGTCGACATCAATTTTGGTTGTCCCGTCAAACAGGTCACAGAGAAGGCGCACAGCGGCTCCTACCTGCTTCGATTTCCCGAGCGGATGGGAGCAATC
The DNA here is from genome assembly GCA_021298375.1 of Blastopirellula sp. Lineage (GTDB taxonomy): Bacteria > Planctomycetota > Planctomycetia > Pirellulales > Pirellulaceae > BJ22. The sequence goes on along the minus strand of JAJTFE010000067.1, from coordinate 634 downwards.
ATTGAACGCGTGGTCGCCGCCTGCGCTCCCACGCCCGTGACTGCGAAAATCAGGCTGGGCTGCACCCGGGACAATATCAACGCCATCGACGTGGCCCAAGTTGTCGAAGGAGCTGGTGCCGCCGCGCTGACCGTGCATGGCCGCACTGCTCAGGATATGTTCACCGGCAGTGCGGACTGGGAGCGAATCTCGGCGATCAAACCGTACCTCAAGCGGATCCCCCTGATCGGCAACGGCGACCTCGACTCGGCCGAGAAGGTGGTCGCTGCGTTTAACCGCTATGACGTCGACGGGATCATGATTGCCCGGGCATCGCTCGGTCGGCCTTGGCTGTTTTCCCAAGTCCAGGCGGCCCTTCGCGGTGAACCGATCCCGCTCGAACCGACGCTTGTGGAACAGCGTGACTGCCTGCTCCGCCATTATCGGCTGGTCGTGGAGCGGTTTGGCGAAGAAAAGGGGACTCAATTGATGCGGAAGTACGCGTGCAACTATGCCCAGGGCCGCCCCGGAGCCAGAATGTTTCGCTCTTTGGTCGCCAAAGTCGAAACGGAAGCCGAATTTCTGAACTTGGTCCGGGAGCATTTCCCGCTCCAGCCACCGCGTGAACCGGGCGGCCGTCCGGGGCCCGACACAG
>JAJTFE010000066.1:22478-26675 GCA_021298375.1 Blastopirellula sp. | reverse complement strand
AGCGACTCCCAATAACAGGAACGCAACAAGGCGGCTTCACCGCTGCGACCATCGCGATAGACCGGACCGACCGTGTGAATCACATGCCTGGCCGGCAACTGATACCCGCCGGTAATTCGCGCTGCGCCGGTGGGACAGCCCCCCAGTTGGCGACACTCGGCCAGCAATTCCGGTCCAGCGGCGCGGTGAATCGCTCCGTCGACTCCCCCACCGCCCAGCAAGGATTCATTGGCGGCATTGACGATGGCATCGACTCCCAACGTCGTGAGGTCTCCCACCCAAACCTGAATTCGGACTGGAATCCCGTCCGCTTTTGAGTTCATCTCATCCCCCTCCTGCTCGTCCGGAACTGCCTGAATGGTTGCTCAAATCTAACTTTTTCCGGCCAGGAAGGCATCGGGAATGCCTCTCAAATCCAGGTCCATTTGGGAGACAGCAGCCAGGGTTTCGATTAGCCCCGGCAGCTGATTGTGCTCCCGGAAGTCCCCCCTCCACGCTTCGCTAATTCTTCATGAACCAATGAGACCTGAGCCAAAGCAAGCTGCCTCAAACGCGCAATTCGCCGAAATCACGCGATGCTGTCTTGGTCGGACGCGGCCGCGGGAACCGAGGGATGCTCTCCGAACAGCAACTGCGCGCCAAGTTTCTTTTAGGTATCTCCATGGGTCTCCGCGACCTTCATCGACATCCCTCCGCGGGATCGAATTGCATGAAACTTTTGCCGCGGGGGAAGCGTATAATCGCGGGGACCCGTCTCGCCGCAGTTCGCGCCCAGCATTCAAATGAGCCCTGTCTTTTCAATTCGGTTCGTAAGGAATGGCTCCATGAAGGCCGTGGCGAGCCGCAATCTGATCCCCAACCCAGGATTCCGCAAAGGGAGATTCGCCGTGATCCGTCAGTTCTTGACCTGTTTGTTTTTGGGAATTCTGGCTCTATCCCCAGTCGCGTCCATGGCCGCGGTTCCAATCCGGGGTATTTCCGTGGCGGATAAGACAGACGAAGACCGGCGGCCCGAGCTGGCTGAGCCCACCCACAAGCAAGTTCGCGCCTTTCAACCTTTGCATGCCGGCAAACCAATTCACCTCAATACGTTTTGCCTCGATCGCGAGGGAAACATCGTTGCCGCTGTCGGCGGTAACAGCGCTTATGAAGCCCCGGCACAGACAGAGTCCGGCGAACAAACGGAAGTGTCCGCCGCTCCGGTCGGCTTCGTCCAAATCTATTCACCCGATTGGCAACTCCTGAAAGAGATTCCATTGGAGTTTCAGCCCACAGCTGTCAACTTCGATTCGTCGGGCAATCTCTATGTGGGCGGCGATTCAATGCTCTGCAAGTTTTCGCCGGAAGGTGACTTGGTGGCGCAATCCACAGCCCCCAACCTCGAGGGGCGCACCCGCGAGGAACTCGAAGCCGAAGCTCGCAAATCGCTGGAAGCCCAGGCCAAACAAATGACCGGTATTTACGAGTCTCAACTCGAGCAGATCGAAGCCGCCATTGCTGCCCGGAAAGCGAGCGAAACGCCCGAGTCAGGGGATTCGGACCAGCCCGCTGCGGAAGAAAATGCCGGCAACAAGGAAGAGGAGCCTGCGGAAGATGCAGAGCCGGCCGAGGGCGAAGCTGATGCTGAAGAAGACGAAACAGAGGAGGAAGGCCCAAACCCATTTCTCCAGATTGACGCCACACAACTTGCCGAGTTGAAGGAGCAGATGGCGGCGGGACTGAAAACAATCCAGGAACAGTACACCGTCAATCCGGCGATGATCCGCCAAACGGTTAAACAGATGGGTCAAATCAACTCGCTCGCCGTTGCCAAAGATGAGCTGTTCGTGACGACCGGCTCGACCGGTGGCTTTGGCTACGACATCTGGCGAACCGATCTTGATTTCAAAAACCCCAAAAAAGTCAAAGCCAAACTCGGTGGCTGTTGCGGGCAGCTCGACATCCAGTCCGATGGTGAGAACCTGTTGATTGCCGAAAACACCAAGTTCCGGGTTGGGATCTATAATCGCGATGGCCGCCCGGTCAGGCATTTTGGCAGCCAGGACCGAGCTGGCGAAACAGGGTTCGGCAGTTGCTGCAATCCAATGAACATCCGCTGTTGTGCCAATGGGGACGTGCTGACTGCGGAATCGAGCATCGGCACCATCAAGCGGTTCGATGCCAATGGAAAGCTGGTAGGCAACATTGGCAAGGCGAAAATCAGCGGTGGTTGCAAACACGTCGCTTTGGCTCACGATGAGCAACGCGACCGCTATTACATGCAGTATCAGGATGCCAGTACGATTTGCGTTCTAGTCCCGACGTCTGAAATCACGGGTGAAACGGAAGACGAAGCCGTTGCCCGCCAAGCCCGAGAGGGTCTGGGAAAACAACTTGTCGGCGTCTGGAAAAAGGGTGCCGGTGATCAACCCAATGCCATTCCCTTTTACGACTTCACGCAAGTTGCGTTCTCTGCCGATGGCAAACTGGCAATGACTGGCGGGAACATGCTAGGCATGGAGGAGGGTTGCACCTACGAGTGCATCCGCCAAAACGGAAAGCAATTGAAAGTCGGAATCTATCAGGACAAAGTCGAGTCGTTTCAATGGACCATCGAGTTCATTGACGACAGGACGCTCAAGCTGGGCATGTCCTACGGAGATACAGAGCCACAGTGGCTCGGTTCTTTTGTTCGCCAAGCCGATTGACCGCTAGAGCACTTGCTTGTGGCTCCCGCGAGTCTTCCCCCGCGCGCCGTTCGTCGTCGGGGGTGACGCAGCGCTGAAATTCCTTAATTGATTGTTTGTCTTTACCGTCGTTCACCGGGTTAATTTGTCTCACACGCTGGAGTTGATTGCATGCTTACCCGTCGCCTGCTACTTGTGCTGGTCTGCTGCTGCCTTGGAGGAATCGGTTTCCACGCTGGGATGCCGGCCCAGGAAGTGGCCGCCAAGGCTGGCCCGGCGGGAGTCGATGGCGACGACGAGTTCGTCCTGGTGGTCATGGACCCACTGGCGGCCCCGCTCGCCTGTGACTGCGTCAAGGGATACGCCCAGCGAAAGTACGAGGTGCTGGGAACGTTCCTGTCGACCAAACTTGGGAGGCCAGTCAAGGTTTATTGGGCCGGCGCTTTGAAGTCCGCATTGAAGGAATCGGGAGGGCGTGCCGACCTTATCATCGGAAAATACTCCGTCGTGCGGCATGATACTGCAGCGGAAGCTCGCAACTTCGCCCCAATCGCCAGCCTGACAGGCCGGGATGGGTCGACTACCCAATCTGGGCTGATCGTGGTGCGGGCCAAAGACCGGGCCAAAAAGGTCGCCGATTTGGCCGGCTATCGGATCTTTTTCGGCACTCCTGATGCCGAAGAGAAGTCGGCTGCCGTCATCTCGCTGTTACGCAAATCGGGAATCGAGGTGGCGGCCGAACCGGAGACCTGTGAGGCTTGCAGCACGGCGGCAACCAACCTGATGGAACTGGAGGAAGGCGAAGATGGCGCTGCCGTCATTTCCAGTTATGCTCGTCCGTTGCTGGAAGGTTGCGGAACGATCCAAAAAGGGGATTTGCGGGTCATAGGGGAATCCGAGCCGGTTCCCTTTGTAACCGCGTTTATCAGTCTCGAGTTGTCAGAGGATACGCGACAACAAGTCGCCCAAGCCTTGCTGGCCTTAGCGACCGAGAAGGAACTGCTCGACGCCCTGGAAACCCGAAATGGCTTTGTACCCACCGGGAGCCAGGAAACGCCGGCTGGTGGTGCTGGGACTGAAGCTCCGGCCGCGGCAGCAGCTGCAAAAAAAAAGAACTGACTTTTGCGACCGCGCCGTCGGCGGCGACTTGGTCTCAGTGGCGCGGCGCGAATCGCGATGCGATTGCCTCGGAATTGCCGGACCGACTCGCCAGTGAACCGGTGATCGCATGGCGCAAGAAACTGACCAGCGACAGCTTGGGAGGTTTGGCCGCCGACGAGCGGTTGGTCGTGGTCAGCGGCCGCGACCCACTCGATCAGAGTGACTTTTATCAAGCTTTTGATTCCCAAACTGGCCGTCGTCGCTGGCAAATACTCCAGCCCGCCCCTGGTGAACTGGACTACGGGAATGCGCCCCGTGCGACTCCCTTGCTGCTGGCCGACAGAGTCATTCTGCTGGGAGCATTTGGGCATTTAATCTCCGTCGCGCCGGAGTCTGGCCAGATCCAGTGGCGACGGGACCTGCAAGCCGA
>JAJTFE010000066.1:4270-22450 GCA_021298375.1 Blastopirellula sp. | reverse complement strand
CAACCTGGGGCTACTGCGGCTCGCCTCTGGCTTGGGAGGGCAAGTTGTTGCTGCAGACGACGGCCCCGGGTGCCAATCTGATCTGCCTTTCCGCCAGCGATGGCCAAGAACTCTGGCGCTGCGGCACTGAAGGGATTGCCTATTCGTCTTTTGTCTTCCGCCAGACACCCAGCGGCGGAGAGCTTATTGGCTATGACGCCAAATCACTCGGAGGCTGGGACGCAGCAACCGGCAAAAGACTCTGGACCCTACGTCCCCGGCACACCGGCGACTTTCACGTGCCCACCCCCCTCATTCAAGGCCAGCAGTTGTGGTTGTCGACGGAGAACAACGGAACGCGGCGTTATGAGCTCGCTGCGACTGGACCGGCCGGTGAGCCAGCCGCCGCATATGCCGAGCTGGCACCGGACACCCATTCCCCCGTGCTGTTGGGAGAGAGGTTGCTGGGGATCTGGAATGGGTTACATTGCCTCGAGGCCACTACCCTCCAACCGGTCTGGACTAACGACGCCGACGAATACGGCGGTTATGGTTCGATCATTGGCGCTGGCACTCGCGCTCTCATCCTGACGCAATCGGGCGATTTGATTCTGATTGATACCGCAGGCACAGAATATCGTGAACTGGGCAGGTGTCGGTTGGGAACCGACGACTCGATCGAAACCCATGCGCATCCTGCCCTGGTCGGCCGGAGACTGTTCGTCCGTTATGGCCGAGAACTGCTTTGTCTGGACCTGGAATGAACCATTCGCTCCCCGAATCCCGACCAAGCTGCGGAAGAACAGAGTTACCACGGTCAGCGTCTCCCACCGCCATAACTCTGCAACGCCTGGAAACTCTCAAAGGCCATGAAGCCGAAAAAGAAGGCACCAAACTGGGCGTTGTTGTTCAGACTGAGAAGAGCCAAGGCACCTGCCGTGATCATCGAAACAACCAAGCAGGTTCGCGTGCCATTCCAGGGGTCGAAGATCGTCAAAATCGACTGCAGGATCCGCCCGCCATCCAGCGGCAGGACCGGAGCGAGGTTGAGCAGGTTCCAGAAAAAACAGGAAAACATTCCCGAAGTCATCAGCACCCACATCGCCTGATTGTCGGCAAAGGCAGTTGCCCGCAGGTCAGGCATGGGAATCGGAAAAACCAGGACGGTCTCCCAGACAATCTTCCCCCCCATGGCGACCAGCACCGCGACCAGCACCAACCCCAGGAGGATCCCCGCCAAAGGGCCTGCCGCAGAAATGATCAATTGGGAGTAAGGTGTCCGCGGCCGGGCGCGGCCCGCATTCCAGCGGCCCATATTCGGGATCGCCAGCCCACCCATCCAGTACAGCACAATCGAGGCCGATTCACCGAAGTATCGCATCGCAAAAGCGTGCCCCAATTCATGCACCAGAATCGCCACGAAAAAAACCGCGGTCAACACCAGGAAATTCACCCCGGTACTTCCCGGATTGTCACCCTGCAACAAGCTGCCGCCGAGAATCAGCGGCATCAGAAAAAAAGCCGGATGCACTCGGACCGGAAATCCAAAAATCTGAAACCGCAGGTCAAATCCAGTCGGTTGGGGCTCGGCCAAAAACATGCTGTTACCATCGGCACTGTGAGGCAGGGATTCAATCCCATGAAGATAGCCGCTGAACTGCCGTTCCCCCAGCACCCCCGGGCCGAAGTTTGCCGGAATGCGGGTCGGCTCCACCGCAGCGGGATACCCGCCGGGAAAAAGCGAAACTCTCGCTTCAGCACCGCGGCTTTACCACCGCGGCTTCCGCATCGCGGCTTCCGCGACGGAGCGCGGCTTCAAGAGCCCAAGCCCGGCAGCGCCCAGCTGGAGCCGGGAAAAGTCAAAACAATCAGCAGTGCCAAGCCTCAGCGCTTGTCCCCTCCCCATTTCCGCGTTCCCCTCCGCCTCAGGCCGCGCGGCGCTGCGCAGCCTTCCGCCCCAGCCGCTGGAGGATCAACTCCGCCGCCCGTTCCGAGGCTCCCGGAATCGCAAACTGCTCCTTCAGCTTTCCAAGCCAAGTGCGGCGCCGTTCCCGTTCCTGAGGACGAGCGATCAGATCGCTGGCCCGCCGTGCCAGCTCCTGCGAACAATCGCGGCGCGTCAAGTATTCAGGCATCGGCACATCGCTAGATCCCACCGCGTCCGGCCAATAGGTCTGCCACTTGGTCCGCTCAATCGAATCGCTGGCCATCAAATTCACCAGCGTGATGTAGCGACAACGGAGGAACAGGTTCTTGAAAAAATTCATCAGCCGCGAGACCCGATAAACGATGATCGTCGGCAATCGATGGTACATCAGCTCCAGCGAGACCGAGCCGCTGCAGGCCAGGCAAACATCGGCCGCGCGCATCAATTCGGGTGTCCGATTCCAGTGCGCCGTGATTGCCGATCCTTCTGCACGCAACTCGCGATCGATTTGCTCAAACTGAGACTGGCGATAACATCCCACCGCAACGCGCAAGTTCGGATGCTCGCGCAAGCATTGTTCGGCAGCACTCCTCAACATCGGCCAGTGAGTCTTGACCTCCTGATTGCGCGACCCTGGCAGCAACAATAACAAAGGGCCCGCTCCCTCGCTCTGTTCCGCGACAAACGACTCGTCATACGTTTGGCTGGACAACTGGTCAAAGAAGGGATGGCCAACATATTCCGCCTGACATCCGCGGCGGGCAAACCACTCGGGCTCAAACGGTAACTTGCAAATCGCCAGATCGACCAGCCGCCGCAACTTCCGCACCCGCCACGGGGCCCAAGCCCACATCTGGGGCACGCCGTAGTAATACACCGGGATCCCCCGCTGTTTGGCTTTCCGAGCCAAATGCCAATTGAATCCGGGAAAGTCGACCAGCACCACCGCGTCGACAGGATGGGCATCGAGGTAGGCCTCGGCCTCAGCCAGAATCCGAAAGAACTCTCGGAGATGCACGACGACTTGTGAAAATCCCATCACAGCCAGAGTCGTCAGGTCGCGGACCAGTTCGCACCCGGCCGCCGCCATTTTCGGCCCGCCCAGCCCGACGCATTCCATTTCCGGAACCTGCTGCCGCAACCGACGAATCAGATTCGAGGCATGCAGGTCGCCACTCGGTTCGCCGACTGAAAAAAAGATCCGCATCCTTGCTCTCTCTGCTCAACGTTCGCAAGCTTGCGAACGGATTCCCGACCTGTTCGAAACCTCAACCCTGACACCAGGCTCTCGAACTTCCAGGCCAAACCAACCGCACCGCAGTTGCTCCGGTGGAAGGCCGGATAGCCGGCAGGCGGTCTGATCGCCGCAAAGCTTCCGGCCAAGCCACAGGCTGGAAACACGGTTCCAGTATCGCCCAACCCACAGCTTTGCCCTAGCCCAATCCGATCTGTTCCCGCCCGTTGACCCTCGGTGCTAGCAAAGAAAAGCCCGGCAGCTTCCGCTCCCGGGCTTTGCAGTTCGTTCGAGCTTCAAGCAGGTTGCCCTTTGCCCTGAGCGAGCAACTGAGCGAGCAACTGAGCGAGCAACCAAGCGGCTACTTCGAGGCCTTCTTCTTGGCTTCGAAGCCTTTGTCGAAGGCTTCATTACCAAAGCAGAGCTTTGCCTTTTCAGCGAGGTCGGCAGCCTTTTCGACTTTGCCTTTGCAGTTGCCGCAGCAGAAGTTAACCTTCACGCCACCGACGTCCAGGCTCTGGTCGTCCTTGGCGGCGCCGCCCGAAATCGGGCAAGCCTTCTGAGTGAATTGGCCGGTCAGGGCCAGCTGATGATTGGCCATAGTCGAAATCTTGGCATCGTCTGCCTTGAATTTCCTGACGCAGCCGTCGCAGCAGAGGTAAACCTTGGCACCGCGATAATCGATTGACTTTTCAGCCTTGGCGGCCTTGTTCGGCATCATGATGCACTTGACGCCGTCCAGCTTGACGGTGTCATCGCCACCACCCACGAACGCCAACAAACCAACGGCCATTGCGGCCAACAGGGACTTCAACATTGCATACTCTCCGGAAGAAAAATCCTGACGGGATTGTCTGAGACGAATTTTAAGGTGCCTCCCGAAACGGAGGGAGCCACACTCAACGTATTGGAGCCGTAAAAAACACTCCTGCTTAACCGCCTCGGTTGGACCGCAGCGACCAGGTGCGTCCGGCTCGCGTCCTGAAAGTATCGCAGAAAGCGAAAGCGGGTGTCAACAAATCTTTCCCCGAGCGGCCAATGGTTCGAAGAAATCGCTTTTTTTCCGGGGAACGTGGTATTCGCGGGGGTGAGTCGCGAGGCGCGGCACTTGAAACGAGAGCCTGCCGCAGTTCACGGCGATTCGCCCGGCAACTACTGCCCCGGTGGCCAGTGCACGCCGTGCAGATGCCGCCGCCGCGGTTCAATCAAACGAAAGCAAAGAAGGTAACCGACAAATTGAAAGATCACGATTACCGAGAAAGTCGATTCGTAGCCAAAGAGGTCGATCGCGGCTCCGACCAGAAGCGAGGCGAGTACTCCCGGCCCAGCCATCGCCAGGTTCAACATCGCAATATAGCGCGGATGATCAGGGCGTTCAACCAACTCCAGCGTGTAGTTGTTAAACGTCCGGATCGTTACCGGGCTGAGCCCGAGGAAGGCGAATACCAGCCAAAACCAGCGTTGCCCCGCGGCTCCGCTGGAAGACAACACCAGAGCGAGCACCGGCACCAGGCAGAGTCCCGCCATCAGCCACTTCAAGACGCGACGATTGCCGACCCGGTCCGCAATCCAGCCCGCAGGCAGACTGAAAGCAGCAACTCCGATGTTCTGCGCGATGATCCAGGGAACGAGGCTGTCCAAGCCCAAACCTAAACGGGTCCGGCCGACATCCTGATAATGGGGAAACAGGGTCATCATCGCTCCGAACAGCGCGGCAATCACCGCCAGCAGCCGGAAGTTCGAGTCACCATGCAGGGTGGACCAGGCGTCCGCCACGAGTTGCCGCGGCTTGAAGGCCGCCGCATGGGGTTCGTCGACTGCCTCGCGAAACCACCACGCAACGGCACCTGCAACCACAAACAGCCCGCCGGCGAACGCGAACACGGCGGCGAAGTTTCCGCCACCGGGCCGTAACCACCAGCTCAAGAGCACCCACGCGCAGCTCACCGCCACCACCGAACCAAGACTGCTGGAGAGTTGCATCAGCTGCCCGCGCCGCTGGACCGGGATCACTTTACCGGTCAACGTCGAGGAAATGAGCTGGTTGATTCCGGTCAGGGCAAAGAACAAGGCGTAGAGCGCGAGAATCGCCACCGTGACTGCGAGCCACGGCAACGAGTCCTTGACCAGCCAGAGGGCTGAGAGCGCAAGGAACGAGAGTCCCATCCCGAGCGAGGTTGTCGCCAGAGCCGACTTCTTGCGAGGCAGCCCGCGAACGTAACCGGCTGCGAGCAGCGGCGGCACGCTCTGTCCAAACCGGTTGAGCATCGGGAGGAAGCCGCGAATCCAAGCAGCTCCACTGAGCGCATCGAGCATCGCCGGCATCACGATACTCTCCGTTTTGAAGATCCACGCGGTCCGCATCAGAACCGAGTGCCAACTCATGACGGCAAAGTTATGCCGCTCTTCGGCCGGAGAACCGAAAGGCGACAGAGTTGCCGCCGGAGCAGCACCCGGACCACCAGACCGATCGCCGAGCACAGCGACAGTGGCGGTCTCCTTCGCACCCTGCACCTGACCGGTCTGCCCCTGCGATGCAGATGCAAAAACTTCGGCAGCCGAGGGGAGATTCATGGAGCTTGCGGGTTCAGGCAATGGGAAGGCTGGCCGCACGACAGGTGCAGACAGGTGCGCAGACAGGCCTGCAGACTGACCGCAAATCGGCTGGTCAGTCAACGGCCTGAGAAGTGAAGCGGCTCTTGTCCAGCCGCTGCGGAAAAAAGCGGAACCCCGATCTTAACCGTCGGCCTGTCCCAGCAACAATGCCAGGTAACTGGCCCGCGAGGCCTGCGTCAGCTGGAGTTCCTGAGCCAATGCCCAGATGGCAGCCTCTGCCGCCGCAACTCCGGTGGAATCGGTCACCACCTCGATTTCGACGAAACTCCCCAGCCGCTCGACCTCATCCACCTCCACCTGGATTCGCTGGCCAGAGAACTCTACCGTCCAGCTTTGCCGAGTCTTGGCGACGACAGCCACGGAGCGAAAGCCGAGTTGCTGGAGGATCCGCTTAAGGTCCGATTCCTGTTCGGCGGCAAACTCGGCTTCGATCTCCTCCCGAATCTTGACGGCGGCGGCGGCTTTCGGGCCCTTGTAAGTCAGAACGCGGCGGACTCCCTCAGCCCTGACCCGCAGCGCTTCATCGGTCGCGGCAAAGTCACGCGCCGGATGAGCGTAGTACTCGTCGGCCTGGGAGATTGTCCCGCCCGGACGCGCCGCAAGTTCCCGCAGTCGCTGCTGCAACTGGTCCCGGTCGGCAGCGGCAAACTTGAGTTCGACCTCCATTTGTCCCATGGCCATCCCTCCTGCGAAACACTCCCCCACTCTCTCCCGCTGCCGCCTCGATTACGGCAACGTTCCGCTTGACTTTGCCGCTCGACGAGGCCAAGCGAATCGACGCCCGCATCCTGACAAGGAACCGGTCCGGGAGCAAGAGCCGGTCTACCCGCCCTGCTGGTCCAGCCCCAAATCCGACTGGAGCATTTCAAACTGGCGATGGAAGTCCTCTGTCGAGGAATGGACATGCTCAGCTTCGGTGAGAAAGTGCAGCTCGTCCAGGCGAGAGACGCCATGGGATTCGAGCACGTGTTCGAAACCCTCCAAGGGACTGCCGTAGACGATCAGCAACTTGTGCTCGTCAAACTGGACTTCCTGGGGAATCTTCGGGTTCAGGACGGCAATTCCAGTGCAACCGTCGTGGGTCAGCAGCTCTTCGTACTCGCTCAGAATGCTGGTCAGGACCGCCAAGTCGATTTTTTCACGGTAGAGATCGACGTGTCCGGAGACGTCGTGGTTATGGCTGGTTTCCAGGACCACATCAACGGTGTCGCCGAGTCGGCGAACCAGATCCATAAACAGGGCGAACAGGACCTCCGACGAGGCCGAGGCAATGATCACCGGCACTCGAGTGCCGGTCTCTTCGTCGACGTAGACATCGTGACGATAGCCTTGCTGCGGCTTGACCTTCAAGTCAATCGCTGGGCGCACGGCGTTGGTCAGCTGAAAGTCGCCATAGGTATTTTTCTCAAAATGCCGGGACAATTCCTGCGGAGTGGCCTGCTCAAAGCATGAGACCTGGGGCTTGAAGGCCTCGGCTTCATCGAACACATTGCGAAAAAACTGTTGCAGTAAACCCATCTTCCGACCCGGCAAAAGAGAAACGAAATTCCGCGGCAGCACTCCGGCTGCGGATATCTCAACGCTAGGTCATGGATCGAGCTGAAGTCTGAGTTTGCCCCGAAAGCTGCCCCGAAATCCCCCCTCAAGTGCGTTTGGGCTCTTTCGAAGTCCCTATAATCGATACGGTCGTTTCCTTGCATCTGAACGTCTGTCCGGCCCGCATTTCTGCTCTCATGTCTGACCCCGCCACCTGCCTCGACGATCCAGTCCCGCTCGACAACCGTCCCAGTCTGGAGACCGACCGGCTGCTGCTTCGGCCGTTTGAAAGCGGAGACGCGGAAACGGTCCAAAGACTGGTGAATGACCCCGAAATTGTCGCCACGACGCGGGCGCTCCATTTCCCCTATCCCGAGGGCGCCGCGGCTCGCTGGATCGCCCACCAGCCCGAAGAGTGGCTCGCCGGGCGAGCGGTGATTTTCGCGATTTCACTCAAGCGAACCGGATTGGTAATCGGCACGGTCGGGCTGGAGATCGAGGCGGCCGATGAGCGGGCTGAGCTGGGTTATTGGATCGATCCGGCATTCTGGAACCGCGGCTACGCCAGCGAAGCGGCTCAGGCGGTGGTCGAGTTTGGATTCCGCCAACTCGGCTTGAATCGGGTGATGGCCGAACACATGGTGCACAATCCGGCATCCGGTCGAGTCCTGGCCAAGGTCGGGTTTCGCCCCGAAGGAGTATTGAGGCAACACGCCCGAAAATGGGGCCGTTTTTACGATGTGGCCGTCTTCGGCCTGGTCCGCGAAGACTGGTTAACGGCCGGCGCTGAAATTGCGAAAATATTTTGACTTGGCGAGCGAATACGGGGAAAATAGCTGTTTGCACGCGGCAGGGCCCAGCCCACCCGGTTCACCCCGACTCTCGTCGACGAGCGGAGCGGGGCTGACACCTGCCCCTATTTTCAGGGAGAATCTTGCATGTCATCGGGAATGGGAACATCGACCAACAAGGGAACTCGGGTCACGTTTCTCGACCAAACCGGCGCCAAAAGCGTCGAGGCCGTCGTCGCGGACACGGTGACCGTCCAGCGCATTCTGCCCAGTATCATCACAAAGATGAATCTGCCGATGATCGGGCCAGATGGCAATCCAATGAGCTATAGTCTCGATCACAAGGAAGGCGGACGGCGGTTGCTGGAGGGCGAAACCCTGGTTGCAGCCAATGTCCGCGAGGGCGACCACCTGATTATCTATCCGGAAATTGTCGCCGGTTAGTCGTGGGCGATGGCTCCTGTCGAGGCCCGGGGCTCCTGTCGAGGCCCGGGGCTTGCTCCGCTTCGTTCCGAGCCTGCTCTCAAAACAACCGAAGCATTGATGCACAAGGATGAATTACTGACCGACCGCCTCTGACTTCCCCCCTCCGCCCTTCCCTGCAGGCACCTCCCTCCCCTTCTCCCGCCGAGCCATGAGATCGTCCCCCCGCGAACGCCGTTTGGCTGCCGATTACCGGTCGATCGCTCAACTGCTTGCCGAGAGCACCATACTCCAAGCGGATGCTCGCGGCACTCCGCCCCAGCAATATCGGTTTCGCTTTCACGGCTGGGGAATTGGCCTCAGTCCCGCGGGCGAAATCGCGCCCCGCGACGAGCATGAAGTGATCGTGGAACTCGGGGCCGCCTACCCCCGAATGATGCCAAACCTGACCTGGAAGACACCGATCTTTCACCCCAACATCTCGGCCAACGGGATCGTGTGCCTCGGTGGTTACGGCACCCACTGGGTCCCCAGCCTGACCCTCAGCGAACTCTGCACCATGCTCTGGGACATCATTCGCTACAAAAATTTCAATATCGAGAGTCCGTATAATCGGGAGGCCGCCGAATGGGCTCGAACCCAGACTGCCTACCAATTTCCACTCGACCCGCGACCGTTGCGGGATTATGTCGCTCAGGCAGGTGAGCTGGGTCGACCTGAGCCGGGCTCTCCCGCCGAGGGCAATCTCGCCGAACCCCGGCAGGCCCAACCGCCGCGTCTCCCCCCATCGCCTCCGCCCGATATCGTCTTCCTCGACTAGTCCCAACGCATGGAACCCATCCGGCCCAGCCACCGTCCCGAGCACTCCGCGGAATCGTCTCGGTCATCGTCTGAGCGGGCTGGGACCGATCGGTCCGCGGAGCCGCTCTGGATTGGCGAGGAGGATCGCTACGCACGGCTGAGAATGATCGGTTGGTGGGACCAACAGCGTTTGGCCGATGCCAAGGTGCTGGTTGTTGGCGCGGGGGCACTGGGCAATGAGGTCCTGAAGAACCTGGCGTTACTGGGAATTGGTCAAATTCGGGTAATTGATTTCGACACCATCGAGCTCTCCAATCTTTCTCGTTCAGTCCTGTTTCGCCCGGAACATCAAGGCCGAAGCAAGGCGGAAGTCGCGGCCGAGATGGCCGCGCAGCTCAATCCCGACTGCTGGATCGTCGGAGCCGAGGCCGATGTGCTGACCGACCTCGGGCTGGGGTTGGTGGATTCGGCCGATGTCGTCATTTGCTGTGTTGACAACCGCGAGGCCCGACTTTGGATCAATCGGCTTTGCTGGAAAGTCGGCACTCCCTGGATCGACGGCGGGATTCAGGAAATCAACGGCGTGGCCAAAGTCTTCGTGCCTCCCCACGGCTCGTGTTACGAATGCGCCATGACCGAAAACGACTACCGGCTGATCCAGCTTCGCTACAGCTGCCCCCTGCTCCGCCGCGAAGACCTGCAGCAGGGCAAGGTCCCGACCGCGCCAACGATCGCCTCGATTGTCGGTGGTCTGCAAGTGCAGGAGGCATTGAAGCTGCTGCACGGTCTCCCGAGCGCGGAGGGCACGGCGCTGGTCTTTAACGGTGTTGCCACTGGCTGGAGCAAACTGAACACTTCAGCGCGACCGGTCTGGAGCTCGACCGGGATCTGGTGGCGAGACTTTGCTGTGACCGCTGCAAACACCAGCAGGAGATCCACCGCCCGGCGGCAACCGTTACTCACGCCGAGTCCCTTTGCCGCTCCTGCAACCAGCCGCGGCGGCCTGAGATGCTGAACGAAATCCCGCGTGACTCCCGACTCATCGATCGTCCATTGCGGGAACTGGGCATCCCCGATTTTGATATTGTTCGCTTACGAAATGAAAATGACTGTCGCTTCCTCTGCCTGCAAGGCGACTCATCCCTCGGCTGGAAAGAACCGGCAGCTCGGAGGAAACGCATTGGCGAGTGAACCGGATGCGGAACCTGAAATCGAATTCGGCGACGTGCAAGCGCGCCCTTCGCTGCAACGTCTTCGTCCCGATCGCGATGGACAGTTTGCCGTGGTTGCAATCGGTACTCCAGGTTCCACCGACCTTCCGATCTTTGTCGATCTCGATGTCATGCGGGATATGGAAGCGCACGCGCTGACCAATACCGACGTGGAACTGGGGGGAGTGCTACTCGGCTGGCAGGCCAAGGACGAAACGGGCCGGCCATTTGTGCAAATCGTCGACAGCCTGCGGGCGGAACACTACGAGGCCACTCGTCCTCTCCGAAATGGATCGCTTTATCTGCGATCATTTTTTCGCTGGATCCGAGGACGTCGCCTTGGTGATCGACCCGCGGCAGCAAACCCGCGGTTGGTTTCAATGGACTCGGCCGGGCACTACCGGACAGCTCCGTGGCTGGTTCCTCACTGCCCACCGCCATCGCCAACGGGAGCTGGACTATTATTCTCGACTCTATTCAGGTGCGCCGATGCCTCATTTTGATCCTCGCTATTCCGAACCTCCCGCCGGCGGAACAACGACTGTCCAGCTGCTTGACCGGGGCAATCAGTTGACGTTGATCGGCTGGCTGTTGCTCGGAGCGCAGACGATCGCGCTGCTGCTGGTCGCGATCCGCTTGCTCACGTTGCCAGCGAGTCCGGCGACTGTCGACCCAACACTCGCTGCGGCGAGCAGTCCCGCCGGAGTCGCCGCGGCCCGCGAGTCGGTCTCCGCAGCAGAACTTGCCTCGGCCCGCAGTGAGGTTTACAGGGAGGTACTGGCCGGATTTCTGCAGGCTGAGGGCAAGTCGCCCGATTTGCCGAAAATGTTTGCCGACAGCCAACTGGAGAAAGAGCAATTGGCGGCGGCCAATCGTTCGCATGTCAGCCGGATTGCCCAATTGGAACAAAGTCTCGCCGAACAGGCCCGGCTGGCCGGCCGCTTGACCGCCGACCTCAAAAAGGTCGAGACTCAACTGGAATCGGCCAGAGCCGCCGGGCAAACAGCTTCGACGGCGCTTTCGACCGGGAATACAGACCCAGCGAGTTGGTGGCAGGCCTCATGGGTCTTGCCGACTCTCCTCGGCGCTCTGATTGTTTCTGTCGGAGGGTTGATCGCCAGCTTGTTCCGCGGCGCTCAACTCGCGCGGGACTTGGAGCGGATCCGCCAGCCCAACCGCTCTCGCCCGATTGTCGAGTCAGGCGCAGGCTCCGCAGCGGACCAGCAGCCAGGCGAAGCCCCCGTCCGCAAATAGGTGTTCGAACCTACCGGCCTACGTTCCTGCCCTTTGACCCTGTTGCCCCATGAATATCCTGCGACTGATTCTGGTGACGATCCCTGTGCTGCTGACCGGTGGGATCGTCGCGCTGATCGGTTGGATCTACCGACTGAACACACAAGGCCGGGCGATGGAAGCGCTCGCCCGCAAGTACCATGGCATCGCCCTCAGCCGCGGCTTCCACCCCCAGGTTCAGTTTCCCTATTTCGGCAACACCTGCACGCTCGGGACGCGCTCCGGCTGGACCGATCCGGTTCGCCGCCAGACTTTTTTAAAGTTTCCCTGGCCCAACGGGAAGCTCGCCCTGGAGCTGGCAGCACCGGCCTTGGCCGGGAGATTAAACCGCACTGGATTGATTCCCGCTCCAACAGGCGACCACGAGTTTGATCGCGAATTCGCCCTTCGCAGTACGGACTCCCTGCAGACGAAACAATGGCTGGACGAAAATTTCCGCTGGCGGTTTCGGGAACTGTCTCGGTCGGCGGGCGGGGCGCCCATTGCACTGCGAATCGACCGCGGCCTGCTGACGATCGTCCGCGGCTCATGGATCGACAATCTCGCCGAGCTGGATGACTTTCTGCGGCTCGGCTTGCAACTGGTCGACCAGCTGAAAGTTGCTGAGGTTCGAGGGATTGAGTTTGTTCAAACCGAACAGGCGACGGTACTGGACGATGTGATTTGTCCCGTCTGCAGCGAGCGCATCGGCGCGGAAATGGTCGTTTGTCAACGCTGCCGGACCCCCCATTGCCGGGAGTGCTGGGAGTACAACACGCACTGCGCCACCTTCGCCTGCGGCGAGAAGCGTTTTTTCACAACCGTTAACCAGAAATCTTCCGCGGGCTGAACTTGCCTGTCGCCAGCGCCTCTCCCCAAATTGGTTCAACGGATACGGTCGCTCACTCGGCCCGCGGCATCACCACAGGACGCGAGCCTCTTCCTCTTCCGGCTGACTGCCGGCCGAATGGGCTGGCGAAATGCGGACCCACTCAACTTTCTTTGGGTCCCTGTTCGTCCCAAAATTGGGCAACCGACGCGAGCAAGGTATCAATCGTCTGGGGCTGGATCGCGTGCGGCGGCGCCCAGCGGAACCATTCGCTTCCTAAATGTTCGCTTAGCCGGATCGGCGCGGGCCGCAACAATTGGCCGAGAAAGACCACCAATTGTTTGGGGCGAAGTTGCTTGCTGGCTTCCCGACCGGGGGGCTGAGCATGGCCTGGAACCAGGTAATTAATCGTGAAGCGAAATCCCGGGTCGAGCCGGACGTCACCCGCTTGAATTCCCGATTCTTCCTCAAGCTCGCGCAGGGCGCATTGCACTTCTGACTCGCCCGGGTCGAGATGGCCTTTGGGCAAGTCCCAGCGATCGGCGTGGCGCATCAGGAGAAAGGAAAGCTCTGGCTCCCTGCGAAACAACAGGACCCCGCAGGCCTTGATTGGCTCCATCTGTTCCTTTCCGAATTCCATTGCCACTATCAATTTGCCCTGAAAAAACGGCCCGGATAAGCCTCGACAATCGCCTCGGACAGGAGACACCCGATGCATCGGTGTTCCGCCCCAGCAGCGATTTCCCTGACGCTTGCCTGTCGCTCGGACTGACGGGCGGATGAACGTGGGGCTTACTTTTGCAGTCGAGCCTTGATCCATTGGATGCCAGCGGGAATCCCCTCGTCAATCATCGATTGGTAGTGGTCTCCAGTATCAACTACCTTGAATTCGACAGTCTTGCCGTCGCTTCTCAATTGGTTGACGAAGTTTTGACTGTCGGAGATTGGCGTATTCGAGTCGTCTCTGGCATGGAAAACAAACAAGGGCATCTGGTATCGACCGATCTGGCGAATCGGGGAATACCCTTCGAGGAACTTAGCGCATCCCGGGAGCAGTCGATTTGAAATCGGATCGGCCAGCAACTCTCGATTTCTGAGGACCGGGTCGGTACAGGGAGCGTAAGCAATGCAGCCGGCGAGGCGGGGGTCGTTGGCGGCAAACATCAATGCGAGGGTTCCCGCGGAACTGTGCCCTGCCGCAAAAATCTTTTGGGGATCAACCTGAGGCAACTTGTTGAGCACGAAGTCCAACGCATACTTGCTGTTATCCACTCCGCCATTGGAGCTGCGGAAAATCGGGTAGGCGCGTTGGATGGCGGAAATCAACCGCTCCTCGCTGACCTCATCCGCCTCCTAAGACGACGGCCATCCCCGCATTCACGTAAGGCATCGTCTCGGAGGGAAAGGGATCGGTGCCGACGTCGGCCCCCGTCAAAAGGTTCGTTCCCGCCGGACCGATCAGCACGCAAGCTAAAGATTTTGGCGGGTGATTTCCCTTGGGGAGATAGACGTGCATTCGAATGGATACCGGCGAGGCAACGCGAACAGCTTCCGTATCGATAAAGTAAAAATCACTTCCTTTGTAGCCAGGCCTCGGCTTCGGCAAATCGGGAAACTGGGGCAAGGGTGCCTTGGAGTCAGCGTTGTTGGCAAAGCTCGGGGCGGCCTGTGCGGCCCAGTCCTTTGCCAGATCACCCGATGCAGTCTGCTGACCTCCGGGAAGCTTGAACTCAACTGCCGGCTTTTGGTTGCGAGCCCCCGACATGGCAAACCAACCGGCAGCGGCAAGACCGATCAGCAGCACGCCACCCAGCGCGACCAGCCCCCAAATCAACCCCTGATTTTTCGCAGCGGTTCGCGAGGCGACTCCTCGGGTTGCCGATTTGCGAACCGCGCCGGGCGTGGCGAAAGGATTACTCAAGCCAGCGTCGAGCGGATCCGGGGCGGCCGCTCGAGGCTGGGCCGCTGGAGGCTGGGCCTGAGGCGCGGCAATTCGGAAGGTGTTTTTGCAACCGCTGCAGCGTACCGCGGCGGGCGTGGGATCGGGTAAACGAAGAGTCGCCTGACAATTTGGACATCTTACTTGACCAGCCATACTCCCTCCCCAGCAACACAGCGACCTTTGCGACCGAGACATCGAGTCCGGTCTGGATTATAACCCCCCGAAAAACGCGCGGGGCAAGCCGGCCAAAAGCTCATAATCGCACGGCGAAAACTAGCGCAACGTCCCCAACCAGCGGTCGGCCGGTGGAACGGTAAGCTGAGGCTCCGGTTCGGCAACCCGGCCAATGCGGCAACCGCCGCTGCGATTCGATCACGGCTGCCGCAGGAAACTCTGCCGGGAGGAAAAGGGAGGTGTTTCCGTCCCGTGTTCCAATCACTTGTTCTAGAATCTAATTTTCCTGCTCCTCCCTTTTTTATCCTGACCTGATTGAAACGATGCAAAGCAAAGCGCCGACCGTTGCCGCCTACCTCGAGGAACTTCCCGCTGAAAGGCGGACTCTGCTCGATGCCGTCCGCAAGGTCATCCGGGCAAACCTCGACAAGGGAATCCAGGAGGTGATGAATTACGGGATGATAGGGTATGTCATCCCGCACTCAATCTATCCCGACGGTTATCACTGCGACCCGAGCAAGCCGTTTCCGTATGGCGGACTAGCTTCACAGAAGAACTACTGCTCGCTTTATCTTTTTCCGGTTTATGCCGAAGCCGAAGACTGGTTTCGGGAAGAGTGGAAAAAAGGAGGCAAGAAACTTGACATGGGCAAGTGCTGCATTCGCTTCAAGCGGCTGGAGGACTTGGACCTCGAGGTGCTGGCCCGCGCACTGCGGCGCTTTACCGTAGCTCAAACCCTGCAATGCTATCAGCAACTGCTGGGAAACCGCGCCAAGCCAGGCAAGCGCCGCGGCGCATCCCAGCCTACTTCCAAGCCTACTTCCAAGCCTGCTTCCAAGCCTGCTTCCAAGCGGAAGCTCGAATCCAAGCTGGACGCCGGCGATGAACCGGGAGTTAAGTCCGGCCGCGGCAAGCCGGTTGGTACTGCGGCCAAGCGGGCCGGGAAGACGACGACCAGCGTCGCGAAAGTCAAAGCCAAAGCGCAGCCCTCAAAAAAGCAGAGTCGACGCGGATGAAAATTTACACCAAGACGGGCGATCACGGCGAAACGGGACTGCTCGGAGGCGTGCGGGTGACCAAAGACCACCCGGCGATCTGGGTCTGCGGGGAACTGGATGAAACCAACTCGGCACTCGGCATGGCCCGTAGCCTCGGCCTCTCCCCCGACCTCGACACCGCGGTGCAGGTGATTCAGCAGCAACTGTTCCAGCTCGGCGCGCGGGTCGCAGGCTGGCGGGCGGGCGAGACTGTCCAGCTCGAAAGGGCCGTCGCCACGCAGGAGCAACTGATCGATTCGCTGGAACAGGAGCTCCCGCCGCTCGATGCCTTCATTCTCCCCGGCGGCTCACCTCAAGGCGCCGCACTCCACATGGCGCGAACCGTTTGCCGGCGGGCTGAGAGGCGGCTGGTGAACTTACGGCAAACTTCCGACTCTCACGGGGAATTTGCGGTGGAACTGGTTTACCTTAACCGGCTGGGTGACCTGCTGTTTGTGATGGCCCGGGTCGAAAACCACCGCCGCGGCCAGCCGGAAACCCGCTGGTCGGGGCGGTAAGCGCTCTGCCAAGGCTGTTCCGCACCGTCCGGCTGGCGGACTTGACTGTGACGGTTCATCTTCGCAAACGCCGGCAATTCGGATAAACTTTGAGCGGCGCGGTTGGAACTGGGCAGCGAGTGGCTGGCGGACAACCTGCGCGGAGCCCGAATCCTTGAGACTCCAGGTACATCGCGAGACATGAAAAAGATCGAAGCCATCATTCGCCACTTCAAACTGGAAGATATCAAGTCCGCCCTGATCGAGTGCGGCGTGGAAGGGATGACGATCACGGAGGTGAAAGGCTTCGGCCGCCAGCGCGGGCACACCGAAATGTACCGGGGCACGGAGTATGCCATTGACTTCGTACCAAAGGTCAAAGTCGAGATTGCGTTGCCCGATGATTTGCTCAGACCAGTGCTCGACAAGATCATTGACTGTGCCCAAACGGGTCAAATCGGCGACGGCAAGATTTTTGTCACTGACCTCGAAGAGGTCATCCGGATTCGAACCGGTGAAACTGGTCGAGACGCGATTTGACTGAACTTTTTCCGGTCCGCGAGCAGCCCGGGTGAAATCGGATGGCCGGGCTGGACGGCGGGTTGCAAGCCTGTCCCGCTGGCGGTTCGAAACGCAGCGATTTCTGGAAGACTCGCCTGCCGGAATCTGACCGCTTTGGTTCAGGTCTCCGATGGGGCCAGTCTCAGTCGAGGCGTATTTGGCTTGCCGCCGGTTGCCCCGCCATTTGCGCAAACCATTCTTCCGGGTGATGGACAGCGGAAAGTGCCAAGCTCAAGGGAGCCGTGATGTCGACCGCAGCGGGGATCCCGGAATTTGTTCGCCTGGCGCGGCAGCGCTGGAATGAAGGCCGCTTACTGCTTCGCGGCCAACATGACGCCGGCAATCCCGGCAAGCGAACGGTGCACGCCTTTTCCGATTTGCTCGATTTGCTTCTGCTGACGCTGCATCGTGAAATCACCGCCGAGGGCTCACTTGACCAACGGCTCGCCTTGGTCCTTCATGGCGGGAGTGGGCGGCGCGAGTTCGTCCCTTACTCAGATGTCGACTTGATGGTGCTCCACGAAGGCCCGCTGGATGATGGGCTGACGGTGTACGCCCAACGGCTCACCCAGGCGATCAACGACGCCGGATTGATGCTCGGTTTCAGCCTGCGGTCGAGTCGCGAGGCTTGCGCTGCGGCGATCAAGGACCCGGTCATCTTTTCGTCTTTGACCGAAGCCCGCTTTCTGGGCGGGAATCTCGAACTCTACCAGACTTTTTACGAGGGTTTGCAAAAGCTCAGCCAGCGGCGGCAAGCGGCGTTGATTCAGGGCGTGATCGCGGCCCGAGAGCAGGAACGGGTGAAGTTCGGTGAGACGGTTTACCTGCTGCGGCCCAACGTCAAGCGTTCGCGGGGAGCACTCCGCGATACCCATTTGATTCGCTGGCTGGGGTTCATTCGTTTTGGCCAGACCGATATCGATCAACTCTGTCGTCATCGGGCCCTCTCGCCCGCGGATGCAACTCACATTCACACCTCAACCGAATTCCTGCTGCGAGTCCGCTGCGACCTGCATTTCCATGCGGGCCGAGCCCAGGACGGCCTCGGACGAAATGAACAGGTGCGAATCGCGGAGAAGTTCGGCTACCAGTCTGCTCCCGGTGTGCTCGCGGTCGAATCGATGATGCAGGACTACTTCCGCTTCACCAGCCAAATCCAATATATCTGCGACCACTTCGCCAGCGTCTCCCGGACCCGCCGCACGCTGGCCAGCAGCATGCTTGCTCCTTTGACCAACCGCCAGGTAGATGACCTGTTTCGGATCACACCTTGGCACATTGGCGTTCTTCCCGAATCGCTCGACCGGGTCAAAACCAATCTTCAGCAGATTCTCCGCTTGATGCAGTTGG
>JAJTFE010000066.1:0-4213 GCA_021298375.1 Blastopirellula sp. | reverse complement strand
CAGATTCTCCGCTTGATGCAGTTGGCGACATTGCACGACAAGCCGATCGAACATGAGACCTGGCTGGGAATTCGCGAATCGATGCTCGACCGCGCTTTTGAAATTGACGAATCGACCGCGCTGCAGTTCATGGCCCTGTTGTCCAATTCCCGCAAACTGGGCGACGTGCTTCAGGTGCTTCATGAGATGCGGGCCTTGGAGAAGATTATCCCCGGTTTTGCTCACGCCCGCGGGCTCTTGCAATTCAACGAGTATCACAAATACACGGTCGACGAACACACGCTGCAGGCCGTGCGGATTTGCACCGATTTCGAGCAGGACCAGACCGTCGTCGGCCGGACCTATCGGCAACTGCGGGAGAAACACCTGCTCCACCTTGCCTTGTTGCTGCACGACCTCGGCAAGGGTTTTGAAGAAGAGCATTGCGAAGTCGGGCGGCGAATTGCCGAGGCAACCGGCTATCGCCTGATGCTCAATCCCGAGGAGGTTGAAGAAGTCAAGTTCCTCGTGCACAACCACCTGATGATGTCGCACCTCGCTTTCCACCGCAACATTGCCGATGAAGCGCTCGTGGCCGAGTTCGCCGCCAATCTCGGGTCGGTCAAAATGCTCTCGCTGCTGTACCTCCTGACCTGCTGACGCCCTGGAAACAGGAATTGCTCACTACACTTTTCCTGCAGTCCAAAAGAAAGTTGACCGGCAGTGATTTTCGCGATTACCTTGCTCCGAGGCAGCAGGAACTGGCGTCCGCCTGCGAGCGTTATCAGACTGACGAGACGGCCCGAACCTGGCTCAAGGAAGTCGCGCTCAACCTGCCCGAAACTTATCTCCGACATCATCCGGTCGATGACGTTCCGCGCAACCTGCTGGAACTCCGTGGCTCTGACCCGGGGCATGTCGTCTGCTCGATCCGGATGCCCGAGGGAGTGCGAACCATCGAACTCGCCATTCTCAAGCATGAACGTATCCGGGCTGGGGTTTTTTACAAAGTCACTGGCTTGCTGGCGAGCCTCGGCTTGACCATTCACGCAGCCGAGATCAAGCCCCTGGGTCAAACCCTGATTCTCTACTGGTTCCAATGCGAGGACGACGATTTTGCTCAAACGCCGCCCGGCCGTCTGGAAGAGATTCGAATTCGCGTCGAACGGATTGCCCGGGGGGAGGATGATGAGCCGCCGCGTTTTCGCAAGCTCTGGAAAGTTCCCCAAGGTCCGGCGGTCGATCTGCAGCGTCCCCCGATTCGCGTTGAAATTGACAATCAAACGGTCGATAACGCAACCATCATCGATGTCTTTGCCTACAACAAGCTGGGCTTGCTCTACACCATCTCGCAGAAGCTCTTCCAACTCGGCCTCGACGTCCATTTCGCCCGCATTTCCACTTACGGTCATCAAGTGCTGGACGTCTTTTACGTTACCGATGATCAGGGGAACAAGATTCGCCAGCGCCAGCGACTCAAGGTGATTCGTCAGGAGCTGGCGGAAGCAACCCGCGAGTTTCTGGAGGCGACCCCCTGAACCGCGGGGATCGTCCCCCGGTTTTGCCGCTCTTTCTGGTCCGCGGTAAATTCAAGGCTAGACTCGACCTTGCGGAGAATTTCGGTCTGTTGTCGCCTCTGTTGCCAGTCGAGCGCTCCGCGGATGGGGTCGCAGCAAGACATCGAAAACCGTCGCTTCTCTGGCTGCAAATGGCGATCCGCTCGCTGACCTGACGGCCAAAGCTGCTCTGGAACCGATTGAGAGGCGTTGCCGCAACCCTTAGTTCGCAAGGCAAACTCGGCTACAATTCGATCTGCTGTTCTCAGTCTTTTTCAGCGTACTCAAATGTCAGCCTCGGTAAGCGATCAACGTTCAACCTCTCCCCTGCAAGCCCCGCGACGCTGGGCTTGGGTGCCCTTGGTTTTTCTGCTGGCGATCCTCGGCTTGCCTTTGGCCAGTCATTACTTGCCTCGCGAACAAGCCCGCTGGACGGAGGCCCAAGCGGTCGAGGCCCAGCTCAACGGCCAGTTGACGGAAGCGACCCGTTTGCTGGAGTCGGCTGTCGAGCGG
Organism: Blastopirellula sp.; assembly: GCA_021298375.1. Lineage (GTDB taxonomy): Bacteria > Planctomycetota > Planctomycetia > Pirellulales > Pirellulaceae > BJ22. The sequence goes on along the minus strand of JAJTFE010000066.1, from coordinate 2,165 downwards.
GCTCCCGAGGACCGAGAACTGAAGTTGCGACTCGCCGAGTTTTACCAGGAGGCGGGCGAACCCCAAGCTGCGGTCGAACTTTGCGATGACTTGTTGAAATTGAACCAACAACGATCGCCATCGGCCCTTTTCGGAGCCGAACGGTTTCTCTCCCGACTGTACATCTGCAAGCTTTACTCGGAGCTGCAACTGGGCAATGGTCCCGTGGCTCTGGACTTTGCCAAGCGGCGAGAGGAACTGAGTCCTCATCCGCGACAGACGCTGGAGGGATTGAATTCGCTCGCCTACATCCGAGCCGTGAGCGGGCTGGAGCTGGACCAGGCCGAATGGTGTATCGGCGAAATCCTCAAGCGATTCCAAAGACTTCCCGACCGCGCGTTGAGCCGGCCGACCAACCTCGCCGTTCAAACTCTCACAGCCGGGGCCTTGCTCAGCCGGCGATTCCAGAAGCAAGGAGAATTCCTGCCCCTCGTCACTGCCAACTTGTTGCGGCTGGAAGAGTTGGAGCGGGAGTTTCAGTCGAATCTGCTGACCTCGGCCACCAGTGAACTGCAGCAGCTTCCGGGATTGCAGTTGCCGGGAGAGGAATTTGCGATCGATGCTCGGGTTTATCTGGCGCGGGTCAGGCAGGATCGAGCTGGCTTGCTGTTACTTCGAGCCCTGTTGCTGGATGATCTGGGCAACACTTCCGAGAGCCTCGTCGACCGTCGCGCGGCCCAGGCGCTGGGTTGTGAGGAGAGCCGTTGGCTGGAGGAACTGGAGAGCGATGTCGATGCCCTGCAGTTCGCCGAGACCGGATCCAACCTGCTCGATACGGAAGCTTATGTCCGCTTTCGCGCATCCTCCAACGCCGCGCAAAGGCAGCGGGCTCTGGAACTGCTTGACGTCGCGATTGCAACCGATGAGATGGTGCTGCTCGGCTGGCGTTCGGATCTGCCGAATCAAATTCAGTTGAATCAGGACCTGCGGACCTGGCAACGAAGTGTCGCCCGCGGACTGGCGGTCAAACTGCGGCATCGGCGCGAGTTGCTCGACGCATTGCAAATCCCCGACCAGGCAACTCGGGATGCGGCCCGGATCCGCGAACTCGGATATGAGCGGGAAGAAATTCTTTACTGACCGGTCCGCCGGGGGTTACCCAACCGGGACTTCCCTTGGGACGGTTTTCAAGTTTCCCGACATCGGCGTGCCTCGCCGAATTTCTCCGCTCGACTTTCCTTTCACGAATCGAGGCGAACTCGGTGGGTCGCTGGGGCTGCCTTGCGGCACTCGTCTGGAACTCGAACTTACCTGGAACTCGAGCTTAGTTGTATGGTTTGCTGCGGAGGCAGTACAGACAAAAGGCTCCTGCGAGCAAGCCAAGTGCGAGCCAGTTTTCCCAAGTCAAACGCTCGGGACGTTCGAGGACATCATTGGCCCATTGGAGGATCGAATTCAGCTTGGACATACGCGGTACCCAAGGTAACAGAAGGACAGTTGTTGAAACCGGATCATCAATTTCCGATTTGAGGAGGAGGAAGGAAGGAAGGAAGCCGAATTCCCGGGCCCGTAGACGGGCTCGGGGGGGAACACCGAAGTCGTCCGCCACCGCGCGATTTGCCCGGCTTGGGATCGGCTCAAGCTCGGGTCAGCGATGCGAAACAGAGGACACAAGGGTTCCGTTTTCTTTCCAAGCCTAGCTTTCACTAAACCCCGGCAAATTTTGCGGCTGGGGGGAATCCGGAAACTCGAACCGGAGATCAGACTGGTTTTGCCGATTTTTCCGAGCTTTATCCTGCCAAATCCGAACCTCTGCGGGCTTGCCAAGGTCGGAATCGGAGGCTAAATTTCTCTACTTCCCAAGCGGTTGGCCAGCGTTTTTTGGCTTCGGCGAACCGGGGGATTTGATTGTTCCAGCTGGGTACCCTGCCCGGTTTGAGGGACGGTTGGCTGAGTGGCATCAGGTCGGTTTTCATCCGACTTGGCAACGCTGGCCGGTCGTCTGAGACGAAACCGAGGGGTCGTAGCTCAATTGGTTAGAGCACCGGCCTGTCACGCCGGAGGTTGCGGGTTCGAGCCCCGTCGACCTCGCTGAACAAACCCTGCGATTTCGCAAGATTCGCAGGGTTTTTTTGTGCGCCCACCAAACCGGCGGGTTCTGCCAAGTTGTCAGTAAATGACTGTTT
>JAJTFE010000065.1 GCA_021298375.1 Blastopirellula sp. | reverse complement strand
CTGGCTCGGTTCGCAGCTCCATCCGGCCCCAACTCGACCAGAACGAGGGATTCTTGGCTCTCACGAGGATCGGATCGAGAGCCCGGTCCTGATACTGGGCGGTGCGGACAAACAGCCGGCTGAATTGGGCAGCAGTGAGTGTGTGGACGACGTTGGCATTCAGAATCTGACCATCCAGAATCAATCGCGCAGAGGCTGTGGTCGACCCATTCAGGTCCTGGATTTGCCAGGTGGTGAAGTTGGGGCCATTATCGCCTTTTCGGAACAGGTCAGTCGCGCGCAGGTCTCGGAGGTCCGACTCGTTGCGAATCGGATCAAAAGCCACGCGGGGACGGCCGGAAACCCGGAAGTCAATGTTGCTTTCGGTGCTGGTGAATTTGCCATCCGAAACTCGGTAGCGAATGGTCTCTTCCTGAGCGGTCGACGGGGAAATGTAGAACAGACCACCCGCATCTTCAATCGGGATAGTGTGCCAGGTTCCGGCAGCAAGAATATTTCCGTTAAAGCTCAAGCGTCCAGAAGAGGGCGACAAATCGGTATCGAAAACGTCGACAGACTTGATCTGATTGCCATCCGAATCGAACCAGCCCATGTAGCTAACGATCGGATAGGCCGTCGAGTCAGCCACGTTTTTCGACGCGTAGTTGGTGGTGGGACGCGAAAAATTCGGCGTCGTTGTGACATCGGCAAAGCTGTAATCGCTCCAGTTCACACCGTCGTAGGCGAAGACTTCAATTCGCTCGACTTGGTTGGGAGTGACGGCGTAGTATCTCAGATTCGCCAGTTCTGCCGGGGTGTAGTATCGGTAAACGCCCTGGGGGATAACCGTGGAACCGAGCTTCAGGAAGCCACCGGTGGTGCTCTGATCGCGCAAGTAGTAGGACGTAATCGGCCACCCGTCCGGGTCGGTCGCCGAAATGAACGAGCTGACGTTGACGTAATCCGACTCCACCATTTTCAGCGCGTTGGCGGTGACCACGGGCTTGGTGGTGTTCTCTCGAACATAAATCACCTGCAGCTCGACCGGATTGCTCCAGAGCGCTCCGTCGTAAGCCTGAATCCGAATCTTCTCAGTACCAATCGTACTGGCCGCGACGAACTCGAATGAAGAAAGCTGGGCAGATGTGATTTCGCTTTGCACACCCTGCGTTCGACGATCGCCAGAGAGCTGAAAATATCCCGAAAGGGCGTCGGTCGAGAGGTCAGTGAAACGATAGCGGGTGATCGTATCCCCATCGGGATCCGAAACGCTGAACAGGTCGGCAGCAGAAACGAGCTGATTCAACAGCAGGTACTTCGTGACTACGGTTACCACGGGTGCCGAGGGCATGGAGAATGCTCCGTCAGGGGAAAACTGAAGAAATATCAGGAGATGGGATCGCGCGACGAGAAAACACCCGCGAACGAATAACTCCCATTCTATTTGTCAAAGGTCCCAAAGCAATCAAAAAAGGCGTGCTGTATCCCCGTTTTTACTCAGTCGATACAATCAGTTTAACCCCAACTTTGCCAACTAGTTTCGCGAGAGTTCCGGCGTTTCAGCCGAAGCTTCCGCAGTTGCCCGAGGGCCATGGTGACAGCACTTTTTAAGCCCCGCTCGCTGGGTCGGTTTCTCTGGAGATTGGTAGCTGGGCCTCTTTGGCCGGGCGGGGTGGGGCGGCGTCCGGTGGCTGCAGCGGAACTCGCAGTTCGCTCGTTTCCGGTTCGCTCGGGTTTTCGCCCCAATAGTGACTGGACAGTCTGTTGGGTCGTCGCAAAGGCCGATTTTTTGCGGCCTTTCTCCACTCCGTGGTTGAGGTGAGATTAAATGAGCAAGCAAGTCGATGTGATTGTCGTCGGCTCCGGACCAGGCGGCGAGGGTGCCGCCATGCAACTGGCCAAGGGCGGTCGCAAAGTCCTCGTGGTTGAGCGCTACCGGCTGATTGGGGGAGGCTGCACTCACTGGGGAACGATTCCCAGTAAAGCCCTGCGGGCCGCGATTCTTCAGGTCGTCGAGGCTTCGGCCAATCCGCTGCTGAAATCCCCTGACGCCGTCTCCCGCGCCAGTCTCTCTGACCTGCGGCGGAGCGCCCAGTCCATCATCTCAAGCCAAGTCTCCCTGTTTCTCGATCCCCATACCGTGCAGATCGGTGACGAGTTGCGGGTGGCGGCATCGGCGGTAGTGTTGGCAACGGGGTCGCGTCCCTACCGGCCAGCGGACGTCGATTTCAGCCACCCGAGAATTTTCGACAGCGATACGATTCTGAACCTTTCCGAGCGTCCCCACACGTTGACGATCTATGGTGCCGGAGTCGTTGGTTGCGAATACGCCTCGATGTTTCGCAACCTCGACATCAAGATCAACCTGATCAACAGTCGCTCTTCACTCCTCGATTTTCTCGATGACGAAATCACCGACGCGCTTAGCTACCACATGCGCGAACGTGGCGTGGTGATTCGCCACAACGAGTCCTATTCGCGAATCGAGGGGACAAGTGATGGAGTGGTGCTGCACCTGCACAGCGGCAAGGCGATTCGCAGTGAGGCGTTGCTCTGGGCGGCAGGTCGCACGGGTAATTCCGACCAGCTGAATCTGTCCGCAGTCGGGCTTCAGGCCGACAGTCGTGGCTATCTCAGCGTCAATCAGCACGGGCAAACAGCGGTGCCTCATGTTTACGCCGTCGGGGACTTGGTGGGGCAACCTTCCCTGGCGAGTGCCGCCTACACGCAAGGAAGAGTCGCAGGCCGGCATTTGCTGGGACTGGGTGACGCGGAAAATCACCTCGAGGAGATCCCGGCCGGAATCTATACCAGCCCGGAAATCAGCTGCATCGGCCAAACCGAGAAGCAACTGACCGAAGCCAAAATTCCCTATGAAGTCGGGATCGCCCATTTCAAGAGCATCGCCCGAGCGCAGATCTCCGGCCAGACAGTCGGAATTCTCAAGATTCTCTTCCATCGGGAGTCGCTGCGAATTCTCGGCGTCCATTGCTTTGGCGCCAACGCCAGCGAGATCATCCACATCGGGCAAGCGATCATGGCTCAGGAAGGGACCGCCAATACGCTCAAGTACTTCATGAATTCGACATTCAACTATCCGACCATGGCCGAGGCTTATCGGGTCGCGGCCCTCAATGGCTATAACCGGCTGTTTTAAAATCGGTTGTTCCAGCAGTCCGAGCCGTGGGCGCGAACAGGGCGCCTGAGTGCGAGCCTAGAGATCCGTGCTCTCGCGGATTCGCTTGAGCCTGAGGAATTCGCAATTGGGGTGCGAAGCGCCTTGGAGCAAGTCGACCAGTTGCTGGCCGATGACCGGGGCGAATTTGAAACCGTGCCCCGACAACCCGGCCACAAACGCGATCTGAGGGTGTTCCGGATGTAAATCAATCAGGAAGTGCTCGTCAGGAGTTCGCGTGTACATGCAAGCGCTATGATGAGTCAGCCGCGTTCGCCCGAACCGAAAAGTCCGCTCGATGAATTCAGAGGTCCGTTTCCAATCACTCGCGTCAAGTTCTCGGTCGAGTTGGCTGGGATCGGCCACGGGGGAGCCGCCCGAGTGCTCAGCGAATTTCATGCCCAGGTGATCAATCGCGGGGAAACCGTAAAAACAGCCGCCCGGCGTGTCGAAGAGAAAGCAGCAAAATCCGGCGCGGTCATGGATGTCGGCCCGATCGACCTGAACCCAGTGTTGCTGCTTGCGAACCACTTGGAGCGGCAGTTTCAGCCCAGCCAGCAGGCTGGCAGACCAAGGTCCGCCCGCAAAGATGACTTGCCGCGCACGGAATTCTGCAGCTGCCGTTTCCAGTCGCACTGTCCCATCGGCTTCGACTCGCCAGTCTTGCACCGCTGCGTCGCCGTGGTACTCCCCTCCCCTGTCGATGGCGAGCCGGATCATCGCCGCGCAGCACCACTCGACGCGGAGATAGCCTGCCCCTGATTCGAACAAGCCAACCTGTCCGGGTTCGATTTTGAAGACTGGCCAACGGGCCTCGATTTCCTCGGGCGAAAGCTCTTCCACGTCGAGAGCGTATTGCTGGGCGCTGGCGCGAACTCCGGCAATCACAGCCGAGTCGGGCGGACCGGCTTGCAGCAGTCCGCAACGACGAAGCAGCGGCCGGCGGCTCCGCGCCGAGATCTCGTCCCAGAGCTGAAACGATCGCTGCGCCATCGGGACATACGAGGGGTGCTCGAAGTAAGCCGCTCGAATGATTCGCGTCTGTCCGTGAGAACTACCTCGGTCATGGGCCGGACCGAATTGCTCCAAGGCGAGGACATTCAGGCCGCGCTCGGCCGCAGCCCAAAACGCGGCGCTGCCCATCCCGCCCACACCGACAATCGCCAAGTCATGGATCGCAGGGGGCATGGCGAACTGGGGGGAAGCGTGATTGGGGTGCTGTGAGTGAAGCGCCAGAGTCGGCTGCGGGGACTGTCAATAATTCGGTGTCGGCGGGCGGAATTGCTCCGGGTCAATCGACTTGAACCAGGCGATCGTTTTGCTCAGCCCCTCGCGGAGTGGAATCTTCGGTTCCCAGCTGAGGTGTTTTTTGGCAAGTGTGATGTCTGGTCGGCGCCGGGTCGGGTCGTCCGCTGGCAGCGGCTTGTATACCAGCTTGGACTTGCTCCCGGTCAGCTCGATAATCATCTCGGCCAATTCCTTGATCGTGTATTCACCTGGATTTCCCATGTTGACCGGGAAAACCACCTCGTCCGGAGCGTTCATCAGGCGGATGAATCCTTCGACAAGGTCATCGCGGTAGCAGAAAGAACGGGTTTGGGAGCCATCCCCGTAAATGGTGATGTCGGTGTTGCTCAACGCCTGGCGAATGAAATTGGAAACCACGCGGCCGTCAAAGGGGTGCATTCTGGGACCGTAGGTGTTGAAGATTCGGCAGATGCGAATCCGCAATTTGTTCATTCGGTGGTAATCCATGAACAAGGTTTCAGCCGCACGCTTGCCTTCGTCGTAACAGGCCCGGATGCCAATCGGATTGACGCAGCCGCGGTAAGATTCGGGTTGCGGATGAACTTCCGGGTCGCCATAGACCTCGCTGGTGGAGGCCTGAAAAATTTTGGCATTACAGCGGCGGGCCATTCCCAGCAGATTGATCGAGCCGATCACGCTGGTCTTCATCGTCTTGATGGGGTTGTACTGGTAATGGCCCGGGGCAGCCGGACAGGCGAGGTTGTAGATTTCGTCGACTTCGAGAAACAGTGGATGGACGATATCGTGCCGAATCAGCTCGAAGTTGGGCTTCGACAGCAGGTGGGAGACGTTGGCCTTTTGGCTGGTAAAGAAATTGTCGACGCAGATCACGTCGTGGCCCTCGCCGACCAGGCGTTCGCAAAGGTGCGAGCCCAAAAAGCCAGCGCCGCCCGTTACCAGTATCCGCTTGATCGTTCCCACTCTGGCTCCCCTTTTTGCAATCTCTGTCGGAAAGAAGCTTGGCTTGGACTGAAAGAGAAACGCCCGGCTGAAGCAGCTCCGCTTTTTGCCCGGCTGCTGCTTTGGCGAGAGTTGCCCCGCAGCTTGGCTCAAACCACCAGGAAACCCAGTATAATGCCGGCAGTCGCTGGCTGCAGGGGACAGGTGCGGAGATTCATTCTGCGCGCCTGCTGGAGACATCGGCAGTTGCCAAATAATTCCTGACTCAGTGGGGGCTGGACCGTGTTGAAACGTCAAAGCTTGTTATGGATTGCCGCCGTTTGGGCTTTTGGTTCTTGTTTGATCGGTTTTGTGGCCGGGCCTGATGTCGTCGTCGCTCAGGAGTCGGCTGCCAAGAAGCGGGTGGTTTTTTTGGCCGGTCCGCCGAGTCACGGTTATGGTGCCCACGAGCATTACGCCGGATGTGTGCTGTTGGCGAAACACCTTGAACAGGCGATGCCCAATTTTGAGGTCAAAGTTTACAAACACGAATGGCCGGCTGACCCGAAGGCTTTTGAGGGGGCTGATTGCGTGGTGATGTACAGTGACGGGGGAGGCGGTCATCCGGTCATGTCTCATTTGAAGGAAATCGATGCCTTGGCCGAAAAGGGCGTCGGGATTGTTTGCCTCCACTACGCGGTAGAAATTCCCAAGGGCGAGCCGGGTGATAAATTCCTGAAATGGATTGGTGGTTACTTTGAGACTGACTGGTCTGTAAATCCGCATTGGGTTGCGAAGTTCGAAAAACTTCCAGACCACCCGATCGCGCGGGGCGTGAAGCCTTTCGAAATCGAGGACGAGTGGTACTACCACATGCGATTTCGACCGGAGATGAAAGACGTGACACCCGTTTTGACAGCGATTCCACCCGCCAGCACGTTGTCCCGTCCCGACGGCCCGCACAGTGGCAACCCGCATGTGCGGAAAGAGGCGGGCTTGCCCCAACATGTCGCCTGGGCCAGCGAAAACGAGTCGGGCGGACGGGGCTTCGGCTTCACCGGGGGACATGACCACTGGAACTGGGGAAATGACGATTTCCGGCGGGTAGTCCTCAACGCTATCGTCTGGAGCAGCCACGGCGAAGTCCCCGCTAACGGGGTCGGCGGCAAGCCAGTTGATTTGGTCGAGCTGCAGGAAAACCAGGATTATCCCAAACCCGAGAGTTACGATTGGAAGCGAGCCGAGGAGCGGATTAGCAAGCAGGGCTCGCGGGAGTAGCTGAGCGAGTCGCCGGTTGCCGTAACCCCGCGCTGGGGTAGAGCAACTGCGGCTTCAGGTCGGAGCGAAACAAAACGGGGAGGCTGTGGAGGCCTCCCCGTTTAACTTTTTGAGCCGAACGTAGTGCGGAATCGATTGTGTACCCGGCTACTCGCCCCGTCGCTTTTCCGAGGCAGGCCGCCGTACGACCGAGAGACAGCCATACGACCGAGAAACATCTGTACGACCGAGAGACAGCTGTACGACCGAGGAACAATCGCCGACTTGGGGACTCGATTGGTTGGAAACGGGATCAAGAGAATGGCCCGCCGGTGGTCCGCCCAAGTTGACTGGCCTGAAGAAATTCCGCAGTCTCGCTGCGCAGTCAGCGACCGCTGGGACACCATCTGGGACACCATGCTGGCGCTGTGCGGTCGTGCAGCAACGCCGCGACTCAAGAAATTTGCATTGGCAGGAGCCCGGAGAGTAACAACCCGTTCCCGCGGGATTATCGCTATGTTTCAAGCGGATGGAGAGGGATTCGAACCCCCGGAACCCTTACGAGTTCGCCGGTTTTCAAAACCGGTGCCTTAAACCGCTCAGCCATCCATCCGTGCGGGGAATTGTCGCGAATTCCGCCGATTTTTCAAGCCGGATCGGGGCCGAGGCAGTCCAGTTGCCGCCAAAATCCAAAAGCAGTCCGCCGGGCATGATCCAGCCAAGCCCCCTGCGAAAAGGGACCTCGTCCCTCTCTCGCCGCACCGCACAAAAAAGTGGGAGTCAATTTTTTTCACTGGCCGGGGAATCTACGAGGAAGATCCCGGGATCGCGGGGCGATTTGCAGGAACGTCCCGGAAAGCTAATCCCTCGAACGCCTGACTATCCGAGGCCAGTCTCGTTCGTCGATTCAGCTGATCACACCCAATGCAAACAGAATGACAAAAAGTGTGGAGAGCCCCGCGCTGATCACCAAACTCATCAGCGAAACACGCTTGGCCCAATCACCGGCCTGCTGATTTGCGAGCAAACCGGCCAGATTCAAAATCAGGCCGAGGATCGGAAACCAGCACAGCCCGCAGCCGACAACCGCAAGAAACCGGCCGACCACGCCGCTGGAGTGGGTGAGACTGGGGCGGCTGTTCTGCCGGGAGAAATCGCCGTTTTCCGATTCGCTCGAGCGCGGTTCCAGCAGCATGATCAGCGCACCCGCAAGACCGCCAAGGGCAGCGCCGCTGATCCCAAACCAGGCGAGGGGGATTTGTGCCAGCAAGCCTGCTTGCAACCCGCACAGGCTCCCAACAGCAACTCCGACCAGCGGAGCCATCCGGCGAGAAAAGCTTATATTCTTCATTGGGCGAACCGGCATTTGGGACAAACTTTGCGGACCCATGTTAACCGCAAGGGTTCGGCAAGGCGCAAATGGAATCTGAGCCCGACGATCGCGGCTTGCCAATCCAGACGGCTCCAGCCAACCAGCTGCGGCGAGTTTCACATCCCTTTTCAGAGGCGCGGGACTCCAACTTTAACCCGGAAACGCGGATGCCCCTTGTCCCGAATGGAGCACCTCTTCGGTTTCAGCTTCAGCGATTAAACTGGAGCATTCATTTTAGTGCCAGGTTCGGGACCGAATTGGGCGATGAACATTCCCCAGAGCCAGAACCTGGTTTTTGATGACATAAGTCGAGGCTGGGCAGGTTTTGGCTGTGAGCTTGGGAGGACGCCGGCGGGCGCGATCCCGCTCCCCTCTTGCCCTTTGCACCTTGTCAACGCGGAAGCTGATTTGCGAACACCATGGATAAGACATTTGTCGGACTGGTCGGGATGGGTAATGTCGGGGCGGGGGTCGCCCGGTTGCTGCTCGACCATGGCGACCGCACAGCCCGCCACGCGGGACGAATTCTCTGGATTCGTCATGTCGTCGTTCGCGATGTGCTCAAGCCGCGGCCCGTGGAACTCCCCAGCGGGGTCTTGACCGACGACCTCGATCGGTTGCTCAACGATTCTTCCGTTTCCGTGGTCGCCCATCTGGTCGGCGGAATCGAGCCGGCGCGGACCATCATGCTGCGACTGCTGGAAAGCGGCAAGGATGTGGTTACCGCGAACAAGGCGTTGCTCGCGGAGCATGGCCCGGAACTGTTTGACCGGGCCCGGGAACTGGGGCGTTCGATCGCATTCGAAGCGAGTGTGGCTGGCGGCATTCCGATCATTGCCAACATTTCGCAATGCCTGAATGCCAACCGCGTCGAGTCCTTGCGCGGGATTTTGAACGGGACCAGCAATTACATCATCACCAGAATGAGCGAGGAAGGGACCCCCTTCAGCGACGCGCTTGCAGCAGCGCAGCGTTTGGGATTTGCAGAAGCGGACCCGGCCATGGATCTGGATGGCACCGATGCCGCGCAGAAGCTGGCAATTCTTGGACACTTGGCTTTCGGCTCAGCCGTCCACTGGAATCAAATCCCGAGGCGTGGCATCGATGACGTCTCGGCGCTCGACTTGAGTTTCGCCGCGCAGTTTGGCTACCGTGTCAAGCTCGTCGCTTACGGGCAATTAGAGGGCCGCTCGCTGCAGGTGCGGGTCGCTCCGATGCTGGTTCGGGCTGGAACACCGCTGGCTGAGGTCCGCGAGAACTATAACGCGATCAGCGTGGTGGGAGACTTTGTCGGACCGGTCTTCTTCCATGGACAAGGGGCTGGACCGGCACCAACTGCCTCGGCAGTCGTCGCCGACATGATCGATACGGCGGTCGGCCGAACGAGGATTACCTTCCAAACCCTCCGGCTCTGGTCTGAAATCGAATCGCCAGTGGTGATCGAATCCGCCGGGAGACTGGCGGCGAAGTTTTACCTGCGATTCAACGTCGTCGAACATCCGACTGTTCTGGCCGACGTGGCCGGGGTCCTCAATCGGCATGGCATCTCGATTGCAACCGTCTACCAGCAGGACCTCGAGGAGGACCCAGAAGCGGAATTGCCTCTGGTCTTAATGACGCATCGGACGACGCTGGCGGCAGTTGAGTCGGCCGCGGAGGAAATCACTCGCTTCGAGTTCGTCCGCTCGGCGGTGGAACGCTTGCAAATCCTCGATTAAGTCGAACTGGGATGTAACCCCGTCTTCCCCTTCGCGCCTCTCCCCTGCCCCTCCGTGTAGGCGTATCGGCAGGAGCCCGCCTTTTCCTCCAGGGCAGGAGGCCGGTAGATTGAACGCTGTCAGGAAACAACTCGATTGGTTAAGGACTGGACCTGAATGAAGTACGTGATTGTGATTCCGGATGGTGCCGCTGATGAGCCGCAAGCGACTTTGGGCGGGGCAACGCCATTGGAGGCTGCCCACACACCCAACCTCGACCGCTTGGCGAGTATGGGAGTCGTCGGCAAGGCGAACCACACGCCTCGCAATTTGCCGGCGGGCTCCGATGTCGCCAACCTCAGCCTGTTGGGTTATGACCCGAACTTAAACTACTCCGGTCGGGCCCCGATCGAGGCTGCGGCCCAGCGAATTCCCTTAACCAGCCGCGACTGGGTCGTGCGCTGTAATCTGGTCACGATCCATGGCCAAGTGATGCAGGATTTTACTGCAGGTCATGTCAGCACCGAGGAAGCGACGGAACTGCTCGCCTTTGCCCAGCAACAATTGCCTGAGGACTCGCCGCTGCAGTTTTTTCCCGGAGTCAGCTACCGGAATCTGCTCGTCTACCGCCCAGCGGATGGGGAGGCTGCTCCGTTCAGCCGCGATACCCGCGCGACTCCCCCGCATGATTTGAGCGATCGGCCAGTGACCGAAGATTTTCCGCGGGGACCGGGGAGCGGCATGTTGACGGACTTGATGAGTGATTCAGTCGCCTGGTTCGCCGAACATCCTGTCAATCAACGGCGGGTCGCTGCGGGCAAGCCTCCTGTGACCTGCGTCTGGCTTTGGGGGCTGGGAAAAAAGCCCACATTGAAATCGTTCTTCGATTCATTTGGCCTGCGCGGAGCGATGATCACGGCAGTCGATTTGCTGCGAGGCCTGGCCGAACTGATCGGCTGGGACAATCTGCGCGTTCCGGGGGCCACTGGTTATCTCGATACCGACTATGCCGCCAAGGGTCGGGCTGCGGTGGAAGCACTGCAACGTTTTGATCTCGTTTGCGTCCATATCGAAGCTCCCGACGAGGCAGCTCATCAGGGCAATGTCGCAGCCAAGATTGCCGCGATTGAAGCAATCGATCGGGAAATTGTCGGGCCTCTGCTGACGGAATTGTCGCGCGGGGACAAGTGGCGAATGCTGGTCACACCCGACCACCCCACTCCCTGCCGCACCAAGACGCACAGTCATGGCGACGTCCCATTCGTGATTGCAGGCTCGGGGATTACCCCGGACTCGGCGCAGCGTTACGGCGAGACGGTCGCTGCAGCATCCTCACTGGCCTTCCCTCAGGGCCAGTTGCTGATGCCCTGGTTTATTGGAGGGGGACGTTGAGTGCGGCGTTCGGTGAGACGTTTTGGCAAGTGTGTCGCCAACCCGGAGACGACTGAACCCCAGCCTGGGCTTAACTTAGTTCAACCAGTTCGCGCGGTGGTTTCGCCGGCGGATCTTTGCGGCGATGGTTGGTCCAGTGTCGATTGGCGATGATCGCCCGCTGCTCATGTTCCTCGCCGAGCAGTTGGTAGTGCACGTTTCTTTGTCGCGGGACGTAGCCGAGTTCGCTGATCGCAGCCCGAATTTCGTCGAGCGTCAGGTAGTGTACCGTTCCTGCCTCGGCGACGACGTTTTCCTCGATCATCAGGCTGCCCATGTCATTGGCGCCAAATTGCAGGGCCAGCTGCCCAACCTTCAAACCCTGGGTGACCCAACTCGACTGCATGTTCGAGAAGTTGTCGAGGTACAGCCGAGCGACGGCGAGCATCTTGAGGTATTCGTGGCTGCCGGTCGGAATGGTCTGCGACAACTGGGTATGATCGGGCTGGAAGGTCCAGCAGATAAAGGCCGTAAAGCCACCGGTCTCATCCTGCAGTTGCCGCAGTCGTTCAAGGTGTTCGATACGTTCGGCCAGAGTTTCAACGTGACCGAACATCATGGTGGCGCTGCTCCGTCCACCCAGTTTGTGCCAAACCCGCATCACATTCAGCCAGTCGTCCGTCATCACTTTGCCGCGGGTGATGGCGCTTCGGACGCGGTCCACCAGAATCTCCGCGCCGCCTCCGGGCAGGCTCCCCATGCCGGCATCCCTCAGCCGCTGCAGTACGGTCTCCAGCGGCAGCTTGTTGACTTTGGTGAAGTGGTGGATCTCGGGCGGACTGAAGCCATGTACGTTGACCATCGGGAAACGCTGCTTGATCCCGTGGAGCATCTCCTCGTACCAGTCGAGAGTGAATTTGGGATGGAGTCCGCCCTGAAGCAGAATCTGATCAGCCCCCAACTGGACGGCTTCAGCAATTTTGGCGTGCAACTCTTCGCGGGGGAGGACGTAGCCTTCGGGATCCTTCGGGCCCCGGTAGAAAGCGCAAAAGTCGCAGACGGCAGTACAGATATTGGTGTAGTTGATGTTCCGATCGATGTTATAGGTGCGAATCGACTCGGGGTGCAGGCGTCTGGTGACGGCATTGGCGGCAGTTCCCAGTTCCGCCAGCCGGGCCCGCTCCAGCAGGCTGAGGCCTTCAGCGGGGGTCAGTCGTTCACCGGCAACCGCCTTTTCAAGCAACGGGGCAACCATGGAATTTCAACTCGCTAGGGTGAGGCAGCAGGCCAGATTCAGCGGCCCATCTGCAAAACAATCCCATGGCGTCCTTCTCGCGAGGACCCAAGCGGTAATTCAGGAACTCAG
>JAJTFE010000064.1:10483-16466 GCA_021298375.1 Blastopirellula sp. | reverse complement strand
AGCCCAACGCGCCGAGCACGTTCTCGACCCCCGCCTTGGGCATCGATTTCCTGATTCTCGATGAACTGAATCAATTGGCGGATGAGGGGGAACTTTTCTTAATCCCGCCGTCGATCGGGTTGTCGCAGCGACTGCTCAATCGGGACCACCATCAAACTTACTACGCCGAAACGCCGCGACTGGCGACGCATCTGCTGCTCAGGCGGCACGGCGATCATTTTCGCAGACTGCCCGGCAACTATTACATGGCCGGCGGCCGAGTCGATGATACGATGAACTTGGGCGGAATCAAAATCAGTTCCGCCGAATTGGAACGCATCATGAATCGCGTGCCCGGCGTCCGCGAAACAGCGGCAGTTGCCTGGTCGCAAAATGGCGGCCCCGAAGAACTCGTGGTCTTTACGGTCCTCGACCAACCCGCCGAGAACCCCACCAACGCCGCCGCACATCTGCTCAAAGCATTCAACGAGCGGCTCAAAGCCGACCTGAATCCACTCTTCCGAGCCCGGGAAGTTCGCCTCGTCACGGCCCTGCCCCGCACGGCCAGCAATAAAGTCATGCGGCGCGAGTTGCGAGCGGAATTGGGAAGCTAAAGCTGACTTGCCGAACACAACTGCGGACGAGCTGGTCACTGAAAACATGCGCTCGGCGTTGAAAACAACGGCGCAAACCGGGATCAACCCGCCACTTCCTCAGTCGTCAATCTGGCGGACGACGCCGATCACGACGCCGAGAATCTCGACTTCGTCGACCAGAATGGCTTGCATCTTGCGATTGGCCGGGAGCAAGCGGACTTTCTTTCGCTCGGGATAGTAATACTTAATCGTCGCCTCACCGTCGGGCGTCCGGGCCACGACAATCTGCCCCGGCTCAGCCATCGCCTGCTTGGACACCACGACGTAATCCCCTTCACAGATGTGGGCTTCAATCATCGATTCGCCCCGCACCTCTAACATGAAGTTCTCGGACTTATCAAACAGTTTGCCCAAGTCCAACCGCTCGGCCTGCTCAACAGCCTCAGTCAACGGTCCCGCGGCGACCTGACCCACCAGCGGCAAGCCCTTCTGCTTTTTGGCTGGCTTGCGTTCCACCAATTGGATGGAGCGGGACAAGTTGGCATTTCGGCGGATGAATCCCTTTTTCTCCAGCGCCCGCAAGTGGACCACAACGCCGTTGGGCGAATTGATATCCATCGCCTCGGCAATTTCCCGAATCGTCGGCCCAAACCCACGCCGAGCTGTCATTCGCTGGATTGTATTGAGAACCATTCGCTGACGCGTTGTCAGTTGCTTTTGCTGCTGCATGACTCTTCCACCCTGAGAAAAAGGCCGAATAATCGTTGGCTCGTTCCACTCACCCCAAAACTTCGAAGACCAGCACCCACTCCACTCGCGCCCATCAACACTTGCCCGTCAACAACATCGAAGGTCATCCCCACGAGCTGCCATCAACACGAACTGCCATCCACACCGGGCACTATCCACACCGGGCACTATCAACACCGGGCACTATCAACACCGCCAACTGGTCTCGGCCGAAGCAAGCTCCAGCAATTGCCTGGAAAGCTCCTGCATCCGCTGCAAGACCGCGTCAGCTCGAGGGAATTCGTGGCGGTGTACAAAAATCCATTTTAACCAATTTAGGCCACCCAAGACGAGCCCCGATTCGTGTAACCAAGGAATAATTTTTTGTTCGTCAGCCGAAAGGGGCGAAACCGCTTGGTAGGCAGCCAGCCCAGCTTGCCAGGGGACCTCCCCGTCCAGCCTCAGACTCCCCAAAAGTCGGGCCAGGTCAACCGAAACGGCGTCATCCTGAATCGCCGTGTAGTCGACAAACCCGGAAAGCCGTTCTCCCTCGAAAATCAGGTTGTCGTGCCAGATATCCCCCAGCACCGGGCGGAGGGCAAATTCCAGCCGCCCCAGCGGCTGGCCGCGGTCAAACAGCCCGGGGCTACAGAAGGCGACACGCTGCCACAACTCCCAGGCAACCTGCTGCAATTGCGGATTGGGTTCCCGCTGAATCGGGTCTTTCAGCAACTCGAGATAGTTGGCGATCGCCCGACATTCCACCAAGCGGCAGGGAATTGCATTGCACACCCCGCGCCGAGTCCGCAGGCCCAGCGTGGCCTGATGAAATTGAGCCAGTCCCGCGAGGGCGACCTGCAATCGCGCGAGACTGGGGAAAGAATTAAAGTCAGGTTGGCCCGGCAGCCAGTGGGAAAGCTGCCAGAGGTATCCGGCTTCCTCGGCCAGCCGCTCGCCCCCTCGGGTGAGCTGCGGGATCGAGAGCAACGCGTCGCAGCCTTTTGAGGCGGCAAAACAAATCACCGCCGTCGATTCCTCCAACCGCCTCCGCCGCTCCGCGCTCGCCTCCCAACCGCGCAGCGCAAAGCAGCCAGTCGCCGTTTCGATGCGAAAGAGTTCGGCTCCTGAAAATCCGGAGCCGGGATTGCTCACCACTGAGTTCACCGCGCCGCAGGCATAGTGCCGGGCAACAAACTTCGGAACCAAAGTAACCAGATCGGACATGCGCGCAATGCTTTCGCTCGAACGGGATGCAAGCGGATCGAGTCCTCACTTTAACGCTTGTCCGTTCGCCGTCGAGATGGACGGCCTTTGCGCCTCTTCAAATCCCGCGTCAGGCAGCCCTCAGTCCGAGTTCCTGTCCCAACTTGTTGTAGAGCGTCTTGATGCTGATCCCCAGTTCATTGGCAGCTGCGGTCTTATTGCCTGCGTGCCGATCGAGCGCCGCTTGAATCGCCTGAGCTTCCAGCTCGCGCAGTGAGAGGATGCCCTTGCGCAGGCTTCCCGGCGCCCGCGGCTGGAGCAGGTGCTGGGGCAAATCGATCTCGCGGATTGGCAAACCATCGGCGAGAATCGCCGCATGCTCGACAACGTTGGCCAGTTCCCGAATGTTGCCGGGCCATTCGTAGCCCCGGAGCAGCGCCAACGCTTCGGGGGTGAACGGCTCGGCCATTGACTTGGCTTGCGGACGATGCCGCAGCAACAGGTGTCGAGCCAATTCGGGCAAGTCATCCTTGCGTTCGCGAAGCGGCGGCAATTCAACCACAAACGTGTTGATGCGGTACCAAAGGTCCTGGCGAAACTCGCCCGCTTCCACCAATTGCGGCAGGTTGCGGTGCGTTGCGCAGACGATGCGGACGTCGACCTTGAACGGCTGCGTATCGCCGACCCGTCGGACCTCACCACTCTCCAGTACCCGCAGCAATTTGGCCTGCATTGATTTGGGCAATTCGCCGACTTCATCGAGGAACAACGTCCCGCCATCGACAACTTCAAACAGGCCGGCGCGATTCTCCTCGGCGCCGGTAAAGGCTCCCTTGCGATGCCCGAACAACTCGCTCTCGATCAGGTTTTCCGGGAAGGCCCCGCAGTTTACGGCGAGAAACGGTTTGTCCGCCCGCTCGCTCTGCTCGTGAATCGCTCGGGCGACCAGTTCCTTGCCCGTCCCTGTCTCGCCCAGAATCAGCACGTTCGAACCAGAGGGCGCGACCTTTGCAATCAGACTTTTGACTCGCTGCATCAACGGATGACTGCCAACCATCTGGGCCTGGCCCTCAACCCGGGCCAGCCGCAATTGCAACGCCTGCAGCTGCCGCGTCAACTCCCGCTTTTCTGCCACCCGGCGCAGCCGCGTCTGCAACTCGACCAGCGTGCAGGGCTTTTGCAGGTAGTCAAACGCCCCGAGCCTCAGGGCGGCAATCGCCGTATCTTTCGACGCCTTGCCCGTGAGCACAATCGCTTCGGTGCCGGGGGAGAGTTGCTTGCAGCGCTCAATCACCTGAATCCCGTTGAGCCCCGGCATGTCGAGGTCGACAACGATGCAGTCGAAGACGTTTTTTTCGATCGCGGCCACTGCCGTCGGACCATCCGGGCAAACCGTGACGGTGAATCCCATCCGCGGAAGCTCATCGGCGATCAGCTCCTGCAAGGGAACTTCGTCGTCGGCAAACAGGATGTGAAGGGGCTTAGGCTGCGAGGCCCGCTGGTTGTTTTTGCTCATGTGCTTTCAAGGGCAAAGTGATGGTAAACGTGCTCCCCTTGCCGGGGCCTTCACTGAAGGGCTCAATCCGCCCTCCATGCTCTTCAATGATTCGATAAGTGATCGAGAGTCCCAAACCGGTTCCCTGACCGTCGCGGCGGCGGGTGTAAAAAGGCTCGAACAGATGCTGCAGCACCTCTTCTGACATGCCGCAACCATCGTCCCGGACGGCGATGCTGACCTGCTGCGACGTGCTGGCCAAACTGACTCGCAGAGTCCCCCCGTCGTCCATGCTGTCCAGTGCATTGGTGATCAGGTTCAACATGACCTGCTTCATCTCCTGCGGGTTCACTGCCACGGTCAACGGTCGGCCAGGATCAAATTCGATCGTTCTCCGGCGGTATTTCCCCAGCGTCCGGACCATCTCGATTACCGACTGAATCAAGTCCTGTAATTGAGTCGGTACTTTCTTCGCATCACCGAGCCGCGAAAAGTCCAGCAGCCCGCCCGTGATCCCCTTGCAACGAAACGCCTCATCCTGAATCCGCCGCAGATACTTGCGCATCTGGTCGATTTCCGCTTGTCGTTCCGCAGCCGGCTTCTGCGAATCCAGGTCGAGAATCTCCTCCAAGCGCGACTCCAGAGACTCCGCCGACCAGGCAATCGTCGCCAGCGGGTTGTTGATCTCATGGGCCACACCTGCCGCCAGAAAACCGACACTCGCCATCTGCTCGCTGCGCACAACTTCTCGCGTGCGCTGCTGCACCTGTCCATTCAAGTCCCGCTGAATCGCCTGAAAATTGGCCGTCATCGCGTTGAAGCAATCCGCCAGCTCGGACATCTCATCTTCTGAGTCGAGCGTGGTGCGATGGTCGTAATTTCCGCCCGCGACCTGCCGCGATCCCTCAATCAGTCGACTGAGTGGCAGAAAGATCCGCTTGCGGAATACGATTACCAGATAGCTCAACAGCCCCAAGGCCAGAACGGGCATGAGAAAACTGAGGAACAACAGGCCGTGGTACTCGCCGCGAGCTTCCTCAGCAAATGCATCCATCCGATCCTTCATCAGCGTCGGCAAGCGGTTGGTCTCGGCCTGCAGAGAGTCAAGCTCCCGTTCCAGCTCAGCCGCATGTTGAACGCTGCCGAAATCCCACTCCCGCATCTCAATCAGGCGGTAAATCTGCTGCAGCGAACGCCGCAGCTCGAGCACGACCTGTCGCTCCTGAGTGGTGTCGGCAATCCGCGGATCACTGGTATCGCTCGTGACCAGTTGCTCCTCGTATTTGTTGAGTGCCGATTCGACCGAGCCCAGATTGCTTTTGAATTGGAAACGGGGAAAGTCCAAGGGCGAAGGCGCCCGTTCGCGCTCGCCATAATGGAAAGCCGAACACTTGAAGAAGGACGATCGCAGACGCCCGATCTCGTTGCTCAAGTCGGCCGCCAAAGGCAACTCCGTGGCACGTCCCCGAATGTTTTTCGAGAGCTTGCGGAACTTGAGGACCCCCTGAACCGAGGCGAGCGAAAGAAACGCCACGATCACGCAGAGCAGACCTACGCCCCAGTACATCAGCGATTTGATTTTGGTCCGCACCAGCAGCATCGGCTTGTCACCAATCAGACAACGGTTGCCTGCGCACCAGACGGCGGGCGCAACTTCACAATTCCGGTCACACAGTCTCGAGCAAATTCACTGCAAGCCAGCGGACTCAACCTCCAGCCCGCTCGGCAGCGGGGGGACTGTAGCAAGTTCCCTGCGGGCTCGAAATGGCATTCCCTGAGAAAGCGGGCAAGCCAGGCAAACTGCATCTGACCGCCCAAAATCGGGACGGCCAATTCCTCTTGCCGAGAAAGACAACGACTCGGTCAGGCATGGAGCGCGAGTCGGCCAAAACGGAACGCGGCAGAAAATCGCGCCTCGGGCGCTGGCTCTCTGCCGCTTTTCCTCCGTTCCCGCGGACTCGGGGCAACTGGCAAAAACCCC